>NZ_FSRL01000001.1:309750-619500 GCF_900142295.1 Vannielia litorea
GTGAGAGAGGATTGAACTCTCGACCTCACCCTTACCAAGGGTGTGCTCTACCACTGAGCTACCACAGCATTCTCGACCTGCGCAGACCCCCTCGAAGGCGTCCGGCGCAGCGTGAAGGGGCTTTTACATCAGTCGCGCCCACATGCAAGCCCCCCTCACGGCATTTTCGGCGACATTTTCAACCTTCCCCGCCATCCGAAGGCGCCGGTGAGGCGAGGGGCCCGTGCGCCGGTGCCCTCGGCGGCCAGTTGGCGCAGCCGCTCCATCAGCCGCAGCTCGACTCCCGCCTGTGTCTTCACCCGCTCCGGGTCGGGGTGGCCGGTGCCGAAGCGGATGTAGGGGTTGGTGTTGAGCTCGAACACGGCAATCCCGCTGTCGGCCAGGCCAAAGTCCACCCGGCCAAAGTCCTGCCCGGCGAGAGCCATCACCCGCCGCACCACCTCGGCATGCGGGTAGGCGTGCATCTCGGCTTCGTCGGCGGCGTATTGCGCGGCGCTCGCCGCACCCACCTCGCCCGACTTGGCCACCCAGTGCCGCTGGCTCACCGTCAAGGCCGGCACCACGTCGCCTTGCACCGCATAGGCCGCGCGCTTGCGAAACACCCCGCCTTCCCGTGCGAGCCCGGCATATTCGATGAACATGAGATCCGCGAGCGCATGGCCCGCCGCCAGCGCCGCCGTCAGGGCTGCATCGGCCTGATCCGGTGTCTCGAGCAGGTCGCCGATGACCCCGCGGTGCGCCCAGCCGGTCCGCAGGAAGCACGGAAACCGCTCCGGCCGTTCCCCCAGCACCGGCAGCCAGCAGCCGAACCGGTTGATCCCCTCGCGCTGCAAGGCCTTCAGCAGGGCCGCGCGCGGCATGAAGCGGGCCGGGTCGTTGAGCACCGGGGCGCCGGTCTCGGCGGTCCTTGCCCGGAGCGTTGCCGCCACCTCGAGCCAGGGCGGTGACATCCGCTCGAAATCGGTGAAGACCGCGCTGCCCGCCGGCAACCGCCACGCCCGCGCCGCGGCCTCGTAGCCCATCAGCTTCACCCGGAAACCCGCTTTCGGGGCCTTTGCCCGGATTTCCCTGAAGGTATTCAGCCGCCGTCCGGTGGCATAGATCACAAGGCGGGGCAGGCGGGGCATTTCGGGCTTCTTGACATGCAGGCTGAGCTAAAGGTTAATCGAGCCACGCTGTAGACGAAAGGATGTTTCAATGACGATCAAGATTGACGAGAAGAAACTGCTCGGCTTCCGGCTCGAGTCCGAGGCTTCCGGCGGCCTGAAGATGGGCGACAAGGGCGGCGGTGCCCTCGGCCTGAAGGCAGGGGCCAAGGTGACCGGTCCGATGAGCCTGAAGATGGGCACCAAGACTGGCGGGGGCCAGCCGGCCGGTTCGCAGGGCACGCTCTGACCACAGCCTGATGTCTTTAGAAAATCTGCTGGCCTTCCCGCCCGATGCTGCTCGGGCGGGTTTCGTCGATGCGCGGATGCACCGTGAGCTGGCCGCCAGTCTCGCACATATCGCCGCGGCCTGCGCCGAGGCGGGCCACCCGGCCGCACCGCTCCTGTCCCAGGCCTCCGACCTTGTCGCCCGAACCCGCGTCGGCCCCGAGGCCTTTGCCCGCTACTACCTGATCGGCAGCGCCCTTCTGGCCGGCGAAGACGCCGGCCTCGAGGCCGAGGCAAAGGCGCTCCTGTCCGATGTCCGCGCCGGGCGGGCACCCTTCCGGGTCTCGCCACGCGGCGGGGCAGGGGAGGTCGACGCGCTCATGGACCGCCAGATGGGCGACGAAGCCGTCAATTTCGCACCGGTGTCGCACGAGACCGCCGACGCCTTCGGCACGCGCCTCGCCGCCGGGCTCGACCTTCTGCGCCAAGGCCTGCCGGAGCTTCACGCAGAGATCACGAGCATCGTTCACCACGTCGTCTGCGCCGTCGCACCGGAAGGGTCGGCCATGCAGTTCGACGGCGCCTCGCACTACCAGTTCTGGGGCCTGCTGCTGCTCAATCCCACCTTCCACACCACGCGCCTCGCCGTGGCCGAAGTGCTGGCCCACGAAAGTGCCCACTCGCTGCTCTTCGGCCTCACCATCGACGAACCCCTCACCCTCAATCCGGGCGAGGAAACCTATGCCTCCCCCCTCCGCGCCGACCCGCGCCCGATGGATGGCATCTACCACGCCACCTTCGTCTCCGCCCGGATGGCCTGGGCGATGGAGGGCCTCGCCGCCTCCGGTCTGCTCTCCCCCGAAGAGGTCGATGCCGCCCGGGAGGCCGCCGCCGCCGACCGGCGCAATTTTGCCGCCGGTCTGTCGGTGATCGAGGCGCATGGCAAGCTCTCCCCCACCGGACGCACCGTCATGGGCAATGCCCGCGCCTGGATCGGCGGCTGAGCCCTTCGAGGGATGGACGCAGCGCCGCCCTTCCCCTAAAGCACTCCCATGACGAAAGGCGACAAACCGGCAGCACCGCGCGAGGAGCGGCTGAAGCAGGCGCTCAAGGCCAACATGGCCCGCCGCAAGGCGCAGGCCAGGTCACGGGCGAAGGCGCGCGCCGGCGAGACAAACCAGGCGGAATCGGGCGGCAAAGAGGGCGAAAATGGATAGAATCGTGGTCCGGGGCAACGGCGCCCTGAATGGAGACATTCCGATCTCGGGCGCCAAGAACGCCTGCCTCACCCTGATGCCGGCCACGCTGCTGAGCGAGGAGCCGCTCACGCTCACCAATGCGCCGCGCCTCAGCGACATCCGCACCATGACCCAGCTGCTCCAATCGCTCGGCTGCGAGGTCTCCGCGCTGCAGGAGGGCAAGGTGCTGACCATGTCGTCGCATGACATCCACAACCACAAGGCCGATTACGACATCGTCCGCAAGATGCGCGCCTCGATCCTCGTGCTCGGGCCGATGCTGGCCCGCGACGGCCACGCCGTGGTGTCCCTGCCCGGCGGCTGCGCCATCGGCGCGCGGCCGGTCGACCTGCACCTCAAGGCGCTGGAGGCCATGGGCGCCGAGCTCGACCTGCGCGATGGCTACGTGCACGCCAAGGCCCCCGGCGGCCGCCTCAAGGGCGCGACCTTCGAGTTTCCGCTCGTCTCGGTCGGCGCGACCGAGAACGCCGTGCTTGCCGCCGTGCTCGCCAAGGGCACCACCGTCCTGAAGAACGCGGCCCGCGAGCCCGAGATCGTGGACCTGGCCAATTGCCTCATCAAGATGGGCGCCCAGATCGAGGGCGCCGAGACTGGCACCATCACCATCCAGGGGGTCGACCGGCTCTCCGGGGCCACCCATCCGGTGGTGACCGACCGGATCGAGCTGGGCACCTACATGCTGGCCCCCGCCATCGCCGGTGGCGAGGTGGAGCTGCTGGGCGGCGCGCGCGAGCTGGTGGGCGCCTTTGCCGACAAGCTAGAGGAGGCCGATATCGAGGTCACCCAGACAAACCGGGGCCTGAAGGTGAAGCGCAACAACGGCCGTGTCCGTGCCGTCGACGTGGTCACCGAGCCTTTCCCCGGCTTCCCGACCGATCTGCAGGCCCAGATGATGGCGCTGATGTGCACCGCCGAGGGCACCTCTGTGCTGGAAGAGAAGATCTTCGAGAACCGCTTCATGCACGCCCCCGAGCTGATGCGGATGGGCGCGAAGATCGACGTGCACGGCGGCCACGCCACGGTGACCGGGGTGGACAGGCTGAAGGGTGCGCCGGTCATGGCCACCGATCTGCGGGCCTCCGTCTCGCTCATCCTAGCTGGGCTGGCGGCGGAGGGCGAAACCGTGGTCAGCCGGGTTTATCACCTCGACCGCGGCTACGAGCATGTCGTGCGCAAGCTCTCCGGCGTCGGCGCCCACATCGAGCGCCTGCACGAGGGTGACTGAGCGTCCGGACATCGCCCTGGAACGGCCCGTGCGGCGTGCGCTTTCGCGCGAACGGTGGGGTAGGGCGCGGCTACGGTGCACAAACCCCGTATGCATGGGTTGTGCATGGGTTGTGCATCGGTTGTGACATTTAACCAAGGTTAACCGCGCCGCGGCCGTTAACCGCCCGGGACGCCGCGTCAACCTCCGCTTGTTCGGCCGGGCCGAAACCCCTATGTCTCTCGGGTGATGGGAAAATTGCCAAAAAGTCCTGCCCCGGAGGCGCATCGTGGCTGAAGACGCCAAGTTCGAAGACGGGCTCGAGCGCCCGATCTACATCGCCGCGATGGACGAGGGCTCTCTGCCCATCGTCTCCGCGCTGGTGCAGGATGCCGTCTTTCCGATCACCGAGATGAAATACGACAAGGCACAACGCGAATTTGCCTTGCTGCTCAACCGCTTCCGCTGGGAAGACAAGGCCCGCGCCGAGGCGCGCGGGCGGCCCTACGAGCGGGTGCAGTCGGTTCTGCGGGTGGGCGACGTGATGAAGGTCGCGAGCATGGGGATCGACCGCTCCGATCCCGACACGATTCTGTCCCTGCTTTCCGTGACTTGGGAGGAGGGGGAGGATGGCACCGGCGCACTCATCCTGACGCTGGCGGGCGATGGCGCGATCCGGCTTTCGGTCGAGTGCCTCGACCTGGTCCTGAAGGACGTGACCCGCCCCTACATCGCTCCGTCGCGCCACGCGCCGGAACACCCGGAGGGGTGAGCCTCACCGTCCGCAGGCTGGTGCCCGCCGAGGCCGGAGCCTACCGCGCGCTGCGGCTCGAGGCGCTGCGGTCCTGCCCCGAGGCCTTTGGAACGAGCCTCGAGGAAGCCCGCGCCGTTCCCATGCTGGAGCAGGCCAACCGCTTGCAATACAACACGAATTTCGGCGCCTTCGTCGATGGCGCGCTGGTCGGCATCCTCACCTACGTCGCCGAGGAGGGCGAGAAGGTCGGCCACCGTGCCTGGCTCATGGGCGTCTATGTGCAGCCCGCCCACCAGGGTGGCGGTGCCGCCAGGGCGCTGCTGGCCGCCGCCCTCGCCGAGGCCGGGGCGGATGGCATCGCCCAGCTCGAGCTCCACGTCTCCGAGGCCGCGCCCCGGGCGCGTGCCTTCTATCTCCGCGAGGGCTTCGTCGAGGTCGGCCGCAGCCCCCGCGCGCTCCGCGTTGACAACCGTTATCTCGACGAACTGCACATGCTCCGCCGTCTCGATGCGCTTGAGGGCCGTGCGGCGGGCGGGTAAGAGGCCCGCAAAGGAGAGCCCATGCCCGTCTTTCTCAACACCCGCGACGCCGATTTCGAGGCCGGTTTCCAGGCCCTCCTGAACGCCAAGCGCGAGGATGCCCCCGATGTCGACGACACCGTCGCCGGGATCATCTCCGAGGTCCGCAGGCGGGGCGACGAGGCCGTCATCGAGCTGACCGAAAAGTTCGACCGCCTGAGCCTGACCCCTGAAACCATTGCCTTTTCCGAGGCCGAGATCGACGAGCTCTGCGCCCGCGTGCCCGCCGCCGAGGCCGCCGCCCTCGAGCTGGCGGCAGAGCGCATCCGCGCCTACCACGTCCGCCAGATGCCCGATGATGCCATGTGGACCGACCCCGACGGCGCCACGCTCGGCTGGCGCTGGACTCCGGTTTCCGCCGCTGGTCTCTATGTGCCGGGCGGCCTCGCCAGCTACCCCTCCTCGGTGCTGATGAACGCCGTCCCTGCCCAGGTCGCGGGCGTCGAACGCCTCGTCATCGCCTGCCCCACGCCGGGCGGCGAGGCCAACCCGCTGGTGCTCTACGCCGCCCGCCTGGCGGGCGTCGAAACCGTCTACCGGATCGGCGGGGCGCAGGCCGTGGCGGCCCTGGCCTACGGCACTCAAACCATCGCGCCCGTCGACAAGATCACTGGCCCGGGCAATGCCTTCGTGGCCGCAGCCAAGCGCCGCGTCTTCGGCAAGGTCGGGATCGACATGATCGCCGGCCCCTCCGAGATCCTGGTCATCGCCGACGCCGACAACGACCCCGATTTTCTCGCCCTCGACCTGCTCTCCCAGGCCGAGCACGACGCCTCCGCCCAGTCGATCCTGATCACCACCGACGCCGCTTTCGGCGCGGCCGTGGCCCGCGCCGTCGACACCCGCCTGCAAACCCTCGAGCGCGCAGGGATCGCCGGTGACAGCTGGCGCGACAACGGCGCCGTCATCACCGTGCAAAGCCTGGACGAGGCGGCAGAGCTCTCCGACCGCATCGCGCCCGAGCACCTCGAGCTCTGCGTCGAGAACCCCGAGGCGCTCTCCGAACGGATCCGCCACGCCGGGGCGATCTTCCTCGGCCAGTGGACCCCCGAGGCCATCGGCGATTACATCGGCGGCCCCAACCACGTGCTGCCCACCGCCCGCTCCGCCCGGTTTTCCTCCGGCCTCTCGGTGCTCGACTTCCTCAAGCGCACCACTCTGGCCAGGATGACCCCCGACGCCCTGCGCACCATCGGCCCGGCGGCGGAGACCCTCGCGAAATCAGAGAGTTTGCAGGCCCACGGCCTCTCTGTCCGCGCCCGACTCGACAAGCTGAACCGATGATCCGCGCCACCCTCATGGCCCTGCTGCTCGCCACGCCGCTGAACGCCGGCGAGGCCGAGGACCGCAAGGCCGCCTCCATCGCGTTGCTCGAAGGGCAGGGCGTGCCGGTGCTGCCTTCGCTCCCCGCGATCGAAACCGAGGCCGAGAGCCTGCGCCGCAGCGAGGAAGAGGTGATCCGCCGCACCGTCGCCCTCGCCATTGTCGCCGTGAAGGGCGAGACCGGCGACAGCGACCTCGCCCGAAATCTGATCACCCAGTTCGGGGCCGACGACAGCTGGTTCAGCCCCGCCGAACAGGCTTTTCTCGATACCCCCGATCCCGATCCGCAGATGCGCGCCCAGTTCGCATGGCGCTACGAGACGGTCGAGGTGATGCTCTGGGCGCTCGGCATCTACGACGAGCTGAAATACCCGAGTGAAATCATGGATGTGCCCCGCATGGCCGAGACCCTCCGCACCCTCGGGACGGAGGGCCTTCGGGCCGAGGCCCGCCTCCGCCCGCAGGCCGAGCTGCTCGACGCCGCCGATGTGATCTACCGCTACCACTGGGCCACCCGGCAGGCCGGGCTCGATGGCGCCCCGCCACCCGCCGGGCTCTACCCCGATGTCATCTGGGAGCGCCACCACGCCCTGAACTGGCTCATCGGGGCCCACGGCGGCCAGCCGTGGGACGAGGTCACCACCGACACCTGAGGTTTTCGCTGCATTGCAGTATCCGCGAGCGCAGGCTAGCTTTCGGCAGCCACGGAGACGAGCGCATGAGCCGCATCTGCCATATCGAGATCGACGACGCCAACCTGCCCCCGCCCACGCCGGAGATCGAGCAGGAGCGCAAGGTGGCGATCTTCGACCTTCTGGAAGACAACAGCTTCCTGCCCACCGGCCGTGACGGCGTCGAGCTGCCCCCCGGCCCCTACCGGCTGCACCTGTGCATCCGCGAGCGTCGGCTGGTGTTCGACATTTCCGACGAGAAATCGCGCGAGATCGGGGCCTTCCACTTGTCGCTGTCGCCCTTCAAGCAGGTGGTGAAGGACTACTGGCAGATCTGCGAAAGCTACTATGACGCGGTGAAAAAGCTGCCGCCGCACCAGATCGAGGCGATCGACATGGCCCGGCGCGGCATTCACAACGAGGGCGCCCGGGTGCTGCAGGAGCGGCTCGAAGGCAAGGCCGAGGTGGATACCGACACCGCCCGCCGCCTTTTTACCCTCATCTGCGTGCTGCACTTCGGGAGCTGAGGCTTGGGCAAGTCGTTTCCCTCCTCGGTGCTGTTCTGCTGCGACCACAACGCCGTGCGCTCGCCGATGGCCGAGGGCCTGATGAAAAAGCTCTATGGCCACGACGCCTATGTGCAGTCGGCCGGGGTCCACAACGATCTCGACGTGGACGGCTTCGCCATATCGGTCTGCGCGGAGATCGGGGTCGAGCTGCACCGCCACCGCTCGCGCAGCTTCGAGGAGATGCAGCAGTGGGGAGATGACCTGTCGGGCTTCGACCTGATCATCGCGCTCTCTCCCGCTTCCCAGCGCCAGGCGCTGGAGCTGACGCGCGTGCATCACCTCGAGGTCGAATACTGGCCGATCATGGACCCCACCGGCATCGGCGAGACCCGCGAGGCCAAGTTGGGCGTCTACCGGCAGGTCCGCGACCAGCTGCTCACGCGGATGAAGCAGCGCTTTGGCCCGCCCACGCAGGTCTGAACCGCGCTCGGCCAAAAAGGTCACAACGCGGCGACGGGCCTGCATTTTCGCTTGATTTATGGGTCGCTTGAGCGCATCTAGTGCCGCGTCAGCCACAGTGCGGCAACAGTGCAACAATGGAGTGAACATGGCCAAGGAAGAACTGCTCGAATTTCCCGGTGTCGTGAAGGAGCTCCTGCCCAATGCGACGTTCAGGGTCGAGCTGGAGAACGGCCATGAGATCATCGCGCACACGGCAGGAAAACTTCGCAAGAACCGCATCCGCGTCCTCACCGGCGACAAGGTGCAGGTCGAGATGACCCCCTATGACCTGACCAAGGGCCGCATCAACTACCGCTTCCGGTAAGATGCGCCTCATCCTCGGATCCGGCAGCCCGCGTCGGCGCGAGCTGCTGGGCCAGCTCGGGCTGATCCCCGACGACATCCGCGCCGCAGATATCGACGAGACACCCGCCAAGGGGGAGCTTCCGCGCCCCTATTGCATGCGCATGGCGGTGGAGAAGGCCCAGGCCCTCCCGCCCGCGCCGGGCGAGCTGGTGCTCACCGCCGATACCACCGTGGCCCTTGGCCGCCGCATTCTGGGCAAGCCCGAGGGCCGAGCCGAGGCGGGCGCGTTCCTGCGCGCGCTTTCGGGCCGCAGGCACCGCGTGATCACCGCGCTCGCCGTCCGTAGCGAGGCGGGGATCTGGCAGCGCGACGTGGTGACGGCGGTGAAGATGAAGCGGCTCTCCGAGAGCGAGCTGTTTGCCTACCTCGAAACCGGAGACTGGGAGGGCAAGGCCGGCGCCTATGCCATCCAGGGGCCGGCGGGCGCCTTCATTCCGTGGATCTCCGGCAGCTATTCCGCCGTCATGGGCCTGCCCCTGGCCGAAACCGCGCAGCTTCTGGTCGCCGCAGGCTACCCGCTTTATCGGAGTCCCGCATGAAGGGCACGCAGATCATTCTCGACCACGTCGCAGGCCGCGAGGCCGCTGCCCTGATGGTCGATGGCCGCCTCGACGACCTGCTGATCGACGCCCCCGGCACCGTTCGCCCGGGCGCGATCTGGCGCGCCCAAGCCGAGCGGCAGGCCAAGGGGCAGGGGGGCATCTTTCTGGCCGCCGAGGGCCAGCGCTTCTGGTTTCGGCAGGCCAAGGGCATCGCACCAGGCCAGCCGCTCGTGGTGCAGGTCACCGGCTATGCCGAGGTCGAAAAGGCGCCGCCCGTCACCCGGAGCCTGACCTTCAAGTCGCGCTACGTGATCGTCACCCCCGATGCGCCTGGCGTGAACCTCGCCCGTTCGATCCGCGACGAGGAAGAGCGCGACCGGCTCAAGCTCGCCGCGCTCGAGGCGCTCGATGGTCGCGACTGGGGGCTGATCCTGCGGTCGTCCTGCCTGGGGGCCGACGAGGCGGATATCGCCGAGGACATCGCTGCCATGATCGCCGGCGCCGAGGCCGCGCTTTCGGCCACCGAGCCGGGCGAGGTGCACCCCGGCGACGGCCCGCACCTCACCGCCTGGCGCGAGTGGACCGGCCCCGCCGAGGTGATCACCGAGGCCGGCAGCTTCGAGAGCCACGGCGTGCTCGATGCGCTGGCCGCACTGCAGGGGCCGCGCGAGCGGGCCGGGGAGGCCACGCTCTACGTGGAGCCCACCCGCGCGCTCGTCGCCGTCGATGTGAACACCGGCGGAGACATGTCGCCCGCCGCCGCGCTCAAGGCCAACATCGCCGCCGCCAAGGCGCTGCCGCGGGCGTTGCGGTTGCGGGGGCTGGGCGGCCGCATCGTGGTGGATTTCGCGCCCATGCCCAAGGGCCAGCGCAAACAGCTCGAACAGTCACTGAAGGCCGCCTTCCGCGCCGATCCGATCGAGACCGTCCTCGCCGGCTGGACGCCACTGGGCCAGTATGAAATGCAACGAAAGCGCGAGCGCCTGCCGCTCGCCCTGACGCTGCCCGAGGAGATCCGATGAGCTGCCCGATCTGCGGCAAGAAGACCGAGCAGGACTATCGCCCGTTCTGCTCCCGTCGCTGCGCCGACCTCGATCTCGGCAAGTGGCTCACCGGAGCCTATGCGGTGCCCTCCGACGACCCCGAGGACCTGGAGGAGGCCGCGCGCCTCGCCGAGGAGGCACCTGCCCCCAAGCCTCACTGAGGGCACCTCTCGGCGCCGGTGCGGCCCGGGTCCCGCATTTTCGCACATCCGCTTGATCCATGTCATGGGAGCCTGGCGCTGCGGCGTTAGAAGCTTTGCCGCAGATGCAGCAAAAGAGGCCCCGATGCGCCTGACGACCCGAACCGATCTCGCCATGCGCGTTCTGATGTTCTGCGCCACGCGGCGCGGGCGCCTGCACCGGTCGATCGACATCGCCCTGGCTTGCAACGTCTCCGTGAACCACCTGATGCAGGTGGTGCCGGTGCTGCACCGGCTGGGCTACGTCGTCGCCACCCGCGGCCGGTCCGGCGGGGTGGAGCTGGCCGCGCGCCCCGAAGCCCTGCGCGTGGGCGAGGTGTTTCGCCACTTCGAGGCGCAATTGCCCTTCAACGAATGTTTCTCCGAGGGGGGCAACACCTGCCCGCTCACCCCCTGTTGTCGCATGCGTCCGGCCCTGGCGGCCGCGGTCGAGGCCTTCTATGCCGCGCTCGACGAGGTTTCCCTCGCCGACCTGGTGGCGGACAACAGCGGGCTCGAGTCGCTCTTTGCGCAAAACGCGGCGGACCCCGTCCCCAAGGTCTGTGCCCGGGCGCAGGCGACGCCCGGCAGATCGGCGGGCCCGCGCGTCAGGTGACCGTCCTTGGCCCTCAGGACATGGCCACCTTTCACAACCATTGCTAGAAAACAGGCTGGCGCAGGATCGCGGGGCCTGTAAAAAGTCACCAGGGCAAGCTCAGGGTAACTCAGGGTAACGATGGCCAGAACAGCCGAGAAACCGCCGGTCGTCGTTGGAATCGCCGCCTCCGCGGGCGGGCTCGAGGCGATGTCTCTCTTTCTTCAGAACCTGCCCAAGGGCCTGAACTGTGCCTATGTGCTGGCCCAGCACATGTCGCCAAGCCACGAGAGCATGCTGGTCAAGCTGCTCTCGCGGGAGACGGCGCTCGAGGTGCGCGAGATCCGGGAGCCGGTCGAGCCCAGGGCCGACACCATTTACATCCCGCCTCCGGGCAGCGACGTGGGCCTGCACGAGGGCCGGCTCGAGGTGCTCACCCCGGCGGGCCACCCAGCCACGCCCAAGCCTTCCGCCGACCGCCTGTTCAAGGCGTTGGCCGAGGGGCTCGGGCCGCGCTGCATGGGGGTGGTGCTCTCGGGCACGGGCAGCGACGGCAGCTATGGCGTGCAGGCGATTCGCGAGGCGGGCGGGATCACGCTGGCGCAGGAGCCCGCCTCGGCCAAGTACGATTCGATGCCCGTGCAGGCGGTGCGCACCGGCTGCGTCGATCTCGTGCTGACGCCCCAGCAGCTCGGCAAGCACCTGGCCCAGATCCTGAACCAGCCGGGCGACCTGGAGGAGCTGAGGAGGATGGGCGAGGAGGCAACCAAGAACGCCGACCTGTTCCAGATCCTCCTGGCCCACACCATGGTCGATTTCCGGCAGTACAAGGAAAGCACGATCAACCGCCGCGTTCACCGCCGCATGGTGGCCAAGGGCATCGGCACCCAGGCCGAGTACATCGACTTTCTGCGCCGCAGCCAGGAGGAGGTCGAGGCGCTCTACAAGGACCTGCTGATCTCGGTCACAAGGTTCTTCCGCGACCGCGAGCAGTTTACCGTGCTGTCCGACGTGATCCGCGACCGGATCCTGGCCAAGCCCGGCGCCACGATGCGCATCTGGGTCGTCGGCTGCGCCACCGGCGAGGAGGCCTATTCCATCGCCGCGCTCTATGCCGAGGCCGCCGGCGGCCTGGAGGCGCTGGGCAAGGAGACCCTGCAGGTCTTTGCCACCGACATCGACGAGCATGCTCTCGCCGTCGGGCGCAAGGGCTCCTACCCGCGCAGCGCGGCCGATGACATTCCGCCCGACCTGCTGGAGAAATACTTCGACATCTCGGGCGACCGGCTGCTGGTTCGCCAGAGCCTGCGCAACTGCGTCATGTTCACCCGGCACAACATCTTCCAGGATGCGCCCTTCATGTCGATCGACCTGGTCAGCATCCGCAACGTGCTGATCTACTTCGACACCAACCTGCAGGACCGGGTGCTGTCACGGGTGCAATATGCCCTGGCGCCCGACGGGCTGCTGTTTCTCGGCACCTCCGAGACCACCGGCGCGATGGAGAGCCACTTCGTGTCCTGCGATCCGGTGGCCAAGATCTACGGCAAGCGCGCCACGCCGACGCTCGACATGGCCAACTTCGGCTCCAACCATGCGATCCGCGCCAGCCGCCGGCTGCTGACCCGGCAGAAGCCGCCCACCCCCGACAACGTCAACGACTGGGGCCATTTTCACGCGCTGGTCGGCGCCTTGGCCGAGAACGCGGTACTGGTGAACCACGAGAGCGCGGTGCTCAAGGTCTACGGCGATCTCGCGCCCTTCAGCCAGATCACCGACGCGATGTTCAAGGGCTTCAACCTGCGCCTGCTCAAGACCCCGCTGGCCAACGAGAGCACGACCCTGGTGCTGGTGGCGCTGAAGAACATGAAGATGCGGGTCGGCCAGTGGCACCGGATCGACGGGCGCGACTTCAACCACGCCCGGCTGGTGGCCTATCCGATCCAGCCGCAGGGCCAGGGCGACCGCTATGTGCTGCTCGCCATCGAGACAGAACTGCGCGCCACCCCGGAGGCCCGGGACGAGGAGCGCACCGATTACCTGACCTACATCGAAACCGAGCTGAGCCGCACCCGCGAGGCGCTGAACGTGACGATGGAGCAGCTGCAAACCTCCAACGAGGAGCTGCAATCGCTGAACGAAGAGCTGCAAAGCTCGAACGAGGAGCTGCAAAGCACCAACGAGGAGCTGGAGACCTCCAACGAGGAGCTGCAATCGACCAACGAGGAGCTGATCACGGTCAACGAGGAGCTGATCGTCAATTCCACCGAGTTGCAGCGCACCACCGCCGAGCTGAACGGCATCGTCGACGGGCTGCCGACGACCATGCTGATGCTCGACCAGGGCCTGCTGATCCGCCATGCCTCCCGCCGTGCTATCACGGAGTTTCATCTGCGCATCCGCGGCCAGTCGATGGGCCATATCTCCCAGTGCCATCTGCCCGAGGGTTACCCGCCGATCGTCGATCTGTGCTCCGAGGCGCTGCTCAGCCGAAAGTTCGTGTCGCGCCAGTTCGGCGTCGGTATGCGGCGGTTTCTGCTCACCATCGCGCCGCTGGTCAACGGCAGCGACGAGCTGATCGGCCTGGTGGTGATGGTCACCCAGCTTGAAAGCTCTCTCGAGACCTCGCTCAACGACGCCCTCCGGCGCTTCGGCAAGATCGGCACCTGGCAGGTCCAGCTTCCGGAGTACGAGCTGAAATGGTCGGAGGAAACCTACGCGATACACGGCCTGCCCGCCGATCATGGCCCGGTCACGATGGACCGTGCGCTCGAATTCTATCACCCCGACGACCGGGAGGCCGTGCGTGCCCGGCTCGACAAGGCCCTGGAGGAGTGCGACAGCTTCCACTTCACGGCGCGGCTCAACCGTGCCGACGGGCAGCTGATCGTGGTCGAAAGCTCCGGCACCGTCATCGCCGACCGGCTCAACACGCCGGCCGCCGTGGTGGGGGTGATCCGCAACTACTCGCTCATGCAGACCGAGAGCATGCTGCTGCGCCTCTACAACGAGGTCAGCACCGACGAGGGCATCGGCCTGTACTCCTACGATGTGATCCACGGGGTGAACTACTGGAACCCCAAGCTCTACAGCCTGTTCGGCATCGACCCCTCGGTGCCGCCCAGCATCGAGGCGGCGCTCGAACGTCTGTCGCCCGAGAGCGCCGCGAAGGTGCGTGTGCTTCTCGATGCCGCCATGACCCACGGCGACCCCTATGATTTCGAGGGCGAGATCCGCATGCCGGACGGCAGCTTTGCCCCCTACCGCAGCACCGGCCGCCCGTACCGCAACGACGAAGGCCGGATCAGCCACGTCTTCGGCACCCTTCGGCTCCTCGAGAATGGCTGACCGGACCTTACCCGCCGCCGCCGCGCGTTAACCTTCCGGTAACCGTTTTGCGCCGATACTCGGCGCGTTCGAAGGTTCGAGCGGCGGGGGATGTGCAATGTGGATCGGTGGCAGAGCCATGGACGGCGAAAATTCGAGTCAAATTGCGATCTCTCTGTTCCGTGACACCACCACGAACCAGTGGTTCGTCGAACGGGTGGAGTTCAACCTCGGCGCCACCCGCACCAGGACCAGCTTCACCGTGCCCCAGCCGCTCGGGCAGGCCTTCACGGCGGAGTTTCTGGAACAGCTTCAGCCGCTCTTGCCCACATCGCACGACCGTGGCCTGCTGGCCGACAGCCAGGCCCATGTCGCCATCGCCCACCTGTCGCTCGCGGGCATCCGGGTGGCGGCGCAGGCGGCCTTCGACGGCATCCAGAAGGTCTGGGTCCGGTTCCAGCGCGCCTTCGGGTCGGTGCAGGCCATGCTGCTGCCCCGGCACCGCACCGAGCAGGCCGCCGAGAATGCGTTGCACTACGTCGCGGCCACCGCGCTGCTCGACCTGCTGCTGCCCTGCCTCGACATGCTCCGCCTCGACCTGCCCGCCAGCGCCGCGCCCGACCTCGCGGCCGAGCGGGTCTCGGCGCGACTCGGCACCCTCCAGGCCAAGAAGCACGATCTCGAGTTCTACGTCGGCCTCCTGACCCGCTACATCGCGCGCTCTCCCGCGCCTGAGACCGGCGCAACCCTGCCGGAGCCCGATCGCGGCGCCTCGGCGCTGCAGGGTTTTCGGCTGCCGGGCCCGATCGCGGTGCGCTAGCGCAGGGCAGGGCGTCGTTTCCGGGGGTGACATCCGCCAGCGCCTGTGGATGCTGGGCCGAAAGACTGCATGAAAGGCCCCGCCATGAACAAGCACGCCCCCAATTCGCCCGAAGCCCGCGACATCGCCTACCACCTGCACAGCTACACCAACGCCGAGCTGCACCAGGAGGTCGGCCCCACGGTGATCGAGCGGGGCGCCGGCATCCATGTCTGGGACAACACCGGCAAGCGCTACGTCGAGGCGCTCTCCGGCCTCTGGTCGGTCGGCGTGGGCTTCGGCGAGGAGCGCCTGGTGAAGGCCGCCACCGAGCAGATGCAGAAGCTGCCCTATTACCAGACCTTCGCGCACCGCTCCCACGGCCCCGCCATCGACCTTGCGGAGAAGCTGGTCAGCATCGCCCCGGTGCCGATGAGCAAGGCCTATTTCACCAACTCCGGCTCCGAGGCCAATGACACGGTGGTCAAGTTCCTCTGGTACCGCTCCAACGCCCTGGGCAAGCCGGAGAAGAAAAAGATCATCTCCCGCTTCCGTGGCTATCATGGCGTTACCGTGGCTTCGGCCTCGCTGACGGGGCTGCCCTACAACCACCGCAGCTTCGACCTGCCGATCAACGGCATCCTGCACACCACCTGCCCGCACTACTGGAAGGAGGGCCGGGACGGCGAGAGCGAGGAAGAGTTCGCCAGCCGCTGCGCCGCCGATCTCGACGCGATGATCCAGGCCGAGGGCCCCGATACCGTCGCCGCCTTCATCGGCGAGCCGGTCATGGGGGCAGGGGGCGTGGTGGTGCCGCCCAAGGGCTACTGGCAGAAGATCCAGGCGGTTCTGGCCAAGTACGACATCCTGCTGGTCGCCGACGAGGTGATCTGCGGCTTCGGGCGCACCGGCAACCTCTGGGGCAGCCAGACCTTCGACATCAAGCCCGATATCCTGGTGACCTCCAAGCAGATCACGTCGTCCTACTTCCCGCTCTCCGCCGTGCTCCTGAATGAGCGCGCCTACGCCCCGATCCAGGACGAATCGGGCCGCATCGGCACCCTGGGCCATGGCGTGACCGGCGCCGGCCACCCGGTGGGCGCCGCCGTGGCGCTGGAGAACATCGCCATCATCGAGGAGCGCGGTCTGGTCGCCAACGCCGCCAGGCAGGGCGAGCCCCTGCGCGCGGGCCTCAAGGCGCTCGCCGATGAGTTCGAGCTGGTGGGCGAGATGCGCGGCATCGGCCTCATCGCCGCCCTCGAGATGGACCCGGGCAGGGCGAAGGACGAGATGGCCGTCGGCGCGCTGGGCACCGCGATGAACGTCGCGCTGATGCGCCATGGCGTCATCGCCCGCAACCTGGGCGACACCATCGCCTTCTGCCCGCCGCTCATCATTGACGACGAGGGCGTGGCCGAGATAATCGCGGGCGTCGAGAAGGCCCTGAAGGACGTGAGTGCCGCGCACGGTTGAGCGGCCCAACCGACGCGGACCAGTTGCCGCCCTAATCCCCCGTCATCCTCGGGCTTGACCCGAGGATCTCTCGCCACACAGGAGATCCTCGGGTCAAGCCCGAGGATGACGGCTCACCCACTCACCCCTTGGGCAGCACCGGCGCCGTCCGCTCCAGGGCCAGTTCCGCGTCCGAAAACTTCCACGGCCCGCGCAGCCCCGGCACGCCCTCGGGCGCGATCTGCATGCCCCGCGCCACCACCTGCGGGTCGGCCAGGGCCTCGCCCACGTCGTTGATCGGCCCGGCGGGCACGGTGGCCGCCTCGAAGGCGGCCAGCAGCGCCAACTTGTCCCAGCTCGCCGTCGCCGCCTCGATCAGCGGCGTCAGCGCCTCGCGGTGCGTCACCCGGCCCGGATTGGTGGCAAAGCGCGGATCGTCCGCCAGCCCCTCGAGCCCCAGCACCCCGCAGAACCGCCGGAACTGCCCGTCATTGCCCACCGCGATGATGATATGCCCGTCCTTCACCGGCACCACCTGATAGGGCCCGAGGTTGCGATGCCAGGAGCCGGTGCGCTCCGGCGGCACGCCGGTGGCCAGGTAGTTCATCCCCTGGTTCGCCAGCATCGCCACCGCGCAATCCAGCAGGCTCATGTCGATGTGCTGCCCCCGGCCGGTCCGGTGCCGCTGCTCCACCGCCGCCAGGATGCCGATGGTCGAGTAGAGCCCGGTCACGATATCCGTCACCGCCACGCCAAACCGCGTCGGCTGCCCCTCGGGGTCGCCGGTGATGTCCATCAGCCCGCTCATCCCCTGCAACAGGTAGTCGTAGCCCGCCCTCTTCGCATAGGGCCCGTCCTGCCCGAAGCCGGTGACAGAGCAGTAGATCAGCGCCGGGTTCACCTCCGCCAGGCTCGCGTAGTCCAGCCCGTATTTCGCCAGTCCGCCCACCTTGAAGTTCTCGATCAGGATATCGGCGCCCGCCGTCAGCTCGCGCACCCGCGCCTGCCCCTCCGGCTGGCGGAAGTCGACCACCTCGCTCACCTTGCCCCGGTTGGCCGAGTAGTAATAGGCCGCGCTCACGTCGCCCTCGCGCTCGATGAAGGGCGGCCCCCACTTGCGGGTGTCGTCTCCCTCCGGGCTCTCCAGCTTGATCACCTCAGCGCCCAGGTCGGCCAGCGCCTGGCCGATCCACGGCCCCGCGAGGATCCGCGCCATCTCGATCACCTTCAGCCCTTCCAGCGGTTTCATCACGCCTCCCTTGCCAATTCGCGCCACCCTAGCGCCCTCCGGCTGTTGCGGAAACACTGCGTTTCCGGCGCAGCTGGTGCCGCCCCCCTTCTGACACGCCGGGGTTGCGCGTATTGACATCCAAAAGCTCCCAGATCGGTATGCCCAGATGAAATCCACCGCCCGCATGCTCGCCTTTCTCGCAGCCCTCACCGGCCTCGCCGCGCCCGCGCAGGCGGCCGAACGTGCGCTTCTGGGCTGGGGACGGATCTTCACCAACGACGTGCTGGGCGATGGCTACGACCGCTGGCGCACCGGCGCCTACACCATCTCCATCGCCTACGGCCCCGACTGGACCGGCGCGGCGCCCGATGATTTCGGCCAGCTGCTCGAGTTCCGCCTGCGCTCCGAGCTGATCGCGCCCCAGAGCCTCACCGCCCCCGCCGCCGATGACCGCCGCTTCGCCGGCGCGCTCACCTTCGGCGTGCACAGCTACTCCCGCATGGGCGCGGCCGATCTGCGGCTCGGCGCCGACATCACCTTCACCGGCCCCCAGAACGGGCTGGGCGAGCTGCAGAACTCGATCCACGAGAGCTTCGGCCTTGCCGAAAGCACGGTGCTCGACGACCAGATCGAGGACAACACCTACCTCAGCCTCTCCGGCGAGCTTTCGCGCGAGTTCGCGGTGGGCCCGGCCCGCCTGCGACCCTTTCTGGAGCTTCAGGCCGGGGTCGAGAGCTTTGCCCGCATCGGCGCGGACCTGACCTTCGGCAGCTACGGGCAGGGCGCGATGATGGCGCGCGACAGCACCACCGGCCACCGCTATCAGGTGATCCGCTCCAACGCCGACCAGGGCTTCTCCTTTCTCATCGGCGGCGATATCGCCCGCGTGTATTCCTCCGAGTATCTCCCCGAGGAAGACGGCATCGAGCTGACCGACACCCGCAGCCGCATCCGCGCCGGGGTGAACTGGCAGGGCGAGAGCGCCGGGCTGTTCTACGGCCTGACCTATCTCTCCGAAGAGTTCGAGACCCAGCCCGAGGGCCAGCTCGTCGGCGCGCTGCAACTCCGCCTGTTCTTCTAGGCGACCGCGCCGCCTGCACCAACGCCCTGACGTGACCGCCCGGCCACGTCCCTGACTCCGCTGCATTTTCTGCTTGGTGAGCCGCTTCCGACCGTGTTAACGAATCACCAATAAAAAAGAAAATCGGCAGGCATACAGGCATGAAAACGGGCTTTCTCGGCACGTTTGTCATCCCCTGGTCGCAGACGGAAACAGATGGGCACACCGGCGCGCCGGTGCAAAGCCTGCATCCCGGGGCGACATGGCGCTGGAGCGGAACGCTCACGCGGGTCGACGGACCCGGTGATGTGCTCTCGCTCGGCAGCGCCGAGGGCGTGGCAGACCTTCACAGACGTGCGGCACGCAAGGTGCGGCGGATGATCTCCGGCAATGGCGGGGCCCTCGCGGCGCTCTCGCGGGGCGAGGACGCCCGCCGCACGCTAGCCCGCGCCGAGGCGATCGCCCAGGTGGCCGAGGGCGAGGCCCTTCTGGCCCATGCCAGCTTTACCGTGACCGATGGCCAGCAGGCCTGGATGGCAAGCTGGATCGAGACGGTGCCCGGCGCCTCCGGCCTCCTGATGTTCGCGGGTGGCGTGCCGCCCGAGGGTGCCGACCTCTGGATCAGCCAGGTGAGCCAGGCCGCCGAGGCCCTGCCGCTCCCCGGCGAAACGCCCCAGGGCGGGGTGATCTGCTTCGTGGCCGGCACCCGCATCGCCACGCCCGAGGGGTTCAAGCCCGTCGAGGAGCTGGCCGAGGGCGACATGGTGCAGACCAAGGATGACGGTGCCCAGCCGGTCATCTGGGCCGGGCAGCGCCGGATGACCGGCGCGCGCCTCTTTGCCATGCCCCACCTGCGCCCCATGCGCATCCGCGCGGGCGTGCTGGGGCCCGACATTCCCGACGGCGACCTGCTGGTTTCGCCCAACCACCGCATGGTGATCCGCGGCCCGGCGGCGCGCGCGCTCTACAACACCCCCGAGGTGCTGGTCCGCGCCCGCGACCTCGCCGGCCTGCGCGGCATCTCCACCGATCACCGGCTCACCGAGGCGACCTATGTCCATGTCCTGATGGACCGCCACCAGGTGCTCTTCGCCAACGGCGTCGAGACCGAGAGCTTCCACCCCGCCGAGGCCGATTTCGCCACGCTGGACGCCGCCGACCGCGCCCGCCTGCTCGACGGGCTCCCCTGGCTGAAGAAGCGCCCCGACGACTACGGCGCCCCGGCCCGGCGGATGCTCTCCGAGGCCGAGGCGGCGATCCTGCGGCACGACGCCGGACTGGCCGCCTGAGCCCCTGTTGACTCCCCCCCGCGCGGCTGTATAAGCCCGCCATCCACCGGGGTTCGCGCCCCGGTGTTCATTTTGGTGTTGGTGGCCCCCGCAAGGGGATGCCCTGTCGGCCGCAAGGCAAAGGACAACGCCCTTCCATCGCGCCCGCCCAGGGCGCCACATATCGAAGGAGATCAGACGGTGACCAAACGCACCTCTGCCAAGTACAAGATCGACCGCCGCATGGGCGAGAACATCTGGGGCCGCCCCAAGTCCCCGGTCAACCGCCGCGAATACGGCCCCGGCCAGCACGGCCAGCGCCGCAAGGGCAAGCTCTCCGACTTCGGCCTCCAGCTCCGCGCCAAGCAGAAGCTGAAGGGCTACTACGGCGACCTGACCGAAAAGCAGTTCAAGCGCATCTTCGCCGAAGCCGCCCGCGTGAAGGGTGACACCGGTGAAAACCTCATCGGCCTGCTCGAGCGCCGCCTCGATGCCGTGGTCTACCGCGCCAAGTTCGTCGCCACCATCTTCGCGGCCCGCCAGTTCGTGAACCACGGCCACGTCACCGTGAACGGCCAGCGCGTCAACATCCCCTCCTACCGGGTGAAAGAGGGCGACGTGATCGAGGTCCGCGACAAGTCCAAGCAGCTCGCCGTTGTGCTCGAGGCCGTCGGCCTCGCCGAGCGTGACGTGCCCGAGTACATCGAGGCCGACCACTCCAAGATGAAGGCCACCTTCATCCGCACCCCGGGCCTCTCCGACGTGCCCTACGCGGTGCAGATGGAGCCCAACCTCGTCATCGAATTCTACGCCCAGAACTAATAGGGCGCCTCATTCGAGGGACAGATGGGCCGCACCGCAGGGTGCGGCCCTTTTCGTTGCGGGCGTTTATTGCGCTAGTGACAAGAGCGGGAAGCACCATTCGGTTGGGCCAGAAAGGTCTTCTTTGCGGATGCGCCAGGAAGCCTTGAATCCGCCGTTGCAGCGAGAGCGAGTAAAGAATGGCGAATATCTACTGCGCACTGATCCTCGGCGTGATCGGTTTCCAGATCGCGCTGATCCTCGGTGCCCCATGGGGCAGGATCACGCAAGGCGGGCAGGTTGAAGGCCCCTTGCCTCGGTCCGGTCGCATCGTCGCTGCGGTTTCCATCGCCCTCCTGATCGCAATGGCGCTCGCAATCCTCTCCGCCGACGGTCGCTGGCCCGCCTGGCCATCGTGGACCGGATGGGCCGCCGTTGCGATGAACGGGGTGATGACGGTCCTGAACTGGATCACGCCATCACCTGCAGAACGCAGGCTCTGGGGCCCCATCACCACGGTGATCTTCGCCCTGGCCTTCGCGGTTAACTGGTTCTGACTGGTCGCGGTCGTCGTCGCTGGCATCCAGGCACTATCACGCCACCCGTTCCCGTACCCACCACCGCCGAACCGCACAGAGAAAAAGGGCCGCCCAAACGGACGGCCCTTCCTGCTCGATTGCCGGGGAGATCACATGCCGGGGCTGACGGCGAAGCCCGAGAAACCGCCCATGCCGAGGTCGGCCAGCATGGTCGCGGCACCGCTCGACAGGTCGATGGCGTAGAGCCCGGCGCTTTCGGCGCCTTCCATCTGAAGCACGGCATAGGCCATGTCGGTGCCCTCTTCGGGGGAGACGATGTCGAACCCGCCCCAGGCGCTCAGGTCCACGGCCTCGCCGTCCACCGTCACCTTGCCCACGGTGGCCAGCGTGCCGTCGTTGTTGGCCAGCGTCACCAGCGAGTCGGTCGCCGCGTCGAGGGCAAACTGCGCCGTGCCGCTCGCCTTCGCGCCGGAGATCGCGTTGGTGTAGGCATTGGCAAAGATCATCGGCGTGGCGCCGGCATTGGCGTCACCCTCGGCATAGGCCGCATCGGTGAAGCGCTTCACGCTGTTGGCCTTCGGGTCGTTGTCGCCAAAGCCCTCGGGGAAGTACACGAGGTTGGCCCCGTCCGAGCCCACGGCCCGCACCGCGTCGATCGCGTTGTTGAAGTCGAAGGCCACATAGGCATCGGCCCCGATCATGGCGTTGTCGTCGAAGGCCGCGCCGAGGTCGGTCACTTCGCCGCTCGCCGGGTTGACGGTCACGATCATGCCGTCGGCAAAGCCCAGCAGGTCGCCGGTGACCGGGCGGTAGGCGATGGCGCGCAGCGGCTGCGCGAGGTCGAAGGTCTGCACCTCGCCGGGCGTGGCGATATCGGCCATGACGACCAGCGTTGCGCCGTCATTGGCAAGGGCATAGCCCATCTGGCCGGCGTGGCCGTCGGCCAGAAGCGGTGCGGCGGCAAGGCCGAGGGCAGAGGCGGCAAGGGTCGTGCGGAGTGTGGAGCGGGTCATCAAAGGTCCTCTCTGGGCAAGTGGCACCGGCGCCATTGCCGGGCTTGTGGCAGAGGGCACGAAAGGCAGGGCGCCGGAGTTTCACCCCGGCTGCGCGGCTCACGGTCTTGTTACCGCCGCGCCGCCCGCCCCGTGGCCCGGAACGCTTCGGCCTCGCCCTCCGTGAGCCCCGCGTGAAAAGCGCAGCCTTCTGCCCGCCGCGCGGCACGGGGTCATTCCCTTGTCACGGGTTTCGCGCCACCCTTGTGCAGAGGTCCCGGCAAGGAGCACCCCCATGGCCCGGCGTGACATTTCCTTTTCCAGCATGAACCTGCTGAACCTCCAGCTCCCGGGCGAGGCAATCTATGGCGATACCGACGGCTGGAGCCCCGAGGTCTATGCCCGCAAGATCGAATGGAGCGGCCGCACCCTGCAACGCATTGCCGCCGAGGTGATCGGCTTCCAGGAGCTCTGGGCGCCCGCCGCGCTCGATCAGCTCCTCGCCTCCGCCGGTCTCGTCGGCACCCACAGGGCGCTCACCCCGCCCGGCCATAACGGCCGCAAGATCGTTTGCGCGGCAGCGGTGCGGAGCGACATCCTCGTGGGCGACCCGCAGTGGATCACCGATTTTCCGCCCGAAATGGTGCTGCGCAGCGGCGGTGACGACCCCCAGCAGGCCGATATCGCGGTGCAGCTGTCGAGCTTCTCCCGCCCGGTGCTCAATTTTCGCGTCCGCGTCACCGAGGACACGCCCGAGATCGAGATCTTCGTCTGCCACTTCAAGTCGCGCCGCCCCACCGAGGTCTGGCGCGAGCGCGGCTGGTATCGGCGCGAGGTGCACGGCCCCCATGTGACCGCGCTGGGCTATGCCATCTCCACCATCCGCCGCACCGCCGAGGCCGCCGCCCTGCGGGTGCTCGTCACCCGCCTGACCAAGGGCACCACGACCCCGGTGGTGGTGATCGGCGACATGAATGACGGCAAGGAGAGCAACACGCTCAACATCATGAGCGAACAGCCCACCTACCTCTCGCCGCTCTCCACCGGCGGCGGTGACAACGCGCTCTACACCGCCCAGACCCTGCAGGAGTACCGCTCCGTGCGCGATGTCTATTACACCCATGTCTACAAGGGCCAGCGCGAGAGCCTCGACCACATCCTGTTTTCCGAGCAGTTCTACGACAACTCCAAGCGCCGCCTCTGGGCCTTCGACGAGATGACGGTGGAGAACGATCACCTCAACTTCGACGACCACAAGGACAGCGGCACCACCGACCACGGCGTGCTGCGGACGACCTTCAAGTGGAAGCCCGCGCCGGGTGCGGCAACCGCCTGACCCGGTTGGACATCCCCGCGCCGCGCCCATAGGTTCAGGGCAACACGAATTGCCCGGAGGTCCCCATGTCCTACCCCGTCTATGGCCGCATCGAAGGCCCCATCGTGATGATCGGCTTCGGCTCCATCGGAAAGGGCACCTGGCCGCTGATCGAGCGCCATTTCGAGTATGACGCCGACAAGTTCGTGGTGATCGAGCCCGACGCCCGGCAGCACAACTTCCTCAAGCAGCACAAGTTGCGCTACATCGACACCGCCCTGACCCCAGACAACTACCGCGAGGTGCTCTCCGGCCTCTTTCCCGAGGGCAAGGGCTTCTGCGTCAACCTCTCGGTCGATACCTCCTCGCTCGACATCCTCAAGCACTGCCGCGAGCTGGGCGTGCTCTACATCGACACCGTGGCCGAGCCCTGGGCCGGCTTCTACTTCGACACGGCAGACAACGCCGCGCGCACCAACTACGCCCTGCGCCAGGCGGTGCGCGACGAGAAGGCCAAAAACCCCGGCGGCCCCACGGCCGTCAACTGCTGCGGCGCCAACCCCGGCATGGTGTCGTGGTTCGTCAAGGAGGCCCTGCTGACCCTGGCCCGCGACACTGGCCGCGATGCCACGCCTCCCACCTCCCGCGAAAGCTGGGCGAAACTGATGCAAGGCCTCGGCGTGCAGGGCGTCCACATCGCCGAGCGAGACACCCAGGCCCGCCGCACCCCGCGTCCGCGCAACGTTTTCGTCAACACCTGGTCGGTCGAGGGCTTCATCGCCGAGGGCTTCCAGCCCGCCGAGCTGGGCTGGGGCACCCACGAGCCCTGGTTCCCCGAGAACGGCCATACCCACGACACCGGCTGCCAGGCCGCCATCTGGCTCGACCGCCCCGGCGCGATCACCCGCGTCCACACCTGGTGCCCCACGCCCGGCCCGCAATTCGGCTTTCTCGTCACCCACAACGAGGCGATCTCGAT
Organism: Vannielia litorea; assembly: GCF_900142295.1. Taxonomy (NCBI): domain Bacteria; kingdom Pseudomonadati; phylum Pseudomonadota; class Alphaproteobacteria; order Rhodobacterales; family Paracoccaceae; genus Vannielia; species Vannielia litorea. The sequence goes on from NZ_FSRL01000001.1 coordinate 334,411, forward strand.
CTCCGACTATTACACCGTGGGGCAGGGGGCGCACCCTGAGTATCGCCCGACCTGCCACTACGCCTACCACCCCTCCGACGACGCGGTGCTCTCGCTCCACGAGATGTTCGGCTCCGGCAAGCAGCAGACCAGACACCACATCCTCACCGAAGACGAGATCGTCGAGGGCATCGACGAGCTGGGCGTGCTGCTCTACGGCCACGAGAAAAATGCGCTCTGGTTCGGCTCGCGCCTCTCCAACGAGGAAACCCGCGACCTGGCACCCTACCAGAACGCCACCGGCCTGCAGGTGACGAGCGCCGTGCTCGCCGGCATGGTCTGGGCGCTGGAAAACCCGGAGGCCGGCATCGTCGAGGCCGACGAGATGGACCACGCCCGCTGCCTCGAGGTCCAGCGCCCCTACCTCGGCCCCGTCGAGGCGCATTACACCGACTGGACCCCGCTTCAGGACCGCTGGGAGCACTTCCCCGAAGACATCGACGAGAACGAGCCCTGGGCCTTCCGCAACGTGCTGGCCACCTGACGCCAGCGGTGGTGCATCACCGCCACCCATCAGACGTCATCCTCGGGCCTGCCGCGAGGATCTCTCCTTCATCGCACGCGTCCTGCGCGCAACACCCGCCGGCCCGCCACACCCTGCACCTTCACCCCCCCGGCCCGCAGGGCTAGAACCCCGCGCAACAGGCTCAACCGCGAGTGCCATCCATGCCCGAACCCAAGCCCGACGAGACCCACCCGCTCGAACGCAGCATCGAGCGCGGCCTCTTCAATGCCCGCTGGCTCATGGCCCCGATGTATCTCGGCCTCTCGCTCTGCCTGGCGATGCTCACCTTCATCTTCCTGCGCGAGTTGATCTACTACGCACCGCAGGTGCTCACCATGTCGGCCGACAAGTCGATCCTCGTGGTCCTCACCCTGATCGACCTCTCGCTGGCCGGAAACCTCCTGCTCATCGTCCTTTTCTCCGGCTACGAGAACTTCGTCAGCAAGCTCGACATCGGCGATCCCGAGGACAGGCCCGCCTGGATGGGCACGGTCGATTTCTCCGGCCTGAAGATGAAGTTGATCGGCTCCATCGTCGCCATCTCGGCGATCCACCTGCTCAAGCGCTTCATGGAGATCGGCCGCGACGAGGCCGATGCGATCTATGGCGAGCAGGAGCTTTTCTGGCTGGTCGTCATCCACCTCACCTTCGTCACCTCCGGCGTGCTCATGGCGCTGATGGACTGGCTCACCGCCCGCGCGAAGAAGGGCTAGACCGACCTGCGCTGCACGCCAACCGGCCCGCATTCGAAGCCAACCCTGAACCCCTTGTAGCCGTCATCCTCGGGCTTGACCCGAGGATCTCCCGGCGGCCGAGGGATCCTCGGGTCAAGCCCGAGGATGACCGTCCGCATGTGGAACGCTCACGCCACCAGCTGCACCCAGAGCGCCAGTGCCACGGCGGCCAGCGCCACGAAGACGCCATTCCACTTCACCGCCACCTCCCAGGGTGTCACCCCGCCCAGCCGCGAGATGATCATCACCGAGGCGGTGAAGGGCGAGGTCGGCGCGGTCAGGGTCCAGCCCGAGGTCAGCGCCAGCACCACCGAGATGGTCGAAACCCCCAGCGCGTCGGGGCTGGGCAGCAGTTGTGCAAAAAGCGAGACAAAGAGGATCGGGTTCAGCCCGATCTGCCCGGCCAGCGGCACCAGCAGGATCGGCAGCACCAGCAGCACCCGCGCGGGAATGCCCCCCAGGTCGAACCCGCTGCCCGCCAGCCATCCGGCCAGCAGCGCACCCGCCGCCGTGCCGATAAACCCCGCCGTCGCCAGCAGCACCAGCTCGCTGCGGTAGGAGGGCAGGTCGCAGAAGGCATAGGCCCGGCCCCGCGCCGCCAGTTCCGCCAGCTTGCGGCCCGCGGCGGTCTCGATCAGCACCCAGACCGCCGCGATCAGCGGCACCAGCCCCAGCACCGTGCGCGAGGGCTGCACGCCCCAGAGCACATCGACCACGATCGCGGGCAAGGCCACGGCGGTCAGCAGCCAGCCCAGCGGGCGCAGCGATTTCACGTCATGCGCGGCCACCTGGTCTCGCTGCGGCACCACCGTGCCCGCAGGCAGCGTGCCCTTCAGCCGCCTGTCCACCAGCCAGCCCACGATCACGATGATGAGCGCCGAGCCGAGCCCGTAGAGCACGACGGAGCCCAGCTCCGCGCCGGGCACGAGGGCGGTGGTGATGACCGTTGCAAAGGCCAGCGGCGACCAGCAGAGCGAGGCCGAGAACCCGCATTGTGCACCCTGCAGCATCCGCCGCGTCCGAAGCGCCCGCACCGCCGGGTCCGGCTCCCGCTCCGCCGAGTGCCGCGCCATGGTGCCCAGGAGCGACAGCGCGCCGTAGCTCAGCATCAGCGCAAAGACCTGGGTGCCGAAGCCGAGCGCCAGGTAGCGCCGCCCCGGCGGCTGGTTGGCCAGGAAGGCGGCGGCCCGGGCGATGGCGGGCGAGCGCCCGGCCACATGCTGCAGGCTCGCCAGTGCGCAGAAGAAGGCGATGATGAAGCTGGTGCGGTCCAGCGCCGGCCAGAGCACCTCGCCCGGCGCGGGCAGGGTCGTCAGGCAATAGCCCGCGAGCAGCACCGAGATCGCCAGAAACACGTGGCGCGACCGGCGCACCTGCGGCGCCAGCAATGCGAGCACCGCCACCGAGAGCAGGGCCGCCAGCGTGCCGGTCCCGGCGTCCAGCCCGAAGCCGTGCAGCATCACCAGCACCACGATGGCCAGGAGGAGAGCGCCGGTCAGCATCGCCAGTGGCTTGGTCGGGCTCTCCGGGGGGGCGGCGGGTTCGGTCATCGGTCGGGGTATCGTCTCATCGCGGCCTGTCCTCCCGCAGGCTCAGTCCTAGAGGCTCCGCGCGGGGGAGGGAAGGGGGAGGGGCACCGCGCGGTGGGGTAACGGATCGGGCCCGAAACAGCCATGCGCTGAGCGCATATGTACGGATTCTGCATGGGTTGTGCATGGGGTGTGCATCCCCCGATTTTCCGGTTAACGGCCTCGAGCCATTCCCGCCTTGCATGTTTCCGCCGGATTGCTATGACGCTGCGACCGGAGGAAGTGATGTCTGCACCCATTCCCCAGCCCGGCATTTCGGAGATCGCTCTTTACCAGAGCGGCAAGAGCACCTTCCAAGGTGTTGAAAATCCTCTGAAATTGTCCGCCAACGAAAACCCGTTCGGCTGCTCGCCGCGCGTGGCCGAGGCCATTGCCGCCGAGCTGGGGTCGCTGCACCGCTACCCCGGAACCGACCACCAGATCCTGCGGGAGGCCATCGCCAAGGCCCACGATCTGCCCGCCGACCAGGTGATCTGCGGCGTCGGAAGCGACGAGATCCTCCACCTCGCCGCCCAGGCCTACGCCGGGCCGGGGGGTGAGGTCGTCTATACCGAGCACGGCTTTTCGGTCTATCCGATCGTCGCCCGCGCCGCCGGCGCGGAGCCAGTGGTGGCCCCCGAACGCGACCGCGTGGCAGATGCTGACGCCATCCTGAGTGCTTGCAACGAAAAGACGAAAATCGTCTTTCTCGCCAACCCCAACAACCCCACCGGCACCATGATCGGCGGCAACGAGGTGGTCCGCCTTGCCGATGGTCTCCCCGAGGGCTGCCTGCTGGTGCTCGATGGCGCCTATGCCGAGTTCGTCGAGGGCTTCGACGGCGGCGCATCGCTGGCCGCCACCCGTGACAACGTCTTGATGACACGCACCTTTTCCAAGATCTACGGCCTCGGCGGTCTGCGCGTGGGCTGGGGGTTCGGCCCCCGCGAGATCATCGACACGCTGACCCGCATCCGTGGCCCGTTCAACCTGAGCAACATGCAGATCGCCGGTGCCGTGGCCGCGCTGGAAGACGTTGAATTCACCGAGAAATCCCGCGCCGAGAACAGCCGCAACCGCGCGCTGCTCGCCCGCGGCCTCACCGCGCTGGGCATCCCCTCCGATCCGTCCTTCGCCAACTTCATCCTCGCCCGCTTCGCTGGCGCCGAAGAGGCCGAGGCCGCCTTCAATCACCTTGGACATCAGGGGCTTATCGTTCGCCAGGTCGGCGGCTACGGGCTCCCGGATTGCCTGCGCATCACCATAGGCACCGAGGAAAACTGCCGCGCCGTCCTCGCCGCGCTCGAGGAGTTCAAATCCGCCCGATGATCTACCAACGTGTCGCCCTCATCGGCCTCGGCCTGATCGCCTCCTCCATGGCCCACGCCATCCGTCGCGGCGGCCTCGCCGGCGAGATCATCGGCACCGCCCGCTCCTCGGAAACCCGCGAAATCGCAAGAGAAATCAACCTCTGCGACCGCATCACCGAAACCGCGACCGAGGCTGTGCAGGGCGCCGACCTGGTCGTGCTCTGCGTCCCCGTGGGCGCGATGGGCGCAGTCGCGCAGGAGATCGCCCCGCATCTGTCCGAGGGCTGCACCGTCACCGATGTCGGCTCGGTCAAAAAGGCGGTGATAGAGGCCGTGGCCCCGCATCTGCCTGAAAAGGTTCACTTCATTCCCGGCCACCCGCTGGCGGGCACCGAGCATTCCGGCCCCCGCTCCGGTTTTGCCGAGCTCTTCGACAACCGCTGGAACATCCTTGTGCCCACCGTGGGCACGCCGCCCGAAGCCACTGATAGGCTTCGCAAACTTTGGGAGGGCATGGGGGCAAACGTCGATCAGATGGATGCCGAGCACCACGATCTCGTGCTTGCCGTCACCTCCCACTGCCCGCACCTCATCGCCTACACGATGGTCGGCGTGGCAGACGACCTGCGCCGGGTGACCGACAGCGAGGTCATCAAGTACTCCGCCGCCGGTTTCCGCGATTTCACCCGTATCGCCGCCTCCGATCCCACCATGTGGCGCGATGTTTTTCTGAACAACAAGGAAGCCACCCTGGAGATTCTCGGCCGCTTCACCGAGGAGCTCTTCGCGCTCCAGCGCGCCATCCGCACCGGCGACGGCCAGCAGCTCTTCGACTATTTCACCCACACCCGCGCCATCCGCCGCGGCATCATCGAAGCCGGTCAGGACACCGCCGCGCCAGACTTCGGCCGGGGCCCCAAGCGATGATCCGTCTCGCGGCTGCCCTCTTCCTCGCCGCCGCGCCCGCCCTTGCGGATGCACCCGCCAACTCGCTCCGCCCCATGCCGCGCGGTGGTGAAACTGTTGAAACCGAAGGAAAAACTACCGTGTCCACGCGAGGCAACGCGCCGCTGGACATGGCTGAGGATGCCGCGAAGCCTGCCGAGACCCGTCCCAAGCCGCGCCCGGCCCGTGCGGAGGTGCCCGCAGGCCAACCGTCGCCGCGCCGCCCCAGGGCCCGCCCGGCCGCGGCCACCGACCAGCATACGGTGGTGCGCGTCATCCGTGGCCCGCTGGCCCGGGCCGCGCTCCACGCCAAGCCCCGCCCGGCGCATATGGACCGGCTCGTGAAGGAGCAGGCAACGGTGACCGAAGTCGTCTATGCCGCGAAGGGCTCGGTCTGCGGCATCCCTTCGGTCAAGGGGCAGGCGATCAGCACCATCGGTCGGCCGGGCAACGGATGCGGCGTGTCCGAGCCGGTCAAGGTCACCTCCGTCCGGGGCGTCGCCCTCTCGAGCAGCGCGACGATGGACTGCGGCACCGCCAAGGCGCTGGACCGCTGGGTGGAGCAGGGGCTCAAGCCCGCCATCGGCTCCCGGGGCGGCGGCGTGAAGCAGATCAGGGTGGTGGCACATTACGCCTGCCGCAACCGCAACAACAGCAAGTCCGGGCGGCTGTCGGAGCACGCGAAGGGCCGGGCGGTGGATATCGCCGGGATCACGCTGCGCGACGGGACCCATGTTTCGGTGCTCAAGGGCTGGGGCTCCAAGTCCTGGTCGCAGGCGCTGAAGGTGATGCACAAGGCCGCCTGCGGGCCCTTCGGCACGGTGCTCGGGCCGAATGCAAACGCCTACCACCGCGATCACTTCCACTTCGACACCGCACGGTACCGCTCCGGCTCCTACTGCCGCTAAGGCTCGGAATTTACTCCAGGATTTCGCCCGGCTTCACGCCCCAGAGCGCGGTCTTGCGGACCCATCCACGTTGGCCTCCCGCCGAAACCCAGCACCAGTCCGGGGTGCACTCGCCGACGCGGGCCACCACGCCGGCCTCGGCGCGGGCGTTGATCGGGGCCTCGTCGTCGGGCTTCATCCGGAAGGCGGCCATGTCCTCCTCCACGAGCGCGGTACGCACGCCGGAGAGCAGCGAGTAATGCACCCATCCGCCCGCGCCCTCGCGGTCGCGGACCTTGCGCCAGTGGCCGAACTCGGCGACCACCTCGAGCGGCATGTTGCGGCGAGTGAAGACCCAGTCGATCCGATGGCTGAGCGACGGCCCGCGCCGCACGTTGCCCTCCTCGGCCTTGAGCGAGACGAAGCGGGGCAGGGGCATGTTGGTGACCGGCCCGCGCTCTTCGGCCGCATGCACCGCCGTGGCCAGCACGAGCCCAAGCAAACCGCCGTAAATTCTGTGAAATACCCGGCGCCCCCGAGTTGTTGCGCCTGCCTGCTGCCCCATGGATCTTACCACTGCTTGCCTCATCCGGCGCTTGTAACCCGCGCCTTTTCTTGCGCACACTCTACCGCAAGCATGGTCCTTGAGAAGCGGGAGGATGAGAGCGATGGGCGCAGAGCGTCTGAGTGTTGTCGTAACGCGACGGTTGCCCGAAGCGGTCGAAACGCGGATGAGCGAGCTCTTCAACGTGCGCCTGCGCGAGGACGACGTGCCGATGACCCGCGAGGAGCTGGTGGCCGCGATGAAGGACGCCGATGTGCTGGTGCCCACGATCACCGACACCCTCGACGGCGGCCTGATCGGCCAGGCCGGTGACCGGCTGAAGCTCATCGCCAACTACGGCGCGGGCTTCGACCACATCGACGTGTCGACCGCCCGCCAGCGCGGCATCCTTGTCAGCAACACGCCCGGCGTGGTGACCGAGGATACCGCCGACATGACCATGGCCCTCATCATCGGTGTCACGCGCAAGATTCCGCAGGGCGCCGCCCTGATGGCGGCCGGCAAATGGGAGGGCTGGTCGCCCACCGGCAACCTGGGCGGGCGCATCGCAGGGCGTCGGCTGGGTATTCTGGGCATGGGGCGGATCGGCCAGGCCGTGGCGCGGCGCGCGGCGGCCTTCGGGATGCAGATCCACTACCACAACCGCCGCCGGTTGCGTCCGGAGGTCGAAGACGAGCTGGGCGCGACCTATTGGGAGAGCCTCGACCAGATGCTGACCCGGATGGACGTGGTCTCGGTCAACTGTCCGCACACGCCCTCGACCTTCCACCTGCTCTCGGCCCGCCGGCTGAAGCTGCTGAAACCCGCGGCGGTGGTGGTGAATACCTCGCGCGGAGAGGTGATCGACGAAAACGCGCTGACACGCATGTTGCGGGCCGGCGAGATCGCCGGCGCGGGGCTGGACGTGTTCGACAAGACCCAAAAGCTCAACCCGCGCCTCTACGAACTGCCCAACGTGCTGCTGACGCCCCACATGGGCTCGGCCACCCTGGAGGGCCGGGTGGAGATGGGCGAGAAGGTTCTGATCAACATCAAGACCTTCGCCGACGGTCACCGCCCGCCCGACCAGGTCGTGCCGTCGATGCTCTGAGACGGCCCGCGCGCCGGCAGGGGCGCTGTCGGGGGGCGATGTCGCTTTTCGCCCCAAGGTGTCGAAACCCCGTGGCACGGGCGGCGCGATTTGGTGACAGTGGCGCTCAGACCCCTGAGCCCGGAGCCCGCGCCTGATGAAGACCCATGTGAAAGCCCTTGTCGTCGGCGGTGGCGCCGTTGGCACCTCGATCGCCTATCATCTCGGCAAGGCGGGGTGGGACACGATGCTGCTCGAGCGCGACGAGCTGACCTCCGGCTCCACCTGGCACGCCGCGGGCCTGCTGCCGCTGTTCAACATGGGCTATGCCACCAGCCACATCCACGACTACTCGGTGAGGTTCTACAAGACGCTGGAGGCGGAGACCGGGTTGAACGCGGGCTTTGCAGTGGTGGGCAACCTGCGCATGGCGCAGACAGATGCGCGGATGGACGAGTACGAGCTCTATGCCTCCACCGCCGAGACGGTGGGCATCCCCTACGAGTTTCTCACGCCGGCCCAGATCAGGGAGCGCTGGCCGCTGGTGCGCACCGAGGATCTGAAGGGCGCGCTCTTCCACCCCACGGACGGCTACATCAACCCGGCGGATGTGACGATGGCGATGGCCAAGGGCGCGCGCCAGCACGGCGTGACCATCGAGCGCAAGTGGCAGGTCGATGGCTACGAATGGACCGGCTCGGAGTGGCGCGTCACGGTGACGAAGATGGGCGAGAAGGGCGGCAACCTGGTGCCGACCGAGGAGCAGGCCGTCATCACCGCCGAGCATGTGGTCACCGCCACCGGCAACCACGCGCAGCGTACCGCGCGGCTGCTGGGGCTGAAGATTCCGGCGATCCCGGTCGAGCACCAGTATATCGTCACCGAGCCCGATCCGGCTCTGGTGGAGTGGCGTGCGGCGGGCAATCCCGAGCACCCGGTGCTCCGCGACGCCGATGCCAAGTGGTACGTGCGCGAAGAGCGCAAGGGCTGGATCCTCGGGCCCTACGAGCGCAACGCGCCTGCACGGTTCGAGTACGACGTGCCCGAGAGCTTCCGGGCCGATCTCTTTCCTCTCGATCTGGAGCGGATCGAGGAGGAATACATGAGCATGATCCACCGCATCCCGACCTCCGAGGAGGTTGGGTTGAAGGACGATTTCAACGGCCCGATCTGCTACACGCCCGATGGCAACCCGCTGGTCGGCCCCGCGCCGGGGCTGCGCAACATGTGGCTGGCCGAGGGCTTTTCCTTCGGGATCACCGCCGCCGGCGGCACCGGCCATTACCTTGCCCAGATGATGGTGGAGGGCGAAGCCGAGATCGACATGGCAAGCCTCGACCCCAAGCGCTACGGCAGCTGGATGACCACCGAATACGCCGCCCGGAAGAACGAGGAGTGCTACGAGCACGTCTTCATCCTCCACCACCCCGACGAGGAGCGCGAGGCCTGCCGGCCGCTGCGCACCGCCCCCGTCTACGAGCGCCAGAAGGCGGCGGGCGCGCAGTTCGGCTGCGTCAACGGCTTCGAACGGCCCAACTACTTCGGGCCGAAGGATGCGCCGTCGAGCTTCGACCACGACGCGCGCTCGTTTCGCCGTGGCGGCTGGTGGGACTATGCCAGGGCCGAGGCGGAGGCGATCCGCAAGGGCGTCGGCCTGATCGACGCCTCGGCCTTCACCAAGCACCTGCTGCGCGGGCCGGGGGCCACCGCCTTTCTCGACAAGTTCACCTGCAACAAGCTGCCCAAGGTGGGCCGGATCAACCTGACCTACGCGCTGACCGACGCCGGGACGACCCGCACCGAATACACCATCGTGCGGCTGGCCGAGAACGCCTATTACCTCGTCTCCGCCGGCGCCTGGACGGCTTATGACGCGGACTTCCTGACGAAGTCGGCGGAGGATTTCATGGCGGCGGGCGGCGGTTACGTCGATATCCACGACGTCACCACCCAATGGGGCGTCTTCGCCATCGCCGGTCCGAAGAGCCGCGACGTGCTGAACGAGCTGGTCAAGGATGCCGACCCCTCCACCGTGCTCTCCAACAAGCGCTTCCCTTGGCTTTCGATGCGTAACATCGAGCTGGGCATGTGCCCCGTTCGCGCGATCCGCGTGGCCTATACCGGCGAGCTGGGCTGGGAGCTGCACCACCCGATCGAGATGCAGACCTATCTCTACGACCAACTCCTCGCGGCGGGCGAGAAGCATGGGCTCACGCTCGTCGGCGCCCGGGCGCAGAACTGGCTGCGGCAGGAAAAGAGCTACCGCGCCTTCGGCACCGAGCTGGGCCGCGATGCCACGCCGCTGGAGGCCGGGCTGGACCGGTTCGTGGACCTCTCCAAGGACTTCAACGGCAAGGCGGCGATGGAGGCCAAGGGGATCCGCTCGATGTGCGTGACCGTGCTGATCGACGGGCCGTCCGATGCCGACCCCTGGGGCCGCGAGGCGCTCTATGACGGCGACACCAAGGTGGGGCGCCTCACCTCGGGCGGCTACTCGGTGGCCTTCGGCAGGAGCATCGGCATGGGCTATGTGCGCCCCGATCTGGCCAGGCCCGGCACCCGGCTGAAGGTGCGGATGCAGGGCAAGCTCTGGGACGTGGAGGTGACCGAAGACAGCCCCTACGACCCGACCAACGCGGTCATCCGCATCGACGGGTGAGCCGGACGGAGGGTCGATGCTGAAGCCGGCCCCCGCTCAGTAGTCCCGCTCGAAGAAGATCCCGATCCCGGCGTTGCCGTCCGACGAGGTCGAGCCCTTCACGTTCACGTTGGGCCCGATCTGGAGGTTCAGGTTGAGCTCGGTGGTGCCGTCGCTCTCCACCTCCACGTCGGAGTAGAGGTTCTCGCTGATGTACTTGCCCGCGCGCACGGAGGTCTCGCCGTCGTCGGTCTGGCTCACGTCGAGGTCGTCGAGCCCGAACTGGTCGCGCAGCCGGCCCATTATGCCCTCGCCGCCGCGCCCCGCCAGCGCGGCAACGGCCGAGGCAAGCTCCAGGGCCTGAAGCGGCGAGAGGGTGGTCAGGTCACGCCCGAAGATGAGCTGCGCAAGGATCTCGTCCTGCGGCAGGGTCGGCGCCGAGGTGAAGGAGATCTGCGGGTTGGAGGGCGAGCCCTCGAGGATGACCGAGATCGAGTAGCCGTTCTTCTCGGTGGTCGCCACCAGCCGCAGGTCGGCGTCAAACGAGCCGGTAAGGCGTGCCCTGCCCTCGGTCAGCTGAAACCGTTGGCTCAGGATGTCGAGCCGCCCGCGCACCAGCTCGAACGCGCCGATCGGGATGATGTTGGAGGTCGTGCCGGTCAGCCGCAACGAACCGCCGAGTTCGGCATCGAGCCCGCGGCCGCGAACGAACACCTGGTTCGGCGCGGCCAGCGTGATATCGAGCCCAAACCCGCCGCCGCTGCCGCCATTGCCCGATCCGCTGCCAGCTTCGTTCAGCCCGGCGCGATCCTGTGTCACCCGCACCGCCGTGCTCGCGCCGACATGGGTGATGGCGGGGATGTCGTGGATGCCGGTCATGCCGCTCGAGGGTATCCGGATCTCGGTCCGCCCCATCTCCAGCCGCCCTGTCACCACGGCACCGCCCGCGAGCGGCCCGGCCAGCGTGACCGCGCCGCTGACCGAGGTGTCATAGAGCTGCGGGTCGCGCAGGGCGAACCTCTGGAGCGTCACTGTCAGATCGGCACTCTGCGGGGCGGTGAGGCCCACGGAGCCACTCACCGCAAGCCGCCCGCCCTCGCCGCCGGTTGCCCCGATATCGACACGTGCGGCCCCGCCCGCGAGGGTCACCGTGCCATTGATCCCTTCGAGCGAAACCCCCACCTCGGGCGCCACGGCGCGGGCGTTGGAGGTGGTCACGGTTCCGCTCAGGCTCTCCAGCGCCAGCGGCCCGTTCAGCTGCAGGTCGACCTGTGCCGCGCCATTCAGCCGCTGCGGCGAGATGAAGGCATTGGCCAGGCCCAGAGGCGCCTGCCCGGTGATCGAGAGGTTGCCCTGCCCGCCGGAGATCGTGCCGGAGATGGTGGCCTGGGTGTCACCCGGCCCGGTTGCGCGGATGTCGAGGCCGGTCGTCCCGTCCTGCGAGGTCACCGTGCCGCTGGCCGTGACTGGGCCTCCGAAATCGGGCGCGATGAGGCCCAGATCGGCCAGCCGCGCCTCCAGCGTCAGGGCATTGGGCGTGCCGCTTGCCTCGATGTCGAGGTTCGGCCCGTCGAAACGGGCCTGATTGATTGTCAGCGGCGTATCCGCCGAGGCCCGGCTCACCTGTGCCGCATAGGTCGCGTTGCCCGCCGTCAGCCTGTCTGCGGTGGCGTTGCCGATGCCGAGGCCCTGGGCGCGGCCATCGAGCGCCAGGTCGAGCGCGCCGGTGGCCGGGTCGAAGAGCCCGGTTGCGGTGGCCTGCGTGGCGCCGTTCAGCGGCAGGCCGGCGAGGCTCGAAAACCGCGAGAGGGCAGGGGCGTCGAGCGCGAGGTCGTAGGTGATGGGGGCGCCCCCGAGCGGCTGGGCCAGCGTGACGGTGCCGGTGACCTCGGTTTGGTCGAGCCCGAGCGCGAGGTTGGTCACCCGCAGCGGCCCGTCGGCGGCATAGGCAATGTCGGCGCCCAGCCGCCCGGCGCCGCCGAGCACCGGATCGAGCCGTGCATCGCCGATGCCGAGCCCCTGCGTGGTGCCGTCGACCCGCAGGTCGGCGGTGCCGGTGTCGGGCCGGACAGTGCCCGTGGCCTTCACCGATGCGGCGCCCGTCAGAGGCAACCCGGCCAACCCGGCGAAGCGGCTGAGGGCAGGGGTGGCGAGCGTGGCGTCAAAGGTGATCGGGCCCTGGCCCGCCGGGGCGGCGAGCCGCGCGCTGCCGGTCAGGGTGGTCTCGCCCGAGATGAAGCGGATCTCGCTCAGGTCGAGGGGCCCGTCGGCGAGGTAGGAGAAGGCCGTCTCCAGCCCGGCGCTCTCGCCGACCGCCTGGGCCATCGCGGCATCCTCGGCAGAGATACCGTCACCCGAGAGGGCCAGCTCGCCCGCCATCGCCGCCAGCCCGCCGCCCTGGGCCTGAACCAGGCTGCCCGAGCCTTTCAGCGTGAAGGCCTGCGCGGCATAGCCCTCCGTCTCGAAATCGCGGAACACCGCGTCGGCGCGCCAGCGGCCCTCCTCGGCGCCATAGCCGATGTCGAGCGTGCCACCCGACAGGGTGAGCCCGGCGCCCACCGGCAGGATCACATCGCCGGTCTCCGATGAGAGCAGCGCGGCGATGGAGGCGGTTTGCAACTCGGTGCCGGCCAGCGCGACCCGCCCGCTCAGCCGGGCCGCGCCGCGGGCGGTTTCGCCGTCGAAGAGCGGGGCGATATCGGGCAGTTCGGCGGTGAAATCGAGCGCGCTGGCGGCGGTGGCCACCGTGCCATTGGCCGCGATCCGCGCGGCCTCGGTGCGGGCCTCGGCCTTGCGCAGCGTGATGCCGTTCTCGTTGCGCAGCACGCTGACTTCGATCCGGCCATCGCCTGCGAGGAGACGGTCCACCACATCCTGCCCGATGGCGAGATCGGTCGTGGTGCCCTCCAGCCCGAGGTCGAACGCCCCCGAGAGCAGCGCCACGTTGCCCTTTATGCCCAGACCCGCGGCGCCCTCCAGATCGACACCCGCGAGCGGTGCGAAGCGGGCAAGGTCTTCTGCCTCCAGCCGCAGGTCGAGCGCCGTGCCGAGGTCGGTGTCGACCCCGTCGAGCGTGGCCTCTCCGGTCAGCCCGAAGTCGGCGCCGCGCAGAGCGAGGCCCGAAATGCGCAGCGGCTGGCCCTCGTCATAGGCCAGCGTGAACTGCCCGGCGATCGCCTCGCCCACCGCACGGGCCAGCGCCGTGTCGTCCGGCGCAAGGCCGCGCGCATCGAGCGTGACATTGGCCGCGATGGCCCCGATCTCCTCGGCCTCGCCGGAGGTGATGCTGCCTTCGAGCCCGATGGTCATGGCCTCCGCCACGAAGCCCGTCGTCCGCACGCCCGTGGCCTCTGCATTGGCGGTGAATCCGCGCCCGTCTGCCTCGTCGTAGTCGAGCTGCAGGGTCGCCCGCGCAACCGAAGTCTCGCCGCCGCCGAAGGGCAGGACCACCGGCGCGCCCGCCGGGTCGGCCAGCGCGAGGCTCAGGTCCATCCGGCGCGGCCAGCCGGAGGGGGAGAACTGGAAATCGCCCTCGATGGTAGCGGTGCGTGCGCCCAGCGAAAGGCCGGAAAGCGAGAGCTGGCCCGCCGCATCCCGCTCGACCCGCGCCTGCAGGCTGATGTCGGGGCCGAAGAAGTCGCGCAGGTCGGGGGCGAAGAGCGGGGTCACGTCGCCCGAAAGGTCCACCGTCACCGTGAAGGGGGCGTCGGCCGCTTCGCTGGCGGCGAGCGAGATCGTGCCGCCGAGCCGCTCTTCATCGTCTGAGGTCACCGCCAGCCGAAGATCGAGATCGCTGATCGGCCCCTCGCCCTGAAGCGCCAGCGTGAGCGCCGGGCGGCCCGGGATGTTCAGCTTGTCCGCGGCAATGCCCGCCGGCCCCTCGCGCATGTCGAGGTTCACCGCGGCCTCCTCGGCAGCGGGATCGTAGCGGGCCACGAGGGTGATCGCGCCTTCCTTGCCGTCGAGCCGGTCAAGCGCGATGTCCACATTCGCGCCGCCATCGGCCAGACGGGCCTTGCCCGCCAGCCGCATGACCGCATCTTGCCCGAGCAGCGCGGCCCCGATCTCGGCCCGATCGACCGCGAGCTTGGCGATGTCGATTGACACGGGCAGTTCGGGGATGGCGAAAGGCGTTGCTTCGGGGCTCGGCGCGTCGCTCGTCAGCGGGCCGCGCGGCAGCACAAGCCGCTCGGCGGAGAACTCGCTCACCTCCAGCCGCCCGCGGAGCAGCGCCGCGCGGTTCCAGTCGAGGACCACGCCTTCGATGGTCAGCCATGTGCCCTGGTCGTCGGCGATGGTGATCCGTTCGATGGTGGCCCGCGACGAGAGCGCGCCCTGGAACCCGTCGATCACCACCGCGCGGCCGGCATCCGAAAGCACGTCTTGCAGCAGGTTGGTCAGATAGCCTTTGTCGGCCTCTTCCGAGGCGCTCTCCTGCGCGGTTGCGGCGAGCGGGAAGAGCAGGAGCAAGGCGAGGAGAAACTTGCGCATGTCAGAAGGCCTGCCCGATGCCGATGTAGAGTTCAACGCCGTCGCCGGTATCGCCCCCCACGGGGGTGGCCACGTCGAGCCGGATCGGGCCGAGGCCGGTCTGGTAGCGGATGCCGATGCCCGCGCCCGCATGGCTCTCGCCATCGCTGCCGGGCATGCTCTCGGCGCCCACGAGCCCGAAATCATAGAAGCCCACAAGCTGGATCTTCTCGCTCACCTGACCGCGCAGCTCGACCGAGGCCCCGACGAAGGAGGCGCCGCCGATCTCTTCGCCGGCGGGCAGGGTCACCCCAAGCGACTGGTAGGGCTGGCCGCGCACCGTGCCGCCGCCCCCGGAGTAGAACAGGTAGTCGGGCACCGTCTCGGCCACATCCGTGCCCATCACGGAGCCGACCTGGAGCCGCCCCGCGAGGGTGATCTTCTCGGCCTCGCCGAAGCTGCGATAGCCACGTGCATCGGCATAGAGCCGCGCCCCGGCGCCGGACCCGTCGACCCCGACGAAGGGCGTGAGATCGACGTTGAGGTAGTAGCCGTTCTTCGGGTCGAGGTCGTTGTCGCGCCGGTCCAGGGTGCCGCTGAAGGGCAGGGTGAGCAGGGTAAAATCGCGAATGCCGATATCGTCCTCGGTGTGCGAATAAAGCAGGCCGAGCCCGGCCTGAAACTTGTATTCCTCGTTGACGATCCGGGTCACGCCGCCCTCGATTTCGAAGCTGTCGCTGAGATAGAGCGGCTCGTCCTCGTGCTCGAGCGCGGCACGGATGTAGAGGTCGGTATCGGGGTTGAAGGTGCCCGGCCGGCCGTAGAGCACGCTCAGGCGGTAATCCACGCCGTTGTCGCCACCCAGGCCGATGTTGCTGATTTCGCCGTCGAACCGCAGCCGTTCGGCCCCGCCGAGCAGGTTGCGGTGCAGCCAGAAGGCCGAGAGGGTGGCGCCCTCCAGCGTGGTCAGCTCCGCCCCCACGCCGAGGCGCCGCCGCTTGGCCTCGACCAGTTCCGCGTTGATGTCGAGCGTGCCGTCCCGATTGGCGACCAGCGCCTCGGTGAGCGCCACGGAGCGGAAGGCCCCGGTGCGCTGGAGCCGTGTCGAGGCCTTGTCGACCTCGTCGGGGTGAAAGGTCTCGCCCCGCGGCAGCCCCGCGATCTCGATGATACGGTCGGTCCGGACCCTCTGGTTGCCGCGGGGGATCAGGTTGCCGAAGCGCAGCTTGCGCCCCGGGTTCAGCCCGATGCCCACGTCGATCTGCCGGGCCGGATGGGTCGCGGTGATGCGCTGGCCGGTGACTTCGGTCTTGGCAAAGCCGAGCTCGCGCCAGCGCTCGATGGCCGCCGTGCCGGCCTCCTCGATCACGGGCACCCTGGCCGTCGCGCCCCGCCGAAAGCCCTCGGGCAGGGCGGTGCGGGGGGCCAGCGGGGCGATCTCGGTGCGACCGAAGCGGAAGAGCGGGCCGGGATCCACGATCACGTCGATCCGCCCGACCTGCGTCGGCACCGCGAAGGGCGACATCTCCGCCGCCTCCCGCCCGTCGAGCCGGATCGACACAACCGGACCGTAATAACCCTCGGCATAGAGCGCGGCGAGGATGCGGCGATAATCTGCCTGCGCGGCCGCGATCAGGCCCTGCGGCTCGGTCTCCCCTTCAACAAGCAGTGATCGGGTGGAGAGAACCGCGATGATCTCGTCTCGCAGGTCGCTGTTTCCGCCCTTCACCGAGAGCCCCAGGCGAGGGTCGGCGACGGCGCTCAGACCGCTGGAAAGTAACAGGAAAGCCGCAGAAGCGACCTTCAGGATACGGGGGAATTTCACTGTGGTTCGCGCTCCTTCGGCCTCGCGCGGAGTCTAGGCGAAACCCCGGGGACTGCAACCAACTGCGACATCCTGCATCACGGTTTCGGGCCGCCCAGGGGGCGGGGGCCAGGGCCGTCCCGGCAGCCGGCGTTCCGGCCTCAGGCCAAGGGGCCGAGGCGCGCCAGAAGGGCCCCCGTTTCGGCGGCGGGCACGGCACCGGCGACCCGCCCGCGAGGCCCTGCGAGCCGGGTGGCCGCGAAGGCCTCGGCCACCGGGGCAGGGGCGGTGCGCAGCAGGATCGAAGCGGTGAGCAGGAGCGCCGTGCGCTCGGCAAACCACCGTGCCTCCGCCTCCTCGGGCAGTGCCGGCCAGCGGGCGATGTGCTCTGCGAGGGCCGCGTCAAAGGCAGCCGATCCGCCCCTGGCCGCCGCCAGCTCCTCCCGCAGCACTTCACCGGCCAGGGGTTCGCGGGCGAGGCTGCGCAGGATGTCGAGGCAGATCACGTTTCCCGACCCCTCCCAGATCCCGTTCAGCGGCGCCTCGCGGTAGAGCAGGGGCAGGGCGGCATCTTCCACGTAGCCCATGCCGCCCAGCACCTCCATCGCCTCCACGCAGACCAGGGGGCAGAGCTTGTTGGCGAGGAACTTGGCCAGCGCCACGCCGATCCGGGCGAAGGCGCGGCGCTCGGGGGCGCGGCCGTCAAACGCGGCGGCCACGTGCATCCCCAATGCGGTGCAGCCCTGCCAGTCCAGCACCAGGTCGGCCAGCACGGCGCGCATCAGCGGCGCGTCGATCAGCCTGCGCTGAAAGGCGGTGCGATGGACGACCCAGTGATGCGCCTCCGCCAGCGCCGCCCGCATCAGCCCGGCAGGCGCCATGGCCGTGTCGAGCCGCGTGTGGTGGACCATCTCGATGATCGTCCGAACGCCCGCGCCCTCCTCGCCCAGGATCTGCGCAAAGGCGCCCTCGTATTCGATCTCCGCGGAGGCATTGGAGCGGTTGCCGAGCTTGTCCTTGAGCCGCATCAGCCGGATGCCGTTGCGCTCTCCCTCGAGCCAGCGCGGCACCAGAAAGCAGGTCAGCCCCGCTCCGGTCTGTGCCAGCGTCAGGAACCCGTCCGACATCGGCGCCGAGCAGAACCACTTGTGCCCGTAGAGCCGCCAGCCGTCGCCGTCCCTGACGGCGCGCGTCGCGTTGGCCCGCACGTCCGAACCGCCCTGCTTCTCGGTCATGGCCATGCCGAGCGTGGCGCCGCGCTTGCGGGCGAGGGGCGCAACCGAAGGGTCATAGTGCCGAGACACCAGCTTCGGCCCCCAGAGCTTGGCCACCTCGGGCGCGGCGGCGAGCGCGGGCGTCGCGGCATAGCTCATGGTCAGCGGGCAGCAGTGCCCCGGCTCCGCCTGGCTGGCGAGGTAGACCATCGCGGCATGGGTCGCGTGCCCGCCCGGCTTGCCTTCCCAGGCCACGGCGGCATAGCCCGCGGCCGCGCTTGCCTGCATGATCTGGTGATAGGCCGGATGAAACCGCACCTCGTCGAGCCGCCGCCCGCCCGCATCGAAGAGCACCAGCTCCGGCGGGTGCCGGTTGGCCTCCCGGCCCGCCATGCGCATCTCTGCCCGGCCCATCTGGGCGCCATAACCCGCCAGACCCTCGGCCTGGCCGCCCGATGCCGCCGCGGCCTCGCGCAGCACCGGGTCACCGTCCCACAGGTCCAGGTCGCCGCGCGCCGGGGGCTGGTTTGTCACCTCGTGGTGCGGAAGGTCTGAGCGGGGAGGCAGCATGGGAGCATCCTACGCCCCGCCGCCCGCCCCGGCTAGCGTTGCGCGGTCTGCCACTCCGGGTGCACCCAGGGCTGCATGTTGACCGGGGGCAGGGGGCTGCGGCCGAGAATGTGATCGGCGGCCTTTTCGCCCACCATGATCGACGGCGCATTGAGGTTGCCGTTGGTGATGCGCGGGAAGATCGAGCTGTCGGCCAGCCGCAGCCCGTCGACCCCGATCACCCGGCACTCCGGGTCCACCACCGAACGCGGGTCGTCGGCGCGGCCCATCCGCGCGGTGCCACAGGGGTGATAGGCGCTCTCGGCATGCTCGCGGATCACCGCGTCCAGCGCCTCGTCGCTCTGCGCGGCGTCGCCCGGCTGGATCTCGTGCTTCACATAGGGCCTGAAAGCCTCCTGCCGGAACAGCTCGCGCGTGAGCCGGATGCAGCGGCGGAAGTCGATCCAGTCCTGCTCCTCGCTCATGTAGTTGAAGAAGATCCGCGGCGCCTCGGCCGGGTCGGCGGACTTCAGCGTGATCTCCCCGCGCGCGGGCGAGCGCATCGGGCCGACGTGGGCCTGAAAGCCGTGCCCCTCCGGTGCGGCCTGCCCGTCGTAGCGCACCGCGATGGGCAGGAAATGGAACTGGATGTCCGGGTAGTCCACCCCCGCGTCCGACCGGATGAAGCCCGCGCTCTCGAATTGGTTCGAGGCGCCCGGCCCGGAACGGGTGAAGAGCCAGCGCGCGCCCACATAGGCCTTTCCGAGCAGGTTCCAGTAGCGGTAGAGGCTGACCGGCTGGGCCGAGGCATATTGCACGTAGAGCTCCAGGTGATCCTGAAGGTTCTGCCCCACGCCCGCGCGGTCGGCGACCACCGGGATGCCATGCTCGGCCAGGTGCGCCGCCGGGCCGATGCCCGAGAGCATCAGCAGCTTGGGGGAGTTTATCGAGCTTGCCGCAAGGATCACCTCGGCCTCCGCCCGGATCACCTCGACCTTGCCGCCGCGCTCCACCTCGACGCCCACGGCGCGACCCTGCTCGATCACCACACGGCGGGCAAAGGCGCGGACCAGCTCGCAGTTGGGCTGCTTGAGCGCGGGCTTGAGATAGGCCTTGGCGGCCGACCAGCGTTCGCCGCGCCAGACCGTCATGTCATAGGGGCCGAAGCCCTCCTGCTGCGCGCCGTTGTAGTCGTCGGTGCGCGGGTAGCCCGCCTGCACGCCGGCCTCCACGAAGGCCTTCACCAGCGGGTTCATCCGCGCCCCGCGGGTCACGTGGAGCGGCCCATCGGTGCCCCGCCACGCCGGATCGCCGCCATGGCCGCCGTCGTGCCAGTGCTCCATCCGCTTGAAATAGGGCAGCACGTCGGCGTAGCCCCAGCCCTCGGCCCCCTCGTCGCGCCAGTGATCGAAGTCTCGGGCATGGCCGCGCACGTAGATCATCCCGTTGATCGAGGACGACCCGCCGATCACCTTGCCGCGCGGCGTGGCCATCCGGCGGCCCCCCAGGTGCGGCTCGGGCTCGCTGCGGAAGCCCCAGTCGTAGCGTCTCATGTTCATCGGGTAGCTGAGCGCGCCCGGCATGTTGATGAACGGCCCCCAGTCGGAGCCGCCATGCTCGATCACCAGAACGCGCCGCCCCGCCTGCGAGAGCCGCGCCGCCATGGCGCATCCGGCGCTGCCTGCGCCGACGATGACGTATTCGGCCTGCATCAGTAGGGCGCCTCGACATCGCCCATGCGGACATAGACCGATTTCAGCTGCGAGTAATGCTCGATCGCGGCCTTGGAGTTCTCGCGCCCCACGCCGGAGGCCTTCACCCCGCCGAACGGCGCCTCGACCGGCGCGTCGTTGTAGGAGTTGATGAAGCACGACCCGGCCCTGAGCTTGCCGATCACCCGATGCCCGCGCGAGAGATCGCGGGTGAACACGCCCGCCGAGAGGCCGAAGGCAGTGTCGTTGGCCCGCGCGATCACCTCGTCCTCGGTCTCGAAATCGAGCACCGCCATAACGGGCCCGAAAATCTCCTCCATCGCGATGGTCATGCCATCGGTGACGTCGGCAAAGACCGTCGGCTCGAGGTAGAACCCCTCGCGTTCAAGCCGCTTGCCGCCGGCCACCAGCCGCGCGCCCTCGGCAATGCCCTTCTCGATGTAGCGCTGCACGATCTCCATCTGCCGCTGGCTCACCATCGGGCCGAAATTCGTGGCCTCGTCCATCGGGTCCCCGATCACGGCACTTTTTACCCGTTCGGCGAGCCGGGCGAGAAACGCCTCCTTGATGCCCCGCTGCACGAAGACCCGCGTGCCGTTGGAGCAGACCTGGCCGGACGAATAGAAATTGCCGTTGATCGCCCCGCTCACCGCGTTCTCCAGGTCGGCATCGTCGAAGACCACCAGGGGCGACTTGCCGCCAAGCTCCATCGTCACATGCTTCATCTCGGCGGCTGCGGCGGCATAGACCTTGCGGCCCGTCGGCACCGATCCGGTGAGCGACACCTTGGCCACGCGCGGATCGGTCACCAGAAGGCTGCCCACCTCGCCCATGCCCTGCACCACGTTGAACACGCCCGCTGGCGCGCCCGCCTCTGTCAGGATCTCGGCGACCTTGAGGGCGCAGAGCGGCGTGGTCTCGGATGGCTTGAAGACCATCGCATTGCCGCAGGCCAGCGCCGGTGCGCCCTTCCAGCACGAGATCTGGGTCGGGTAATTCCAGGCCCCGATGCCCACGCAAACCCCGAGCGGCTCGCGCCGGGTGTAAACCCAATCCTCGCCCAGCTGGATGTGCTCGCCGGTCAGGCTCGCCGCCAGCCCGCCGAAATACTCCAGCGCATCGGCGGCACTCGTCGCATCGGCCACCAGCGTTTCCTGCAAGGGCTTGCCGGTGTCCCAGGTTTCCAGCTCCGAGAGCGCGCGGTTGCGCTCCCGCATGATCCGTGCGGCGTCGGTCAGCACCCGCCCGCGCGCGCGGCCGGTCATCTCGGCCCAGAGCGTCTGGGCCTCCACGGCGGCCGAGAGCGCCGCCTCCACCACGGCGGGCGTGGCGGCATGGACGCGGGCGATCTCTGCCCCCGTCGCCGGGTAGATCACCGGGATCGCCGCACCCGCGGAATCCTCGAGGTAGGCGCCGTTCACGTAGTGGCTGGCAGTCGGTTGTGTCTCGTAGCTCATCGCTCTCACTCGCCGCGCGGAAAGCGCTGACGCTCTTCCACGGTGTTCAGATCCATGTGGTTGCGCATGAAGCGCTCGCTGGCCTTCTGCAAAGGCTGGTAATCCCACGGGTAGTATGCGCCGTTGCGCAGCGCCTCGTAGACCACCCAGCGGCGGGCCTGGCTGCGGCGGACCTCCTCGTCGAAGCGGGCGAGATCCCAGCGTTCCGACGCCTCGGCCTTCAGCGCCGCATGGGCCTCCGCATGGGCCGGGTCGCCCGCGAGGTTCTGCAACTCGTGCGGGTCGGCCTCCAGGTCGAAGAGCTGATCCGGGTCCAGCGCGCAGAGGTTCAGCTTGTAGCGGCCCTTCCGGAGCGAGACCAAGGGCGCCTGGCTCGCCTCGGCGGCATATTCCATCGCCACCGCGCTCTGCCGCTCCGCACCCTGCCCCAGGGGCTTCAGACTCTCGCCGGCGGTCCAGGGGGCCACCTCCGCCATGCTCACGCCCGCGAGGTCGCAAAGCGTGGGGCAGACGTCGATGTTGCTGACAGGCGCCTCCACCAGCCCCGGCGCCATCTCGGGCGAGCAGATCATCATCGGCACGCGGGCCGAGCCCTCGTAGAAGTTCATCTTGAACCACAGGCCGCGCTCGCCGAGCATGTCGCCGTGGTCGGAGACGAAGAGAACGGTCGCCTCCTGCCGTGTCGCCTCCAGCACGTCGAGCAATTCGCCCACCTTCTCGTCGAGGTAGGAGATATTGGCGAAGTAGGCGCGACGCGACCGGCGAATGTCGTCCTCGCCGATATCGAAGCTGCGCCAGTCGTTGGCGTCGAAAATCCGCTGCGCATGGGCGTCCTGTTCCTCGTAGGGGATCGCGCCCACCTCGGGCAGCAGGTGCTCGCAATCCTCGTAGAGATCCCAGAACCGCTTGCGCGCCACGTAGGGGTCGTGCGGATGGGTAAAGCTCACGGTCAGGCACCAGGGCCGCGCGTCATGGCCGCGGGCGAGATCGTAGAGCTTGCGAACGGCGTGGTAGTGCACCTCGTCGTCATACTCCATCTGGTTGGTGATCTCGGCCACGCCCGCCCCGGTCACCGACCCCATGTTGTGATACCACCAGTCGATCCGCTCGCCGGGCTTGCGATAGTCCGGCGTCCAGCCGAAGTCGGCGGGGTAGATATCGGTCGTCAGCCGCTCCTCCAGCCCGTGCATCTGGTCGGGCCCGACGAAGTGCATCTTGCCGCTGAGACAGGTCTGGTAGCCCGCGCGGCGCAGGTGATGGGCATAGGTCGGCAAGTCGGAGGGGAACTCGGCGGCGTTGTCATAAACCCCGGTGACGCTCGGCAACTGCCCCGACATGAAGCTCGCCCGGCCGGGCGCACAGAGCGGCGATGCAGTGTAGGAGTTGCAAAACCGCGTGGAGCGCGCCGCCAGCCGCTTGAGGTTGGGCGCGTGCAGCCACTCCGCCGGCCCGTCGGGAAAGAGCGTGCCGTTCAGCTGATCGACCATGATGATCAGAAAGTTGGGGCGGGTCATGCCAGGGCTCCGAGTTCGTTGGCCAGGGTAGAAAGCGCATGCTCCGTGGCGGTCTGGCCGGTCATGTCGCCGGGGTTGGAGGCGTAACGCAGGTAGAGCCCGTCGATCACAGCGCCGATCCGGTCGGCGATGCCGCCCGCCGACTCTCCGGCCAGCGGGCGCAGGTCATGCACGAGATTGGAGCGCAGGCGCCGGTGGTAGACCGACAGGAGCCGCCGCGCCTCGTCGTTGCGCCGGGCCAGAACGTAGAAGTTGAGCCAGGCCGAGATCACCTCGGCGCGAAAGTTGCAGCTCGAGAAGCTCGCCCGCAGGATGCCCTCCAGCCGCTCGCGCGGCCCCTCCGAGACCAGCAGCGCCCCGCGCACCTCGGCGGCGTAGACCGCGAGCACATGGCGCATCGCGGCGAGGAAGAGCCGGTCCTTGTCGCCGAAGTAATGGAAGGCCAGCGCCGCCGAGACGCCCGCCCGCTTGGCGATCTTGCCGACGGTCACATCAAGCGAGCCATTCTCGCCGATCTCATGTATCGTCGCCTCCACCAACTGGGCTCTGCGCTTGGGTTCTACACTCATCGCCGACTCCAAAAGGCTTGCAATACGGGGTTAATCGTTCATTGTTTGATTGGTCAATCAATAAATGAACCAAACCCAAAGACGAACAGGGAGACCAGAATGAAAACCACCGCAGCCGTTTCCGTCCTCGCCCTCTGCGCCGCCTCCGCGGCCTGGGCCGAGTGCGACACCGTCGTCATGTCCGACGTGGGCTGGACCGACATCACCACCACCACCGCCACCGCAAAGCATGTGCTCGAGGCGCTGGGCTACGAGGTCGACGTGAAGATCCTCTCGGTGCCCGTGACCTTCGCCTCGCTGGAGAGCGACGATGTCGACGTGTTCCTCGGCAACTGGATGCCCGCCCAGACCGGCGCCATCGGCCCCTACCTCGAGTCGGGCGAGATCGAGGCGATCAACGTGAACCTCGAAGGCACCAAGTACACCCTCGCGGTGCCGACCTACACCTACGAGCGTGGCCTCCAGAGCTACGCCGACATCCCCGAGTTCGCCGAGCAACTCGAGGGCAAGATCTACGGTATCGAGCCGGGCAACGAGGGCAACGGCTACCTTGTGTCGCTGATCGACGAGAACAAGATGGGCTGGGGCGACGCCGAGCTGGAGGTGATCGAAAGCTCCGAGCAGGGCATGCTGGCCCAGGTCGAGCGCGCCTACAAGGACGAGCAGGACATCGTCTTTCTCGGCTGGGAGCCGCACCCGATGAACGCCAACTTCTCGCTGAAGTACCTGACCGGCGGCGAGGACTTCTTTGGCGGCGAGGGCGTGGTGCACACCGTCACCCGCAAGGGCTACTCGCAGGAGTGCCCCAACCTCGGCAAGCTCTTCGCCAACATGGACTTCACGCTGGAGATGGAAAACGGCATCATGGGCCAGATCCTCGATGATGGTGCCGATCCGGCGGATGCCACGCTCGACTGGCTCAAGGCCAATGCCGAGGTGCTCGACACCTGGCTCGCGGGCGTGACCGCCAAGGACGGCGGCGACGCCAAGGCCGCCGTCAGCGCCGCGCTGGGGCTCTGAACCGGATGTAGCGATCGAACCGCCCGCCTTCTCGCGGGCGGTTCTCTTTTGGCCGACCGACAAGCGCCACGCGAGCGCAGGCCAACCGGGGCAATGGGGAGACAGGAGCCGTGGAAGACTGGCTGGAAGACTACAAGATACCCGTGGGTAGGGGGGCCAAGGTCATCTTCGACTGGATCCGCGACCACGGAGAGGTGCTGCTCGACGGCTTTGCCGGCATCATGGAGGCGATGATCGACGCGATCCTCTGGGTGCTCCAGGAGCCGCCCGCGATCCTCGTCATCGCGGCCTTCGTGGCGATCACCTGGTTCCTCCAGAAGAGCTGGAAAACCTGCCTCTTCATCTTCCTCGGCTTCCTCTTCATCCTCAACCAGGGTTACTGGGACGAAACCACCGAGAGCCTTACCCTCGTGCTCTCCGCCTGCCTCGTCTGCATGGCCGTGGGCGTGCCCATCGGCATCGCCTGTGCCCACCGGCCCAAGCTCTACACCTACCTGCGCCCCGTGCTCGACCTGATGCAGACCCTGCCCACCTTCGTCTACCTGATCCCGGCGATCGTGTTCTTCGGGATCGGCATGGTGCCCGGCCTGATCGCCACGGTGATCTTCGTGCTGCCCGCCCCGATCCGGCTGACATACCTCGGCGTTTCCTCCACGCCCCAGTCGCTGCTCGAGGCGGCCCGTGCCTTCGGCGCCACGCCGCGCCAGACGCTCTGGAAGGTCGAGCTGCCCTATGCCTTCCCGCAGATCATGGCGGGCCTGAACCAGACCATCATGCTCTCGCTCTCCATGGTCGTCATCGCGGCGCTGGTGGGCGCCAATGGCCTCGGCGTGCCGGTGATGCGGGCGCTGGGCCAGGTCAATACCGCGCTGGGCTTCGAGTCCGGCATCGTCATCGTCGTGGTCGCCATCATGCTCGACCGGATGCTCAACGTGGGGGCGCGCAAATGACCACGGCCGTCAAGATCGACAATGTCTCCATCGTCTTCGGCGACCACCCGGAGCGCGCGCTTCCGCTGATGGACGCCGGCCAGCAGCGCAGCGAGATCCAGCAGGCCACAGGCCAGGTGCTGGGCGTGCACGACTGCTCGCTGGACGTGATGGAAGGCGAGATCGTGGTCCTCATGGGCCTTTCCGGCTCGGGCAAATCCACCCTCCTGAGGGCGGTGAACGGCCTCAACCCCGTGGTGCGGGGCGCGGTGCATGTGAACGACGGCCAGGGCATGGTCGACGTCACCCATGCCGACAAGTCGACCCTGCGGCGCATCCGCATGCATCACGTCGCCATGGTCTTCCAGCAGTTCGGCCTGCTGCCCTGGCGCTCCGTGCGCGAGAACGTGGGGCTCGGGCTGGAGCTGGCCGGCATGGACAAGGGCGAGGCCAACGAGCGGATCGACACCCAGCTCGACCTCGTGGGCCTCTCCGACTGGGCCGAGCGCAAGGTAGGCGAGCTTTCGGGCGGCATGCAGCAACGTGTCGGCCTGGCCCGCGCCTTCGCCACCGAGGCCCCGATCCTGCTGATGGACGAGCCCTTCTCGGCGCTCGACCCGCTGATCCGCACCAAGCTGCAGGACGAGCTCCTCGAACTCCAGCAACGGCTCCGGCGCACCATCATCTTCGTCAGCCATGATCTCGACGAGGCCTTCAAGCTGGGCAACCAGATTTCGATCATGGAGGGCGGGCGGATCGTGCAGACCGGCGCGCCGCAGGATATCTTCCGCGACCCCAAGAACGACTATGTGGCCGAATTCGTCCAGCACATGAACCCGCTGGGCGTGCTGCGCACCCGCGACCTCATGGGGCCGGCCACCGGCTCGCCCGCCGTGACCGTGGATGCCGACATGCTGGTGCGGGACGCAATGGAAACCCTGACCGGCTCCGAAGTGCCCGTAGGGGTCACCGAGAACGGCCGGATCGTGGGGCAGATCACGAAGGACGATATCCTGACCGGCCTTACCGCCCGGGAGATCACCCCGGCGGACTGACCGGCTGGACGCCGCCCGCCCTGCTGCTATCTTCGCGCCGGTTCAGTCCAGCGCGAGGCCCATCCCATGACCAGCAAACGCATCGTCCTTTCCAGCGATCACGCCGCCATCGAGTTGCGGCAGGCGGTTGCAGCCCATGTCGCCTCCAGGGGCTGGGATGTGGTGGACATCGGGCCGACCACGCCGGAGAGCACCCACTACCCGCTGCACGGCCAGGCCGCAGCCGAGCGCGTGGCCTCGGGCGATTGCGCGCTGGGCATCATCCTGTGCGGCACCGGGCAGGGCATCATGATGGCTGCCAACAAGGTGCCCGGCATCCGCTGCGGCGTGTGCTCCGATACCTTCTCCGCCCGGATGATCCGCATGCACAACGATGCCAACATCCTCTCGATCGGCGCGCGGGTCGTCGGCGAGGGTCTGGCCCTCGACATCGTGGACGCCTTTCTCGACGCCGAGTTCGAAGGCGGCCGCCATGCCACCCGCGTGGCCATGATCGAACCCGCGCCGGCCTGAGCGCGGGCGGGGCCTAGATCGGAAAGTCGTG
The DNA here is from genome assembly GCF_900142295.1 of Vannielia litorea. Classification (NCBI taxonomy): domain Bacteria; kingdom Pseudomonadati; phylum Pseudomonadota; class Alphaproteobacteria; order Rhodobacterales; family Paracoccaceae; genus Vannielia; species Vannielia litorea. The sequence goes on from NZ_FSRL01000001.1 coordinate 361,508, forward strand.
CTGCCGGATCAGCGCCCAGATCGAACGGTTGAGCTGTTCGAGCTTGGCGATGCTGGCGTCGATGCTCGCCGATTCCGCCGCATTCACCCGCTCGGTCTTGCCCATGCGGATCGCCTCTTTGCGGTCCTGGATCCGCATCATGATCGTCTGGAGGCCGCCGCTCTCGGGGTCGAAGCTGTAGATGCAGTGGTTGTACTTGTTGCGCAGGCCCCCCTCGCGGGTCAGCGCCGAGGTCACCTCCAGCACATCCTTTCGCAACTCCGTGCTCACCGTCGGCAGCTTCGCCAGACGCTCCACGAGGTCGACACGGGCGCGCGTGGTGTTGAGCGTGAGAAAGATCACCACCGCCACATCCTTCTCGGTCTTGGCAAGGCCGGCGATCAGGTGAATCAGTAGGCTTTCGGTATTGGTCCAGGCGTAGTTCAGGCGTCCGACCCGCAGCAGGATCGCCTGAAGCTCCGCCTCGGCGCCCTGTGTCCTGCCTGGCGTGCGGGTGCCGGGTTCCATCATCTCCTCAATTGGCGCTGCGCATCGTCTGGAACTTGATCGCGGCCTCCGTCCGGTTCCGCACGTCGAGCTTGCCGATGATGTGATGGATATGCAGTTTCACGGTGTGCTCCGACACGCCGAGGTGCTCGGCGATGTGCTTGTTCTGCAGCCCGGTCGTAAGCTTCTCCAGAACCTCGATCTCCCGGCTCGTCAGCAAGTCCAGTTCGGCCTTTGCCTCCTGCCTGCATGGGGTCGGCACGGCGCCTCCGGCGGGTGACGGCTCGGCGTGAGACGACACGTGCCGCTCCGTCAGCTCGGCAGGAAAGTAGGTGCCGCCGTTGGCGAGCAGGCGGATGATCGACAGCCAGATGTCGATGGAAAGGTTCATCGGCACCAGGCCCCGCAGGTCTACGCGGTCTTCCAGCTGGCGATAGAGCCTCTCTCCGGTTTCGACATCCCAATAGGCCACGGCAAGTCCGGGTGGGTCATGGTTCGGGCATTGTTCGCTGAAAGCCTCAGCAAATGCGTAGAGGTTCTCGGCAGAATGGTTGCAAAGAAACGGATCCACGATTACGACTCTTGACTCGCCGCAATTGCCACCTATGGTTGAAATATACTCCTCGATACTCTCGTGGCGGATCGGCAAGGCGAAGCCACAGTCCAGTTTCACATTTCGCAAGAGCGTGTCCGAAAAGCTCTTCTTTGCTCCGGCGAACACGATGACATCCTGCTGTTCGGCAGGTGTTTCATGAAATGACATTTGTAATATGCTACTAGCCCCCCTACTTAAGAAAACTTTCGGGGCCTGAAGTAATTCGCCCGAAAATTTCGGAACAGATGAACGTCCGCCGAAATGCTCGGCGGTTATTAATCGAACGGTTAGCTTTTTATCCTCACGGTCTAAATCGTGCAGTCTCCAGCATCTGCTGCACGACGCTACGTTAACAAGCGGCGGTGATTCTGTTAACCCTTTTGGCAATTTGGTGCCGACCAGCCCCCCCTGGCGCGTCCCGTCCAGTCGTCTTTTCCACCGGAAGATCGCTGTTTTTCCACATAGTTATCCCGCGACTCGCACCCTCTCCCACCGGAGTAGATCGACTGGCCAGCTATTCTTGAGGGCTGTCCGGATCAAAGGTGGTTGGGCCGTCGGCGTTGATTTTGGCGGCAAATTTCCAATCGCATCCCGTGAAGGTTCTTTTGCGAGATGCACCGCCCACACCGCGTTCTGCGAGGCTTGCAATACGGGCGGACAATTAGGAAAGGGGGGTGATCGAAGGAGGCTTCACGTTTTCGAGAGGCCGACTGATGACGGCGCGATGAGCAATCCGTTTGCGCCACGGCCTTATCAATATCAATCCGCACATCGACGCATGGCTGCTTTGGACAGACTGGCAGCGGTTCGAGTGCATTCAAGGGAGTACCCGAAATGGGTGGATATCGAAACAACCTCTTTGCGCTGCAAGGGCAGTTGCAAGGCCAGCTCCAGGGCGAATTCCAGGCCCAGGGACAGGACCAGGACCAGGATCAGTGGCAAGGCCAGAAGCAGGGTCAGCACCAGTCCAGCGAGAACGTCAATCTCAATGGCAACGGCAACCTGAACGGCAATGGCAACCTGAACGGTAACGGCAACCTGAACGTCAACCACAACGACTCTACTGCCACGGGCGTGGGCGCGGGCCTCGGTGCCGGTGTCGGGCTTGCCGGCAGCAAGTCGCATGCCGGTTCCCACTCCGATGCCGTTTCGCTCGGGGTTGGTGTTGCCAAGTCGCACACCGACGTTGATGTCGACGTAGACGTCAAGCTCGACCTCAAGGACTACGAGCCGGTCGACAACGACTTCGCCGACTTCGATCTCGATGACGGGGCCAGGATCGACGACATCTTCATGGCCAAGGGCGACCTGACCTACGATCCGGGCAACGACATCAATCTCGATGGCGTTCTCAGCAAGGCCCTGAACGGTGAGGGCAACGACTCCGGCACCATCAACGCGATGTCGAACACGCTCGAGGACAACGACAGGATCGACAGCGCCAAGGTCGAGAACAACGCCCAGTACAACTCTACCCAGTCGGCCCGCGGCGGCACCGCCAATGCTGAAGAGGGCATCGACCTCGAGTCCGATGGCGGCTCCGGCGGCCGGGGCTCGGCCGATGGTGACGACGGCCATGCGGCGTCGCTCGGTGGCTTCTCGCTGGCCGATGGCGGCTACCACAAGGGCAACGACGGCGGCAGCGCCGACGGTGACGACGGTGGTGACGGCGGCAGCGCCGGTGCGATCGGCGTCGGCCTCGGTGGCCTCGGCGTCGGCCTCGGTTCGGGCGGCGACGGCGGCTCCGGCAGCGGCGGCGGCATGCCGACCTACTTCAAGCACCCCGGCAAGCCGGGTGGCGATGGCGTCGATGCCGATGGCGGCGATGGCCTCGGTGTCGGGATCGGTGTCGGCCACGGCGCTGGCCTCGCGGGTGCCTATGCGGGCGGCGGCGGCGGCGGCGGTGCCGGCGGTGACGCCAGTGCCAGCGGCGGCTGGTCCGGTGGCGGCAACTCCGATGGCGGCCATGCGGTCGTCTGGGGCGGCAACGGTGGCGACGGCGGCCATGTCAATGCCAACGGCGGCGCGGCTTCGGGCGCGGTCGGCGGCGGCAACTGGGGCTCCGGCAACTCGGACGACGGCTACGTCAACGGCTACTCGAATGCCTCCGCGGATGGCATCCTCGACAACGCCGCGTTCAACCAGAGCATCGTCCAGGGCGCGAACGTGCTCGGCAACACCGTCGACATGACGGTCGTTGGCGGCAACTTCTCGAACTCGCTCTCCGTCGGCGACGACGAGATGTAGGGCGATCCCCTCACGCAACAGGAGGCTGCGCGGCACCGTCGCGCAGCCTCACCCAAAAAAACGTCGAGCAGGCACAGTTTTCACACTACCCGACCAGGACGGATCGTGACCCATGTTGCTCGATGAAAAGTCCGAAATCATTGCTCATTTCATAGGTTTGTTCCAGCTGGGTTCCGAGGCCGCACGGATGCGGGAGGAGTTCGAGGAGTTCCAGGCGCTCAAGAACGCCGATCCCGAGTTCGGCAGCCTGCTCAACATAACCATCAACCTGTTCAGCGACTACGAGCTCGGTGCCTTCACGCCCGATATCCAGGGCCCTCTCTACTTTCCGGTGCTGCCGGGCGTTCCCGGCTTGCCCTACCTGCCGTTCGCGGGCCCGGCGGCGGAGCATCTCTGGCCGGTGTTGCCCGGCGAGCTCGCCGAGCTGCCAATCTACTGGTCCCCGCCCGGCTACCTCTTGGCCAAGCTGCAGTTCCTGATCCCGCCGCCCTCATCCGTTGCCACCATCACGGTGCAGTACAACTTTCTAAGGGATTACGATTACGCCTCCACCTCGGATGCCGAGATGAGCTTTGTCGACCCGGTCGCCTTCGAGGTGCCCCTGTCGTCGCTTCAGGCCACGGCCACCGCCCTTCAACCCTTCTCGGCGCCGGTGATGCCCGAGGATGAAGCCGCGATTGCCGAGAGCGGCCGCGAGGTCTCGGAGGATATCCGCGCCCTCGAGTCCGAGGGCGGACCGGGCGCGGCCGACGGCGCCGTCACCTTCGTTGCCTTCGGCGAGGCCACGGCCACGCCCACCCTCAATGGTCTCGCCGTCGAGGAAATGCCCAAGCTGTCCGACTACAGCGACACCTTTGCCGAGCCGGAGCCGGAACCCGAGGAGGAGGTGCCCGAGAGCCCCTTCGAGGACAACCGCGACGAGGCAGAGGAAGACGATCACCCAGAAGGCCAGCATGTGACCATGGGTGAGAACCTCCTGATCAACCAGGCCAACGTGGTCATGAACTGGCTTGACGCGCCCGTCTTCGTGGTGATGGGCGATGTCGTGGTCGCCAACGCGATCAGCCAGATCAACGTCTGGAACGATTTCGACAAGGTCAGCGGCGTATCCAGCCTCACCGAGGCCGGATCCACCCGCAGCGTCAACGCCAGCTCCATCGAGCATGTCGCCAACCCGGTTTCGGTCGGGGAGGGGGCCTATGGGCCCGGACAGGCGATCGTGACCCGGATCGAAGGCAACGTGATCAACTACAACCACATCCAGCAGTTCAACTTCGCCGCCGAGGGCGACGTGCTCAGCCTTCTGTTCAACGCCAGCGAGACCTTCATCCAGACCGGCGGCAATACGCTCTTCAACATCGCCGACATCCTCGAACTCGGCTTTGGCTACGACCTGATCGTCATCGGCGGCAACATGATCGACGTCACCCTGCTGACCCAGATGAACGTGCTGCTCGATGCCGACTCCGCCGAGATCGAAGGCGAGTTCGGCGGCACGATGGACACCTCGGGCAACCTGCTTCTGAACTATGCGGCCATCACCGAGGTCGGCGTCGATACCACGGTCGCCATCACCGAGGCCTACAGCAAGGCTGCGAACAAGGTCATCGAGGGCGGCGAGCCCGGCGGCGATATCCTCGGCGACCCGGCTTATCTCGGCACGCCGGTTCTGCGGGTGCTCTACATCGAAGGCGACTATCTCGACGTGCAGGTGATCGAACAGGTCAACGTGCTCGGCGATGTCGATCAGGTGGCGCTCGCGGCCGAAACGCTGCTGAGCGCCGAGGGCGCCGACGTCACGGTGCTCACCGGCGGCAACGAGCTGGTCAACATCGCCTCGGTCACCGACCACGGCGTCGATTCCACCGTCTACACGGGCGGCGAGGCCTATTCGGACGCCATGCTCTACCAGGCCGAGTTCATTTCCAACGACGACCCCTTCGCACTGGCCAGCTCCGACAATCTGGCCAGCGAGGCGGTGCTGTTCCTGGCCGACGACATGCTTTCCGACACATCGGACGGGCCCGGCGCGGGCCTGGGGCAACTGGTGCCCGAAGAGGCGCCGGTCGACGTCATGCAAACCCTCGTCGCGTGATCGAGGGCAGGTAAAAAGGGATACTGTTTTGAAGGACATGGTGAATGACGCGGAGCAGCCTGAAGCGCTGGTCGCGACCGAGGAGCCAGCGGCGCGGCAGGATGACGAGAGCAAGGAGGCCCTGCGCCTTGCGCCGGAAAACAGGGTAAAGGGCGAGCGCCCGTCGCCCTCCGGGTTCACCCGCATCACTCCAAGCGAGAAGGACTTGGGCGACCCTCCGCAGCGCCAGGAGAGCGAGCCGCCGAAACCCCCTGTCGACAACGGCGGCGGGCGAGGCAACGGCGGCGGCGGTGGCGGCGACGAGGTCTTTCACAAGCGCCTCGGCCCGATGGACTTTGCCGGCAGCCTCAAGCGCGGCCTCCGTGCGGTCCGACGCAACATGCTGCTTGTGATGCTGTTCACCTGCGCCACCAACCTGCTGATCCTCGCGATCCCCGTCTACCTCTTTCAGATCTCCGACCGCGTGCTCACCAGTCGGTCGATGGATACGCTGATCATGCTGACCACGATCATCGTGGGCGCCGTGGTGCTCCAGGCGATCCTCGATGCCGTGCGCCGCTTCATCCTGATGCGCACGGCGGTCGAGCTGGCGGCGCAACTGGGCTCCCCGATCCTCAGCGCCGCCGCCCGGGCCTCGCTCAACGGCAATGGCCGCGAGTATCAAACCCTGGGCGACCTTCAGCAGCTGCGCAGTTTTCTCGTCTCCGGCACGCTCCTGTCGTTCCTCGATGTGCCTTTCGCACCGCTCTTCATCCTGGCCATCTACCTGGTGCACCCCCATCTGGGCATGATCGTGGTCGCCACCGCCCTGGTGCTGCTCGTCATCGCGATCGTCAACCAGCGGGTGACTTCAGGAAAGTTCGCGGAGGCGAACCTGCACCTCAGCAAGGCCAACCTCCATCTCGACTCGATGTCGCGCAACAGCCAGATCATCAACGCGCTGGCGATGATCCCCGAGGCTGTTTCGATCTGGGGGCGCGATACGGCGGCCTCGCTGAAGGCGCAGGTCCGGGCGCAGGACCGCAACATCATCTCGGCCGCCTGCAGCCGGGCCGTGCGCCTGCTCACCCAGATCGGCCTCCTGGGGTGGGGCGCATACCTCGCGATCCAGGGCCATATCACCGGCGGCATGGTCATCGCCGCCTCGATCATCGCGGGCCGGGCGCTGGCGCCGATCGAGGGCGCGATCGAGGGCTGGAACCACTTTCTGATGTCGCGGTCGGCCTATGACCGCATCGCCCACCTCCTGCGCAGCTCGCCCCTCAACCAGGATCGCCTGATCCTGCCGCGCCCCGAGGGCCGGCTCGACGTGGAGCGGCTGCTCTACGTCCCGCAGGGCACCAAGAACGTGGTGCTCAACGGGCTGAGCTTTGTCCTCGCGCCCGGAGAGTCCCTTGCCATCGTCGGCAATTCGGGCGCGGGCAAGACGACCCTTGGCAAGATGCTGGTAGGCTCCGTCCTGCCCACCTCGGGCGCCGTCCGGCTCGACCTGATGGACCTGCGCAACTGGGATCAGCGCCAGCTCGGCACCAACATCGGCTACCTGCCGCAGGACGTGCAGCTCTTTCCCGGCACCATCAAGCAGAACATCGCCCGGATGCGGGAGGATGCCACCGATGCCCAGATCCACGAGGCGGCGATGCTGGCCGACGTGCATGGCATGATCTCGAACTTCCCGCAGGGCTACGAAACCTTTGTCGCCGCCGACGGCGCGCCGCTCTCGGGCGGGCAGAAGCAGCGCATTGCGCTGGCCCGGGCCTTCTTCGGCAATCCGCGGCTGGTGGTGCTCGACGAGCCCAACTCCAACCTCGACACTGCGGGCGACCAGGCCCTGGCCCGCGCCGTGGCCGATGCCAAGTCCCGCGGGATGACCCTTGTGGTCATCACCCAGAAGCCCTCTCTGCTCTCCTCGGTCGACAAGATCATGCTGATGGCCGACGGCAACATCGCGCTCTACGGCCAGCGCCAGCAGGTGCTGGAGGCGCTCGAGAAGCGTCGCCGCGGCAATGGCGGCGGCGGCCAGCAACTGAACTCCCCGAACAACCCCAATCCACAGGCAGGCTGATCATGAGTTTGGCAACCGCACCCACCTACGTCTCGAGCGAATGGTATTCCGAGGTGCCGCGCAGCGTCTGGCGCATCGGCCTGCTCGGCATCCTGCTGATGACCTTCTCGCTCGGCGGCTTCGGCTACTGGGCCTTCTCCGCGCCGCTTGCTGCCGCCGTGGTGGCGCCCGGCAGCTTTGTCGCGACCGGGCGCAACAAGATCGTCCAGCACCTCGAAGGCGGCATCATCGCCCAGATCCTCGTGGAAGAGGGGGAGGAGGTCGAGGCCGGCCAGCCGCTCGTGACGCTCGACACCACTGCCGCCGAGACGCGCCGCACCGAGCTTCAGCTCCGCCGCGCCCGGCTGGAGGCCATGAAGGTGCGCCTCATGGCCGAATACGACGACCGCAACACGGTCATCTTTCCGCCCGACCTGCGCCGCCGCGCCGTGATCGACCCGGAGATCGAGGAAATCCTGCTCAGCCAGAAGCTCAGCTTCGACCTCGCCCGCGACAAGCTCGACAATGACATCGGCCTCGTGGAGTCGAACATCCTCGCCCAGACAAAGCGGATCCAGGGCTACATCGCCCAACGCGAGTCCTCCGCCGTCCAGGTGAGCCTGTTGAAGGAGGACCGGGTCGCCAAGGCCGACCTGCTCAACAACGGCCTGACCCGGAAATCCGAGCTGAACGCCCTCGAGCGCGCCATCGTCGACGGTGTCGGCCAGATGGCCCGGCTGGAGGCGGAGATCGCCGAGAGCGAGGCGATGATCATCAAGTTCGAAAAGCAGATCCTGCAGACCCGCTACACCTATACCCAGGCCGCGCTGGACGAGCTTCATGTGGTTCAGGCCGAGCTCGACAGCGTGAAGGAGCAGGTGCTTCAGGCCGAAGACGTGCTGCGGCGCACCGAGATCCTCGCGCCGGTGGATGGCACGATCCTGCGCATGCACTATCACACCTCGGGCGGTGTGATCGAAAGCGGCAAACCCATCGTCGAGATCCTGCCCAAGGGCGCCCCGCTCATCATCGAAACCCTCATTCCGCGCAACGACATCGACAGCGTCCAGCTCGGTCAGTATGCCTCGGTGCGCCTGGTGGCGCTGAACCAGCGGACCACGCCGATCCTTGATGGGGAGGTCTTCTACATCTCTGCCGATGCCATCCCCGACACGGCGCAAGGCCCGGCGCGCGAGGTCTATGTGGCGCGGATCAGCCTGGAGGCAGAGCAGCTCCGCCGGGTCGACGGCTTTGCCCCGACCCCGGGCATGCCCGCCGAGATACTGATCGCCACCCGTGAGCGGACCTTCATGCAGTATCTCACCAAGCCCATCGTCGACTCGATGTCGCGCGCCTTCCGCGAAGACTGAGCGCGGGCCGGCACAGCGCAATGACGGCGCCGTTCCGCAACGGCGCAGCGCCCGCGCGATCACTCGCTCTGCTTGTCATTCTGCATGTCCGGGAAACTTGGTGGAGCCTAGGGGAGTCGAACCCCTGACCTCTTGCATGCCATGCAAGCGCTCTCCCAACTGAGCTAAGGCCCCGGTGAGGCGGACGTTTAGGGAATAGCGCCGGGGGGTTCAAGCGAAAATTTCGCTGCCCGACGCCTTTTCCCGGCCCGCCTCGAAAATGCCGTCAGTCGTCGTCGTCACCGCCGACGTCGGCGATATCGTCGAGCGACACATCATCATCGTCGTCGTCCTCGAGCACATCGTCCCCGAGATCGACATCGCTGTCATCATCATCATCGTCGAGCACGTCGATATCGGCGTCCTCGTCTTCCATCTCCAGCGACTTCGGATCGGGCTTGTCGCCCTTCAGCGCCGAGCGGGCCTTGTTGCCGGTGTCGAGCGTCACGATCTCGCCGGTGTAGGGGCTCACGATCGGGTCCTTGCCCAGGTCGTAAAACCGCTTGCCGGTGGTCGGGCAGACGCGCTTGACGCCCCATTCTTCCTTAGGCATCGAAATCCTCACATGCTTCGGGGTTCGAACGGGGCCAATGCCACGATGGGGGAGGGCTGTAAAGGGGGTATCGGGCTTTCTTGCCATCGCGCGTGGCGCTAGGATGGGCGGCAACGAAAAGGGCAGGGGCCTCATGGCACAGACAGGCTCGATCAGGCTCCCGGGAGAGCCGGAGGTGGAGGTCGTTCTGCGGCGCTCGTCGCGGGCGCGCAGGCTGTCTCTGCGGGTCTCCGGGGTCGATGGCCGCGTGACCCTCACCATGCCCCGTTTCGCGCCCGAGCGGGAGGCGCGCAGCTTCGCCGCCGAGAAGGCCGGTTGGATCCGCGACAGGCTGGCCGAGCAGGCCCCCTTCATCCTTGCCGCGCCCGGCGCCGTGGTGCCCGTCGAAGGGGTTGCCCGCCGGATCGAGACCGCCCCCCTGCGCCGCATTGCCCTTTCGGATCAGGCGCTTCTGGTGCCCGAGGGCGCATCGCGCGTGCCGGTGCGGCTCGGGGCCTTCCTGCGTGAACTGGCCCGCGACCGCCTGGCCGAGGCCTCCGCCCGCCACGCCGCCGCCCTCGGCCGCCCCCATGGCACCATTACCCTGCGCGACACCCGCTCCCGCTGGGGATCGTGCAGCCACGAGGGCAACCTGATGTATTCCTGGCGGCTCATCCTCGCGCCACCCGAGGTGCTCGACTACGTCGCCGCCCACGAGGTCGCCCACCTGGCCCACATGGATCACTCGCCCCGCTTCTGGGCCACCTGCGCGCAGCTCTTCCCGGCCCACAAGGCCGCGCGGCGATGGCTGCGACAGAACGGCGCCACATTGCACCGCTACGGCTTCAAGGGGTGAGTGTTTCCCCGTTGACGGATTGCAGATTCGTGATCACGCTCGAGAGATGCTGATCCAACCACCGCCCACCGATGCCGCTCCGCCCAACCGCGACATCCCCGCCCATGCCGGTGCCGCCACCGCGGCCCATGATCGGGTCTATCGCGCCCTGCGCACCCGCATCATGCACGGCGAGCTTCTGCCCGGCCACGCGCTCACCCTGCGCGGCGTTGGCAAGGATTTCGAGGTGTCGATGACCCCGGCCCGCGAGGCGGTGCGGCGGCTGGCGGCGGAAGGGGCGCTGACCCTCTCCGCGTCGGGCCGTGTATCCACGCCGGTGCTGTCGAACGACCGGATCGAGGAACTGGCCGCGATTCGTGCCCTTCTGGAGCCGGAACTGGCCACCCGCGCCCTGCCGCGCGCCCACATGGCGCTGATCGAGCGGCTGGAGGCAGTGAACGCGACCATCGCGGAGGTCACGGCGCGGGGCGATGCGGCGGGATACATCCGGGCGAACCTCGAATTTCACCGCACCCTCTACCTGCGGGCCCAGGCCCCGGCGATGCTGGCGCTGGCCGAGACGGTCTGGCTCCAGCTCGGCCCCACCATGCGGCTGCTCTACGACAGGCTGCGCCGCAACGAGGTGCCGCGCCATCATCGGCTGATCGTGGCGGCCCTCAAGGCTGGCGATGAGCCGGGCCTGCGGTTGGCCGTGCGCTCCGACGTGACCGGCGGTCTGAGGATGCTGGCCACCTGAGGCGGGGCGTCACAGGCTCCGCAGCATGCCCTGCATCTCCAGCGCCGAAATCCCCAGCGTGGCGGCCAGTCGGGCAAGAAAGCCCTTCTCGGATTGGGTGATCGTGCCGTCCGACACGGTAACCATCAGCGCCCCCCGCATCAGCGTCTCGCGCTGGTGCGCGTTGAGGCCCTGGCCGAAGGCGCGGAACTCGTCATCGGAGATCTTGCTGCCCGCCATGCCGATCAGCCGCTCGATCTGCTCGGCGGGGTAGGCAAGGCCGGTGAGCTTCTGGCTGGCGAAGGCGATGAGCTTCACCTCCTCCGGGTCCACCACGCCATCGGCCTTGGCGGCATGGCACATCACATCGAGCACGCGCTGGGCAAAGCCATTGGCGCCTGTCATCGCGTTGCGGCGGCGGCGCCGGCGCAGGCCGGCAAAGAGCTTGAGCAGGCCCATCAGCGCCACCGTCGCCCCGATCGCCGCAGAGCCGGCAAAGCCTGTCACCACCTGGGCGACCTGCATCCGGGGCTCGACCGGCAGGTTGCCCGGCGCCTCGCCGGACTGGAGCATCGCGGCCATGCGCTCCGGCGCGAGCGGAATGTACTTCTGTCCGGTGCAATTGTCGTAGGAGAGCGCATAGCTCTGCATCGAGCGCCAGAACCCGAGCTCAAGGATGTGCGACTTCTTCGACAGGTGGCAAAGCGCCATCTGGCCGCCCGCACCGTTGCCCGTGGTCGTATGCGCGACGAAATGGAGTTGCTCGCTCTCCATGATGAAGCCGCCACCCCGCCTGGCCTCGGCCTCGTGGCCGGTGACGGTGAGCGCCAGGGCGGCACTGGCCGCAATGGGTCCGAACTTGCGCATCGGCATGTCCTCTCGCTTTGGCTCAACAATCGGGGCTCTCCGGCCCAGTCCTTGCCAAAAGCGTTAACAACCGAATGCGGCGAGGCTTGGGCACAACCCGCGCACGAAAAAGGCCGCGGCGTTGCCACCGCGGCCCGGTCCCTGCGTCAGATGACGTGTCAGGCGTGGATCGCCCCGTCGCCGCAGGCCAGCGCGCTCTCGCGCACGGCTTCGGAGAAGGTCGGATGCGCGTGGCAGGTGCGGGCCACGTCCTCGGCGGAGGCACCGAACTCCATCGCCACGCAGATCTCGTGGATCAGCTCGCCCGCCGCCGGGCCGATGATGTGGCAGCCCAGGATCCGGTCGGTCTCCTTGTCGGCCAGCATCTTCACGAAACCCTCGGCCTGGTGCACCGACTTGGCCCGCGCATTGCCCATGAAGGGGAACTTGCCGACCTTGTAGGCGCGGCCCTTCTCCTTCAGCGTCTCTTCCGTCTCGCCCACGCTCGCCACCTCGGGCGCGGTGTAGATCACGCCCGGAATGAGGCCGTAGTTGATGTGCGGCTTCTGGCCCGCCAGCATCTCGGCCAGCGCGGTGCCCTCGTCTTCGGCCTTGTGCGCGAGCATCGGCCCCGGAATGGCATCACCGATGGCATAAATGCCCTTCACCGCGGTCTGGAAGTGATCGTCCACCTCCACCTGCCCGCGCTTTGTGAGCTTCACGCCAAGGCCTTCCAGCCCGAGGCCTTCGACGTAGGGCTTGCGACCCGTCGCCACCAGCACGGTGTCGGCCTTCAGCGTGTGGTCGCTCTCATCCTTGCGCAGCTTGTAGTGCACCGTGGCCTTGCCGCCCTTGGTCTCCACCTTGTTCACGGCGGCGCCCATGACGAACTCGAGCCCCTGTTTCTTCAGGATCCGCTGGAAGGTCTTGGCGACCTCGGCATCCGCGCCCGGCGTGATCGCATCGAGAAACTCGACCACGGTGACCTTGGTGCCCAGTCGGGCATAGACAGAGCCCAGCTCCAGCCCGATCACCCCGCCGCCGACCACGACCATCTCGTTCGGAACCTTGCCCAGCTCCAGCGCGCCGGTGGAGGTCACGACCGTTTTCTCGTCGATCTCGACCTCGGCGCCGGGAATGCTCGCAGGCTCGGAGCCCGTGGCGATGACGATGTGCTTGGCCTCATGCACCTCCTCGCCCACCTTGACCTTGCCGGCCTCGGGGATCGAGCCCCAGCCCTTGAGCCAGTCGATCTTGTTCTTCTTGAACAGAAATTCGATGCCCCCGGTGTTCTGGTCCACGGTCTTCTGCTTGTAGGCCTTCATCTGCGCCCAATCGACGGAGGGCGCCTTTCCCTTCAGCCCCATCTCGGCAAAGTTGTGCTCGGCCTCATGCAGCAGGTGGGAGGCATGCAGCAGCGCCTTGGAGGGGATGCAGCCCACGTTGAGGCAGGTGCCGCCCAGCGTTTCGCGGCCCTCGACCACGGCGGTTTTCAGGCCCAGCTGGGCACAGCGGATGGCGCAGACGTAGCCGCCGGGGCCGGCGCCGATGATGATCACGTCATATGCAGACATGGGGTCTCCTTTGCGGGGGTCAGGGGGCGTTGCGCCCCTCGGGCAGCGGTGTGCCCTGATGAAAGCGGGCCTGCCACCCGGCGGGCGTTTCGGCCCAGAGAGTGGATCGGCTGGCCCATTGAATCTCGTCCGGGTAGCGGGTCTCGGAGATATAGGTCACCAGCGTGACGCCGGGGCCTATCGTCTGTGTCTCGAGCCCGTGCAAGCGGTGCTCCGAAGGGCGGCCCTCGGAGGTGTCCGTCAGCAGCTCCTCGCGGGTATACTTGCGGCCCGAGCGCGACAGCTCGAAGAACTCGGGGGCCAGAAGCTCCTCGATGGCGGCGCGGTCATAGGCGGAGGCGGCGGCCCAGATCGCGTTTTCGAGCGCGGCGAAATCGGTCATCCCGCCACCCCGCTGAACGCGCCCTTGCGATAGAGATGCCAGGCAAACCAGGCGAGGCCCACGGCGAGCACGAACTCGACCACGGCCACGACCCAGATCATCGGGGTGACGAGCCATTGCGGCTCCACCCCCTCTGCGGCGCTGGGCGTGCGCCGCACGAGCAGAAAGGAAAAGCCGCAGATCGCCCAGATCAGCAGAACCGAAACAGGCTTGCGCGCGGGCAGGGTGTGCGACAGGGCGAGCAGCAGCAGGGCCGGGAGGAAGGCCACGGCGGCCAGGATCAGGAGCCAGGGCTGAAACCCGCCCCCGCCGAAGGTGCCGAGCCCCAGCACCCCCACGATGGAGAGAAACCCCAGCGTGAACCCGGCACTGCGCAGCCCGCGCGCCGTTTCGGGCGAGAAGGCAAGGGTTTCGGCGCGGGTGAGCAGGGTCACGGGGCAAGCTCCATCATCGCCGCGCCGCAAGACGGGCAGTGCAACGCCTCTGCCGCCCTGCGGAACGGGCCGAACCGGAACAGCCGCTTGCGCCTTTCTCCCGAGGGTGTGCGCTCGTTGAGATATTGCACTTCGCCGGAAAAACCGCAGGCCGTGCAGGTAAGGGTATTTGGAGTGAGCCAGGCCATCGCGTTTTCTGCCGGTGGGTTTCGCCCATCCTGCATATCCCTGCAGGGTGGGCGAAACCCGCCATGCCTCAAAGGTCCATCAACAGCCGGCGGGGGTCTTCGAGGGCTTCCTTGACCCGCACGAGGAAGGTCACGGCGCCCTTGCCGTCGACGATGCGGTGATCGTAGCTGAGAGCAAGATACATCATCGGGCGGATCTTGATCTCGCCACCCACCACCATCGGCCGGTCCTGGATCTTGTGCATCCCGAGGATGCCCGACTGCGGGGGGTTCAGGATCGGCGAAGACATCAGCGAACCGTAGACGCCGCCGTTGGAGATGGTGAAGGTGCCGCCCTGCATCTCGGCCATGCTCAGCTTTCCGTCGCGGGCGCGGGCGCCCTTTTCGGCGATCGCCTTCTCGATCTCGGCAAAGCTCATCGCGTCGGCATCGCGGATCACCGGCACCACGAGACCCTGCGGCGTGCCGGCGGCGATGCCCATGTGGACGAAGTTCTTGTAGACGATGTCGGTGCCGTCGATCTCGGCGTTGACCTCGGGCACCTCCTTCAGCGCGTGCACGCAGGCCTTGGTGAAGAACGACATGAAGCCGAGCTTCACCCCGTGCTTCTTGAGGAACAGCTCCTTGTACTCGTCGCGGAGCGCCATCACCTCGGTCATGTCCACCTCGTTGTAGGTGGTCAGGATCGCGGCGGTGTTCTGGGCGTCCTTCAGGCGGCGGGCGATGGTCTGGCGCAGGCGGGTCATCTTGACCCGCTCCTCGCGCGCCTCGTCCTCTGCGGCCACCGGGCCACGGGGCGGGGCGGAGGGGGCAGGGGCGGAGGCGGCCTTGGAGCCCGCGGCGCCGGCCCTCATCACGTCTTCCTTCATGATCCGGCCGTCCTTGCCGGTGCCCTGCACGTCGGAGGCCGAGAGGCCCTTCTCGGCCATCATCTTGTTGGCGGAGGGGGCGTTCTCCACGTCCTTCGCGCCTTTCGCGGCGCTCTCGGCGGCGGGCGCCTTGGGCGCTGCCGTGGCCGCGCCACCCTCGGCGGGGGCGGAGGCGCCGCCACCGGCCCCCTCGCTCATCACCGCCAGCTTGCCGCCGGCTTCCACCGTGGCACCCTCGGCGGCCACGATCTCGGTGATCGTGCCGGAGGCCGGTGCGGGCACCTCGACGCTCACCTTGTCGGTCTCGAGTTCGCAGAGCATCTCGTCAGCCTCGACGCTGTCGCCGACCTTCTTGAACCAGGTGGCCACGGTCGCCTCGGTCACGCTCTCGCCGAGCGTCGGCACCATCACGTCAACGCTGGCCCCGCCCGCGGCAGGGGCGGCCTCCTCTGCCTTGGGCTCTTCGGCCTTGGCGGCGGGCTTGGCCGGGGCGGCACCTTCGCCGCCCTCCGAGATCGTCGCCAGAAGCGCATCCACGCTCACGGTGTCGCCCTCGGCGGCCACGATCTCGCCCATCACCCCGGCGGCCGGGGCGGGGACTTCGACCGTCACCTTGTCGGTCTCCAGCTCGCAGAGCATTTCATCGACCGCCACGGTGTCGCCCGGCTTCTTGAACCAGGTGGCGACGGTGGCCTCGGTAACGCTTTCGCCCAGGGTGGGCACGCGGACTTCGGTGCTCATGTGATCAGTTTCCTTCGATTCCGAGCGCCTCGTTCACGAGGGCTTCCTGTTGTGCCTTGTGCTGCGAGGCGAGGCCGGTGGCGGGAGAGGCCGAGGTGGCCCGGCCCACGTAATGCGGACGGGTGTGGGCGGCGTCGATCCGGCTCAGCACCCATTCGATGTTGCTTTCGATGAACGTCCAGGCGCCCTGGTTCTTGGGCTCTTCCTGGCACCAGATCATCTCGGCGCCCTTGAACCGCTCCAGCTCCTTGACGAGGGAGATGGCGGGGAAGGGGTAGAACTGCTCGATCCGCAGCAGGTAGACATCGTCGATGCCGGCCGCGTCGCGCGCCTCCAGCAGGTCGTAGTAGACCTTGCCGGAGCACATCACCACGCGGCGGATCTTGTCATCGGTGACCAGCTGGGTGTCGGAGTTGCCGTGCTCGGCATCGTCCCACAGCACCCGGTGAAAGCTCGATCCGGTGGTGAACTCCTCCATCCGGCTGACCGCCAGCTTGTGGCGCAGCAGCGATTTCGGCGTCATCAGGATCAGCGGCTTGCGGAAGCTGCGGTGGACCTGGCGGCGCAGGATGTGGAAGTAGTTGGCCGGGGTCGTGCAGTTGGCCACGATCCAGTTGTCCTGCCCGCACATCTGCAAGAAGCGCTCGAGACGGGCGGAGGAGTGCTCCGGCCCTTGGCCCTCGAACCCGTGCGGCAGCAGGCAGACAAGGCCCGACATCCGCAGCCACTTGCTCTCGCCCGAGCTGACGAACTGGTCGAACATGATCTGCGCACCGTTGGCGAAGTCGCCGAACTGCGCCTCCCAGAGCACCAGTGCGTTGGGCTCGGCCAGGCTGTAGCCGTATTCGAAGCCCAGCACCGCGTATTCCGAGAGCATCGAGTCGATGACCTCGTAGTTGGCCTGGCCCGAGCGGATGTGGTTGAGCGGATAGTAGCGCTCCTCGGTGTCCTGGTTCACGAAGGCGGAGTGCCGCTGCGAGAAGGTGCCGCGGGTGCTGTCCTGCCCGGCCAGCCGCACCGGGTAGCCCTCGGTCAGCAGGGAGCCGAAGGCCAGCGCCTCGCCCGTCGCCCAGTCGATGCCCTCGCCCTTCTCGATCATCTCGGCCTTCGCGCCCAGCATCCGCTCCACGGTCTTGTGCAACGCATAGCCTTCGGGCGCGGTGGTCAGCGCCTTGCCGACCTCCTTGAAGGTCTCCTCGGCAATCGCCGTCTCGCCGCGCTGGTACTCCTCGCCGCGCCGGTCGAGGTGGCTCCAGCGGCCATCCAGCCAGTCGGCCTTGTTGGGCTTGTAGTTCTTCCCGGCTTCGAACTCGTCGTTCAGATAGGCCTGGAACGCCGCCTTCATGTCCTCGATCTCGCCCTCGGGGATCAGCCCGTCCTTGACCAGCCGCTCGGTGTAGAGGCTCAGGGTCGTCTTGTGACCCTTGATCCGCTTGTACATGATCGGGTTGGTGAACATCGGCTCGTCACCCTCGTTATGACCGAAACGGCGATAACAGAAGATGTCCAGCACCACGTCCTTGTGGAACTTCTGGCGGAACTCGGTGGCCACCCTGGCGGCATGCACCACCGCCTCCGGGTCGTCGCCGTTCACATGGAAGATCGGCGCCTCCACCATCAGCGCGATGTCGGTGGGGTAGGGCGACGAGCGCGAGAAATGCGGCGCGGTGGTGAAGCCGATCTGGTTGTTCACCACGATATGAATGGTGCCGCCGGTGCGGTGCCCGCGCAGGCCCGACAGGCCGAAACATTCGGCCACCACGCCCTGGCCGGCAAAGGCCGCGTCGCCGTGCAGAAGGATCGGCAGGACCTCGGTGCGCTGCTTGTCGCCCAGCTGGTCCTGCTTGGCGCGGGCCTTGCCCAGCACCACCGGGTTCACTGCCTCGAGGTGCGAGGGGTTGGCGGTGAGGCTGAGGTGCACGGTGTTGCCGTCGAACGAACGGTCGGAGGAGGCGCCGAGGTGGTATTTCACGTCGCCCGAGCCATCCACGTCTTCCGGCTTGAAGCTGCCGCCCTGGAACTCGTTGAAGATCGCGCGGTAGGGCTTGGCCATCACGTTGGCCAGCACGCTCAAGCGGCCCCGGTGGGGCATCCCGATCACGATCTCCTTCACGCCGAGGTTGCCGCCCCGCTTGATGATCTGCTCCATTGCCGGCACCAGGCTCTCGCCGCCGTCCAGGCCAAACCGCTTTGTGCCCATGTATTTGACATGGAGAAACTTCTCGAAGCCCTCGGCCTCCACCAGCTTGTTCAGGATCGCCTTGCGCCCTTCGCGGGTGAAGGCGATCTCCTTGCCCAGCCCCTCGATGCGCTCCTTCAGCCAGGAGGCCTCCTCGGGGTCGGAGATGTGCATGTACTGCAAGGCAAAGGTGCCGCAGTAGGTGCGCCGGACGATCTCGAGGATCTGCCGCAGCGAGGCGAACTTCAGGCCCAGCACCTCGTCGATGAAGATCGGGCGGTCCATGTCGGCATCGGTGAAGCCGTAGCTCTTGGGGTCGAGCTCGGGATGGGGCGTCTGGTCCTGCATGCCGAGCGGGTCGAGATCGGCCACGAGGTGTCCGCGGATCCGGTAGGCGCGGATGAGCATCAGCGCGCGGATCGAGTCGAGAACCGCGGTCTTGATCGCCTCCTCGCTCACCGGAGCGGCGCTGGCACCGGCGGCCTCCTTGATTTTCTGCGCGGCTCCGCGGCCCTCGGTGGTGGGCTCGGCGGGCCACTCGCCGGTGAGCGCAGCGGTCAGGTCATCGGCGGGCACCGGTGGCCAGTCCTTGCGTGCCCACGACGGGCCCTTGGCCTCTGCCTTCACATCGGTCTCACCGTCGCCCAGCTGCCGGAAGAACTCGGCCCAGGCGCCATCGACCGAATTCGGATCGTCGGCGTATTTGGCGTAAAGCTGTTCGAGGTAGGCCGCGTTGTGCCCCTGCATGAAGCTGGAGGCGTGGAAAAGGTCGTTGGGGCTTTGGTCGGTCATGATGCCACCTGATGTGTTGAAGGCCACGGACGGAATCCCCCGCCCGCGGCCGTTGTCGCGCGATATGTGCCGGGCCTAGCCAATCGCCTTCAGCACGGCCTCGCCCAGGGTCGCGGGGCTGTCGGCCACCACGATGCCGGCGGAGCGCATTGCTTCGATCTTGCTTTCGGCGTCGCCCTTGCCGCCCGCCACGATGGCGCCCGCATGGCCCATGCGGCGGCCCGGAGGGGCGGTGCGGCCGGCGATGAAACCGGCGACCGGCTTCCAGCGGCCCTTCTTCTTCTGCTCGGCCAGGAACTCGGCGGCCTCCTCCTCGGCGGAGCCGCCGATCTCGCCGATCATGATGATCGAATGGGTCTCGTCGTCGTCCAGGAACATGTCGAGCACGTCGATATGCTCGGTGCCCTTGATCGGGTCGCCGCCGATGCCCACGGCGGTGGACTGGCCGAGGCCTGCGTCGGAGGTCTGCTTTACCGCCTCGTAGGTCAGCGTGCCGGAGCGCGAAACCACGCCCACCGAGCCGCGCTTGTGGATGTGGCCGGGCATGATGCCGATCTTGCAGGCGTCGGGCGTGATGACACCGGGGCAGTTGGGGCCGATCAGCCGCGAGGAGGAACCTTCCAGCGCCCGCTTCACGCTCATCATGTCGAGCACCGGGATCCCTTCGGTTATGCAGACGATCAGCTCCATCTCTGCGTCGATCGCCTCGAGGATCGAGTCGGCGGCAAAGGGCGGCGGCACGTAGATCACCGAGGCATTGGCCCCGGTCACGGCCTTGGCCTCATGCACCGAGTTGAAGACCGGCAGGTCAAGGTGGCTCTGCCCGCCTTTGCCGGGGGTCACGCCACCGACCATCTTGGTGCCATAGGCAATCGCCTGCTCCGAGTGGAACGTGCCCTGGCTGCCGGTAAAGCCCTGGCAGATCACCTTGGTGTTTTCGTCTACGAGAATGGCCATCGGCACGTTCCTCTTTGTTGTCCGGCCCTCGGGCCCTGTTTCGGACGGGGCCTGCGGCGGCCCCGGTTGTATCACTTGGGCGCGAAGGTAAATCGCACCTGGTTGTCGCTCTCGCTATGGCAGACAGGGTCCTGGCCGCCGGAGGTGATGCCCACCGCACGGCCCTCGCCCAGCGTCCAGCCGGTGCAGCCCTCGATCTCCAGCGGGGTCGCGTCGGCGCCCACCGTCTCGAGAAAGGCCGACAAGGTGACCGTGCCTATTGCCGTGCCCTGCGCCGTGTTGTCCACCGCGCAGATCTCGCCATCGGCATAGAGCGTCACGAAGAGCGGGCCCTCGGGCGGGGTCATCTCGACCATGCCCATCTCGCTGTCGCCGAACACCTCCCAGCCGCGAGCCCTGAAGAACCCGGCGGTTGCCTCCGGGTCTCCGTTGCCCAGCAGGCAGGCCGAATAGGCACCGAGCTGCGCCTCGGGCGATGCCGGCGCGTTCAGCTGCGCCACCAGCGCCTCGAGAATCGCCACGTTCTGCGCAGCCGCCGGAGCAGCGGCCATGCAGGCCAGCAGAGGGAGCGCGAGACGCATCAGCCCTTCACGGCCTTCACGATCTTCTCGGCGCCGTCGGAGAGGTTGTCGGCGGCGATCACGTCGAGCCCGGAGGCGTTGATGATCTCCTTGCCCTTCTCCACGTTGGTGCCCTCGAGGCGCACCACCAGCGGCACCTTGAGGCCCACTTCCTTGACCGCGGCAATCACGCCCTCGGCGATCACGTCGCAGCGCATGATCCCGCCGAAGATGTTGACGAGAATACCCTTCACGTTGGGGTCGGAGGTGATGATCTTGAAGGCCTCGGTCACCTTCTCCTTGGTCGCGCCGCCGCCCACGTCGAGAAAGTTGGCAGGCTCGGCGCCGTAAAGCTTGATGATGTCCATCGTGGCCATCGCCAGGCCCGCGCCGTTGACCATGCAGCCGATCTCGCCGTCGAGCGCGATGTAGTTGAGGTCATGCTTGGAGGCGGCGAGCTCCTTGGGGTCTTCCTCGGTCTCGTCGCGTAACTCGGCCACATCGGGCTGACGGTAGATCGCGTTGCCGTCGAACCCGACCTTGGCGTCGAGCACCTTCAGCTCGCCGTTCGGCATGAGGATCAGCGGGTTGATCTCGAGCATCTCCATGTCCTTCTCCATGAAGGCCTTGTAGAGGATACCCATCAGCTTCACGCACTGCTTCACGGCGGCGCCTTCGAGCCCGAGGGCAAAGGCCACCCGGCGGCCGTAGTAGGGCTGGTAGCCCGTGGCCGGATCGACGGTGAAGCTCAGGATCTTCTCGGGCGTCGCGGCGGCGACCTCCTCGATGTCCATGCCGCCCTCGGTGGAGCAGACAAAGGACACCCGGCTGCTCTGACGGTCCACCAGCAGCGCGAGGTAGAACTCGGAGGTAATGTCGGAGCCGTCCTCGATGTAGATGCGGTTCACCGTCTTGCCGGCCGGGCCGGTCTGATGGGTGACCAGCGTCTTGCCGAGCATCTTCTTGGCTTCCTCGGCGGCCTCTTCGACCGACTTGGCCAGGCGCACGCCGCCCTTTTCACCGGCGCCGGCCTCCTTGAAGTGGCCCTTGCCGCGGCCACCGGCGTGGATCTGCGCCTTGACCACCCAGAGCGGGCCGTCCAGCGCGCCGGCGGCGGTCTTGGCCTCGTCGGCCTTCAGCACGGCCCGTCCATCGGAAACGGGGGCGCCGTAGGAGCGAAGCAGGGCCTTCGCCTGATACTCATGGATGTTCATGAAGCTGTTCCTCAAGCTGCGGTTCGCTCCCGTCCTTGGCACAGGCAATCGGCAAGGCAAACAAAAATCACCTTCAAAAGCGGGGGCTAACGGAGATTATTGCGATTTGTGATCACAGCCAAGAATTGTGTGATCACAAGTTAAGGCAGTGCTAACGCTATCATGGGAATCACCCCGCCCAGGCGCCGCCGGGGCTGGCCAGAGCCGCGCCGGAGAGGTATGCATTCGGCCATGAACGAGACCTCAAGACAGGGCAAACCCCCGACCTGGGCCGTCGTCGCCACCGTGCGCGAACCGGCCGAACTTGTGCTGGCCTTCGTCGCCCACCACCTCGAACTCGGCGCCGCCAAGGTGCTTATCTACCTCGACGACCCCGACGATCCGCTGCGCCCGATCCTGCGCGCCAAGTCGGGCGTCAACGTCGTCGCCTGCAACGAGGACTACTGGAACAAGGTCAACAAGGGCAGGGGGCGGCCGCCCAACCAGAACGCCCGGCAGGCGATCAACGCCACCACCGCCTACAAGAAGGTGAAGGCCGACTACCTGCTGCACCTCGATGCCGACGAGTTCCTGCACATGGCCCGCCCCTTCGCAGAAGAGGTCGCCCGCCTCGAGGCCGATGACATCTGGCTGCGCGTGCCCGCCGTCGAGCGCTGCTGGCTCGCGGGCGACCGCTCCGAGCACATCTTTTCCGGCGTGTTCCGCCATCCGATCAAGCAGGCCCCGCTGGTCGCCAAGCGGATTTACGGCGAGGAGGTTGCGCCCTACCTCGCCAACGGACTCGCCGGCTCGTCGCACGGCAAGCCGCTGGTGCGCACGGGCCACAAGGTTCAGCTGCAGGTCCATGCCGCCAAGCTCCCCGGCAAGAACAGCGGATGGGCCCCGCACAAGAAGGCCACCGGCCTGCACGTGCTGCACTTCGACGGGCTGACACCGCTGCATTGGGCGGCAAAGACCCTGCGCTATGCCGAGCAGGGCGACGAGGTGATCGACCACCTCCTCCACGAGGAACGCGCCCTCCAGGTCCGCCACGTGCGCGACAACATCGGCTCCATGCCCGAGCTGCTGCGCTTCTTCCGCAAGATCACCGGCCTCACGCCCGAGCAGGCCCGTGCCCTCACCGAACACGGCCGCCTCAGCGCGATGAAGATCGACCCGGAAGCCGCCATGCGCCGCGCATTCCCCGAGATCGAGGCCGACTTCTCCTTCCGCGCCTTCGACCTCAAGCTCGGCGCCGAGAACGCCAAGCGGCTGATGAAGAAGATCGCGGCCAGCCAGGCGGCCTGACGATCAGTCGCGGCTAATCCACTGGTTCAGGCGTTTTGAGAGCCCACGGCTAAGCGCCCGGGCAAGTCCCGGCAGGCCGCGCCGTATCAGCGGCTTCACTTCCGCGCCGCTTCCGCCCAGGGTTCTGTCGGCGGCCAGAAGAGCTTCGAGCTGATGATACACGGGGGGACCCAAGATCGTCTTGATCCGACTGAATTTCCGTTTCCGGTTTATAGTTTCTACGTGGCGATGCAGCCGCGGTAGATGCAGGATGCGAGGCGCGGCGAACTGTTCCGTATAAGCCTCGAGCAACTCGATGGTCATGAAATTGTATTCATCCGGCAAGACCCACAACCGCAGATCGGACTCGTAAACGCAGGCACGAAAGACGGGTTGGTCGCGGTCCAGCCCACTCGTCTGCAAAGTGGTGACCACCCTTTCTGCCAGTGCACTCACCCGGGGATCCTTGCAAAAGGCCAAGACACCGGTGTTCAGTTGCGGAAAGGCTGCCGGCAGCGGTTCTGCGAGGTTACTCACTGCCACCTTCGAATTACGTCGGGGCTCATGGGCAGCGGCAAGGTCGAAACGGTCAAGTACGCTGAAGACATCGTTCATCGGAGCGATGCAGAGCACATCCGCATCCAGCAGGATCGTCCTGTCGAACCGGCTGCGCTGCATCGCTTCGAATTTCGGGCGGAACCACGAGTTTTCCAGCGGAATAACCTGCGTGAAGATCTCTGCGGTGACCGGCTGGTCGCAGAACAGGTCTATTGGGTGGTCGGGGTGATGCAGCCGCAGGCTTTCGGCGGCGCGTAAGGCCAGCGGCACGTAGGCCGCACCGCTGACCGCAAAGACGAAGCCCTCTGAAGGCGGCCTCTTTGTATCTGTCGCATGCATCAAGTCAGCCAAGCGAGCTGTCGATCCCCTTGCAGGCCTCCATCAGGCCCTTCACGGCGTCGACCGACTTGTCGAACATCGCCTGCTCGTCCTTGGTGAGCTTGATGTCGACGACCTTCTCGATCCCGCCCGCGCCGATGACCGTGGGCACGCCCACGTACATGTCCTTCACGCCAATCTCGCCGTCGCAATAGGCGGCGCAGGGCAGAACGCGCTTCTGGTCCTTCAGGTAGGCCTCGGCCATCTCGATGGCGCTGGTCGCCGGAGCGTAATAGGCCGAGCCGGTCTTCAGCAGGCCCACGATCTCGGCGCCGCCGTCACGGGTGCGCTGGATGATCGCGTCGAGCTTCTCCTGCGTGGTCCAGCCCATCTCCACGAGGTCGGGCAGCGGGATGCCGGCAACGGTGGAGTAGCGGGCGGAGGGCACCATGGTATCGCCATGGCCGCCAAGCACGAAGGCGGTCACGTCCTTCATGCTGACGCCGAACTCGAGGCTGAGGAAGTGGCGGAAGCGGGCACTGTCGAGCACGCCGGCCATGCCGCAGACCTTGTGGGCGGGCAGGCCCGAAAACTTCTGCAACGCCCAGACCATCGCGTCGAGCGGGTTGGTGATGCAGATCACGAAGGCGTCGGGCGCATGGGCGGCAATGCCCTCGCCGACCGACTTCATGACCTTCAGGTTGATGCCCAGCAGGTCGTCGCGGCTCATGCCCGGCTTGCGCGGCACACCGGCGGTCACGATGCACACATCGGCGCCCGCGATCGCGGCGTAATCGGTGGTGCCCGAAAGCGCGGCGTCAAAACCTTCCGAAGGGCCGGACTCTGCAATATCGAGCGCCTTGCCCTGTGGCACGCCGTCGGCGATGTCGAAGAGGACAACGTCCCCCAGTTCCTTCATCGCGGCGAGATGAGCGAGCGTTCCGCCGATCTGCCCCGAACCGATGAGCGCAATCTTGGGTCTGGCCATTGTTGGTGTCCCTTGAGTGGTGAATTATCGCAGCACGCCTAGCCAATGGCATTGCGGCGTGCAAGGCTGCATTGCAGCGAGAATGCCGCAAACGCAAGCGCGGCCGGCGAGGAAAGGGCAGGGGATGCAAGGAGTTGGCGGCCATGTGGCCTGATCCCTGGGTCATGGCCGTGGCGGTGCCCGCGGTGATCTTTGCCGGTGTGTCCAAGGGCGGCTTCGGCTCCGGCGCGGCCTTTGCCGCAGCCCCGATTCTCGCCCTGGCGATCGACCCGCGCATGGCCGTGGGGCTGATGCTCCCTCTCCTGATGCTGATCGACGTCTTCACCCTCAGGAGCTTCTGGAAGCAGTGGCACGGCCCCTCGGCCCTCGCGCTCTGCCTCGGCTCCCTGCCGGGCATCGGCCTTGCCATCTGGCTCTTCCAGGTTGCCAACGCCGATACCTTCCGGCTCCTCATCGGCGCGATCGCCATTGCCTTCGTCATCTACCAGCTCGCACGTAGCCGGGGCTGGCTGAAGATCCCCGACAGGCCCTACGACCCGGTGGCGGGCGGCATTGCGGGTGCGGTGGCGGGCTTTACCAGCTTCATCAGCCATGCCGGCGGGCCGCCGGTGGCTGCCTTCCTGCTCGCGCAGGGCATGGGCAAGACGACCTACCAGGCGACGAGCGTCATCGTCTTCTGGGCGATCAACCTGCTCAAGTTCATCCCCTACGCGGCCCTGGGCATCTTCACCCGCGAGACCATCGTGCTCGACCTCTGGCTCGCGCCGGCCGCGATACTCGGCGCCTGGCTGGGCGTGAAGGCGCATCACGTCGTGCCCGAAAGGCCCTTCTTTGCGCTCACCTATGTTCTGCTCCTGCTGACCGGGGGCAAGCTGATCTGGGATGCGCTGACCTGAAGCAGCGCATCCGCGCGGTCTGCCCCGGTGTCAGGCGTCCTTCTCGCCGGCCGGAATGAGCGTTTCCTCCACCAGTTCAAAGGCCTTGCCCGAGGCCACGAGGCAGGTGATGCCGTTTGGCGCGGTCACCGTCACGGTCCAGGTGCCGCTCTCGAGGTTGGCGAAGGTCTCCACCACCTGGTTGTTGGCCCCCAGCCCGATCGCCTGGCGGCTCTCGCCATACCCGTCTGCAAGGCGGGCCACCACCTTGGCCCGGTCGGCGCAGTTGCGGTTCTGGGCCTCGGCCCCGGATGCGGCAAGGCAGGCAAGGCCCGCCGCGATGAAGAGAAGTTCTTTCATGGTCCAAACCCTTTTTGACAGCATGGCCCCATGTCGGGCGTGCCCGGCTTTGCCGGTGGCATGGGAGGCGCATTCGGCGCCGGTCCTTCACGGTCGGACTGATTTTTGCCGCTTTGCCCGGCAGCCCTGCCAGCCACGGCCCTCCAGTCGCCCGACTCTGCCTGAATGCTGCCGCCGATCGGTGTGCATCTGGTTAACGGCGCGGCGGGTGCCGTAACGGCCGAGTTCCGCGAGTTCGAAAATTGCGTGCTTGCGGGTATTTCCGGAAATCATCTTGCGCGGCGGCGCAGCATTTGTTCTTTCTGCACCTGCAACCGACCGGAGAGAATCAATGCCCGCCACCCGTCCGTATCGCTCGCTGCTCTACATTCCCGGCTCCAAGCCCCGTGCGCTGGAAAAGGCCGCGACCCTGCCCTGCGACGCGATCATCTTCGACCTCGAAGATGCGGTGACGGCCGAGGCCAAGGACGAAGCCCGTGCGCTTCTGGCCGACACGCTCCCGACAGCCGACTACGGCCCCCGCGCCCGCATCGTCCGCGTCAACGGCGCCGACACGCCATGGGGCGCCGCCGATCTCGAGGCCATCTGCCCGGTGGCGCCCGACGCGATCCTGCTGCCCAAGGTCGGCCATGCCGACGAGATCGCGGCGGTCAAGGCCAGGCTGGATGCCGCCGGCGCCAGCGCCACCCGGGTCTGGGCGATGATGGAAACGCCGCTGGGCATCTTCAACGCCCTCTCCATCGCTCAGGCTCCCGGCATGGGAGGCTTCGTGATGGGCACCAACGACCTCGCCAAGGAGCTGAACTGCCGCCCCCGTGCCGACCGTTTGCCGATGATGTTCGCGCTCCAGCACTGCCTCATGGCCGCCCGCGCCGCCGGGATCGTGGCCATCGACGGGGTGTACAATGCCTTCAAGGACGACGACGGCCTGAAGGCCGAGTGCGAGCAGGGCCGTGACCTCGGGTTCGACGGCAAGAGCCTGATCCACCCCGCCCAGCTCGAGATCACCAACGCCGCCTTCGCCCCCTCCGAGAGCGAGATCGACCTCGCTCGTCGCCAGATCGCGGCCTTCGAGGCGGTCGAGGCGAGCGGGCAGGGGGTTGCCGTGGTCGATGGCCGGATCGTGGAGAACCTCCACATCGAAACCGCCCGCGCCACGCTCGCCAGGGCCGAGGCCATTGCGGCCCTGACCGAATGAGGGCAAAGTGAACTTTACGGTTCACTTGTTGAGGATACCCCTATGGCACTCCCGCTCACCCTTCTGATTGCCGGTCTGGCGCTCTGGTGGCTCGCCCACCTCTTCAAGCGCATCGCGCCCGAGCGCCGCGCGGCCATGGGCAACGGCGGGCGCGGGGCCGTGGCGCTGGCGCTCATTGCCTCCATCGTCCTGATGACCTTCGGCATCCGCACCGCCGATGCCTCCCCCGACCTCTGGTATCCGCCCCATTGGCTGCGGCACCTGAACAACCTGCTGGTGCTGATCGCGCTCTATTTCACCTCGCCCGGCCCGTCCAAGGGGGCTCTCTTCTACAAGATGCGCCACCCCATGCTCTTCGGTTTCGCGCTCTGGGCCTTCGCGCACCTTCTGGTCAACGGCGACCTCGCCACCATGATCCTCTTCGGCGGCCTGCTGGCCTGGGCCCTTGCCGAGATGGTCGTCATCAACCGCGCCGAGCCCGAGTGGGCCCCGCCGCCGAAAGGCTCCATCGCCAAGGATGCGATGTTCCTGGCGATCTCCGTCCTCCTCCTCGGCCTCATCGGCTGGATCCACGGCCTCCTCGGCTACCCCGTGTTTGGATAACCCCCAATAGGCACAGCATGAAACTCTATCGCTTTCTCACCGAAGACGACACATCCGCCTTCTGCCACAAGGTCACCGCCGCGCTGAACAAGGGCTGGGTGCTCCACGGCGACCCGCAATACAGCTTCGATGCGTCCAACGGCGTCATGCGCTGCGGCCAGGCCGTGGTGAAGGAGGTCGAGGGCACCTACACGCCCGACACCAGGCTGGGGGAGCACTGATGTCGAAAACCAACGCGGGCCGGTTCTTTGAAGACTACGCACTCGGCGAAGTGATCCGTCACGCCGTGCCGCGCACCCTGGCCGAGGGCGAGCGGGCGCTCTACCACGCGCTCTACCCGGCCCGCCACGCGCTGCACTCCTCCGATGCCTTCGCCGGCGCCTGCGGCCTCGACGGCTCCCCGCTCGACGATCTCATCACCTTTCACGTGGTCTTCGGCAAGACCGTCCCCGACATCTCCCTGAACGCCGTCGCCAATCTCGGATATGCCGAGGGCCGCTGGCTGAAGCCGGTCTATCCCGGCGACACGCTCAGCGCCGAGTCCGAGGTGATCGGGCTGAAGCAAAACTCCAACGGCACGTCGGGCCTTGTCTATGTCCGCACCACCGGGCGCGACCAGACCGGCGAGCCGGTGCTGGACTACGTGCGCTGGGTGATGGTGCGCAAAGGCAATCTCGAGGCCCCCGCACCCGACACCACGATCCCCGATCTCGCTAAGGTCGTGGCGCCGGAGGATCTGGTGATCCCCGATGGCCTCAGCTTTGCCGATTACGACTTCACCGCCGCCGGCGAGCCCCATCGCTGGGGCGACTATGCCAAGGGCGAGGTGATCGACCACGTCGATGGCTCCACGATCGAGGAGGCCGAGCACATGCTGGCCACCCGGCTCTGGCAGAACACCGCCAAGGTGCATTTCGACGCCACCTTCCGCGAAGACGGCAAGCGGCTGATCTACGGCGGCCACGTGATCTCGATGGCTCGCGCGCTCTCCTTCAACGGCCTCGCCAACGCGCAGATGCTGGTGGCGATCAACGGCGGCGCCCATGCCAACCCCTGCTTTGCGGGCGACACGCTGCGCGCCTGGACCGAGGTGCTCGATGCCGCGCCCCTGACCGATGACATCGGCGCCCTCCGCCTGCGCCTCGTGGCCGTGAAGGGGCCAGAAGCCCTTGCCGGAGACCTCAAGGGCGAAGACGGCAGGTATCTGCCCCACGTGCTCCTCGATCTCGATTACTGGGCGCTCATGCCGCGATGAGCCCGCCCGCCCGCTGCGACCTGTGACGACGGAAGGGAGGCTTGCATTTTGTGATCACAAGTCGAAAAACTGTGATCACAACGCCGAAAAAACCTTCTGTTAGCGCCCGAACTGCGGCGCTTTATCATCGGTTTAGCCCGTGACTCGGCGGTTGAAAAATGCAAATGGAAAGACGCAGCACGCCTGCGCGGCCCGTCCGCGTGGCACGCCACCCAATGCGCCGCGCCCCGGCTCCGCCGCCCGGCCCGCGCCCTACAGGAGAGCGTTCATGGCAGATATGAACCGGGACCGCCCGCTTTCGCCCTTCATGATCGGCCCGTATTACCGGCCCCAGATCACCTCGATCTCCTCGATCATGGTGCGCATCACCGGAATCGTGTCCTTCGGCACCGCCTTCCTGGTGGTCTGCTGGCTGCTCGCGGCGGCCTTCTCCGAGCCCGCCTTCGACCGGATCAACTGGCTGATGACCAGCTTCATCGGCGACATCATCATGGTCCTCGCCAGCTGGGCCATCTGGTATCACATGCTCGGTCGGCTTCGGCACGTGATCTGGGACTTCGGCTACTGCCTCGAGGTTCCGATCTCCGAGAAGATGGGCTGGGGCATGTTCATCGGCGCCACCGTGCTGGCGCTCTTCACGGCCATCGTGGTGTAAGGGAGAGACACGATGAAATTCGTCACCGACCGCAAGCGCGCCACCGGCCTCGGCTCCGGCTCCGCAGGCACCCGCCACCACTGGCAGATGATGGCGAGCTCGCTCGCCCTCGTGGTGCTGGTGCCGCTCTTCGTCTTCACCTTCGGCGCCGCGCTGGGCCGTGGCCATGCCGACGTGCAGAGCTTCATCGCCAACCCCTTCGTCGCGCTGGTGCTGGGCATCGGCCTGACCGCCGGGCTGCTGCACTTCAAGATGGAGATCGACGAGGCGGTGGAGGACTACGTTCACGGGGTCAAGGGCAAGCTCACGCTGATCGCCGTCAGCGCCGCCACCTGGGTGCTGATCGCCGCCGGCCTGCTGGCGCTGCTGAAGCTGGCGCTCTGAGCCGCGCCGCCCCCAAGACCTGACGGAAGGCCCCGTCGCAACGCCGGCCTTCCCCCACGACCAGAGAGACGCGAGAGCGCCCAGGCCAGACGCAAGGGACGAACGAGACCATGGCAGCTTACGAATACGAGACGCATACCTATGACGTGGTGGTTGTGGGCGCCGGGGGCTCCGGCCTCCGGGCGACCCTCGGCATGGCCGAGCAGGGGCTGAAGACGGCCTGCGTCACCAAGGTCTTCCCGACCCGCTCGCACACCGTCGCAGCCCAGGGCGGCATCGCGGCCTCGCTCTCCAACATGGGCCCCGACCACTGGCAGTGGCACATGTATGATACCGTGAAGGGCTCCGACTGGCTGGGCGACACCGACGCGATGGAATATCTCGCCCGCGAGGCGCCCAAGGCGGTCTACGAGCTGGAGCACTACGGCGTGCCCTTTTCCCGCACCGAGGAAGGCAAGATCTACCAGCGCCCCTTCGGCGGCCACACCACCGAGTTCGGCGAGGGCCCGCCCGTGCAGCGCACCTGCGCCGCCGCCGACCGCACCGGCCACGCCATCCTGCACACGCTCTATGGCCAGTCGCTCAAGCACAACGCCGAGTTCTACATCGAGTATTTCGCCATCGACCTGATCATGGGCGAGGACGGCGCCTGCCAGGGCGTGGTCTGCTGGAAGCTCGATGACGGCACGATCCACGTCTTCCGCGCCAAGATGGTTGTGCTGGCGACCGGCGGTTATGGCCGCGCCTACTTTTCCGCCACCTCCGCCCACACCTGCACCGGCGACGGCGGCGGCATGGCCGCCCGCGCGGGCCTGCCGCTGCAAGACATGGAGTTCGTCCAGTTCCACCCCACCGGCATCTACGGCTCGGGCTGCCTGATCACCGAGGGCGCGCGCGGCGAGGGCGGATATCTCACCAACTCCGAGGGCGAGCGCTTCATGGAGCGCTACGCGCCCACCTACAAGGATCTCGCTTCGCGCGACGTGGTCAGCCGCTGCATGACCATGGAAATCCGTGAGGGCAGGGGCGTCGGCAAGGAGAAGGACCACATCTTCCTCCACCTCAACCACCTGCCGCCCGAGACCCTGGCCGAGCGCCTG
Source organism: Vannielia litorea (assembly GCF_900142295.1). Lineage (NCBI taxonomy): Bacteria > Pseudomonadati > Pseudomonadota > Alphaproteobacteria > Rhodobacterales > Paracoccaceae > Vannielia > Vannielia litorea. The sequence continues at coordinate 392,783 of NZ_FSRL01000001.1, forward strand.
CCCGGCATCTCCGAGAGCGCCCGCATCTTTGCCGGGGTGGACCTGACCAAGGAGCCGATCCCGGTGCTGCCGACCGTGCACTACAACATGGGCGGCATCCCCACGAACTACTGGGGCGAGGTGCTGAAGCCCACCGCCGACAACCCCGACGCCATCGCACCCGGCCTGATGGCCGTCGGCGAGGCCGGCTGCGCCAGCGTTCATGGCGCCAACCGGCTTGGGTCCAACAGCCTGATCGACCTCGTGGTCTTCGGCCGCGCCGCCGCGATCAAGGCGGCAGAGGTGGTGGACCCGAAATCGGCCAACCCCGACCTCAACAAGGCCTCCGTCGAGGCCGCGCTCGACCGCTTCGACAAGCTGCGCAATGCCTCGGGCTCGATCCCCACTGCCGAGCTGCGCGACGAGATGCAGCGCACCATGCAGGCCGACGCGGCGGTGTTCCGCACCGACAAGACCCTGGCCGAGGGCGTGGAGAAGATGAAGGCCGTTGCCGCCAAGATGGATGACATCAAGGTGACCGACCGCTCGCTGATCTGGAACTCCGACCTGATGGAAACCCTCGAGCTGACCAACCTCATGCCCAACGCGCTCGCCACCATCGTCGGCGCCGAGGCCCGCAAGGAAAGCCGCGGCGCCCACGCCCACGAGGATTACCCCGACCGCGACGACGAGAACTGGCGCAAGCACTCTCTCGCCGCCGTCGAGGGCAACCAGGTGACCCTCACCTATCGCCCCGTCCACCTCGACCCGCTGTCGACAGAGGCCGAAGGCGGCATCGACCTGAAGAAGATCGCGCCCAAGGCGCGGGTGTACTGAGACCCGTGCCACGGCGCACAGCCATATCCCGGTGGGCGGCATGATCACCGCCAACCTCGCCACCTACCCGCCGCGCGAGAGCAACCTCGCGCAGGTGGTGCAGGCCATCCTGCCGCAGGTCGACCGGCTGAACATCGTGCTCAACCAGTATGAGGCCCCTCTGCCTGCCTTCGAGGGCGAGGAGAAGATCGCCCAGATCATCCCCGACGAAGACCAGAAGGACGTTGGCAAGTTCTACCCCGATGTTTCGGGCGCCGATTGGGTCTTCATGATCGACGACGACATGATCTACCCTGTGGATTTCGTGGCAAAGTCCATCGCCTCGATGGAGGCGATCGGGCCGGGAAAGTTCCTCGGCGGCTACCACGGCTCGCTCTACTACGAGCCGCAGGTCTCCCTCTCGCCCGCGAAGCTGCTGAAGTACCTGCGCTACAAACCGGTGAACATCGCCGACTACCGCAAGCCCTTCCGCTTCTACGAACCGCTCGAAAAGCCCACGGTCGTGGATCAGATCGCCACCAACGCGGCGGTGATGCGCGGCGCGGATTTTCCGCCCCACGCCTTCATGGCCGGAAGCCAGAAGTTCGTCGACGTCCGCCTCGCCCGCTGGTGCTTCGAGAACTCCATCACCCCCGTCTGCCTGCCACGCCCCGCCGACTGGCTCGGCGAGGTGCGGTTCGACGAGACCATCTTCCGCGGCTTCACCCGCCAGAACCCGCCCCACGTCGCCGAGGAGATCTGGAGCTACGCGCTCAAGGTGCCCGGCCGGGGCGCCCCCGTCGGGGAGGGCCGCTGATGCCCCGCCTGATGTGCTTCGCCACCCACCACAAGTCCGGCACCGTCTGGACCCGTCGCACGATCCAGGCCCTGGGTCATGCCTTCGGGCTCGACTGGCATGGCATCTGGCGAGACGAGGCGATGCAGAAGCTGCCCGAGGAGGGCCGCGCCTTTCTGGTCAACTGGGCCGGGTGGTTTCCTGCCGACCTCTGGGCGCGCGACGACGTGGCCTTTGTCCACATCATCCGCGATCCGCGCGATATCCTGCTTTCGGGCTGCGTCTACCACCATTTCGCCGGCCAGCAGGGCGAGAAGTGGCTGCACCTGCCCCGCACGGATCTGGGCGGAAAGTCCTACCAGGAGCACCTGAAGGCGCTCGAAGGCGACGAGGCCAAGCTGCTCTTCGAGATGGAGGGCAAGCACCGCGAGACGGTGGAGGAAATGCGCAACTGGCCCTGGGGCGACGCGCGCATCTTCGAGCTGCGCTACGAAGACCTGATGCAGGACCGGGATTGCGCGCTCTTCGGCCAGGCCCTCGCCCATCTCGGCCTCGAGGGCGAGGAGCTCGAAACCGGCAAGCGCCTGTTCTGGGAGCAATCCCTCTTCGGCGGCATGGCCAAGATGGACGACCGCCCCCGCCACCTCATGGGCCACGTGTCGAGCGAAGGGGCGCTCAGGCGCTGGGAAACCGAGTTGCCGCGCGCCGTGGCCGAGGTTTACGCTGACCGCCACGGGGCAGACCTCGTGGCGCTGGGCTACGAGACAGACGCCACCGGCTGGCTCGACAGGCTGCGAGAGCCCGAGCCGCGCAATGAACGTGTTTCGAGGGGGAATGGACGATGATGGGTCGGATTGCTGCAATCGTGATCACCGGGGCCGTGCTGGCAGGTTGCACCGAGCGCGGCGGGCTGCGCGGCGAGATCCCCTTTCCCGAGGGCTACGCGCTGATGCCCGGCGACCGCGAGCGCTGGGCCGCGATGAATGACGCCGAGCGCCGCCGCGCGCTGGCCTTCATCTCCACCGGCGCCACCATCCAGAGCTCGATGGAGGCCGAATGAGCCTCCGCGCCGCCCCACTCCTCCTGCTGCTCCTCGCCGCCTGCGACGTGAACCCGGCCGACCTGGTCGCGCGGCAGGCCGCCAAGAGCGTCGTCCGCCCGATCGTGGTGGAAAAGCTGCCCGGCGTGCCGCCCGACCTGGTCACCGAATGCCTGATCGACAACATGTCGGCCGCCGAGATCTCCACCATCGCGCAGGAAGCCGCCACCGGCATCTCGCCCCGCTCGACCGAAATCGTCGTCGCCACCGCCCAGCGGCCGAAAGCCATCGAATGCATCACGCGGGAAGGTCTCCCGCTGATATTGAACGGATAGGAGCCTGACCCATGGTTCAACTCACCCTGCCCAAGAACTCCCGCATCACCACCGGCAAGACCTGGCCCAAGCCCGAAGGGGCGACCAACCTCCGCAAGTTCCAGATCTACCGCTACGATCCGGACTCGGGCAAAAATCCGAGCGTCGACACATATTTCATCGACATGGACGCCTGCGGCCCGATGGTTCTGGACGCGCTCATCAAGATCAAGAACGAGATCGACCCCACGCTCACCTTCCGCCGCTCCTGCCGCGAGGGCATCTGCGGCTCCTGCGCCATGAACATCGACGGCATCAACACGCTGGCCTGCATCTACGGCATGGACGAGATCAAGGGCGACGTGAAGATCTACCCGCTGCCCCACATGCCGGTGGTGAAAGACCTGATCCCCGACCTGACGCTGTTCTACGCCCAGCACGCCTCGATCATGCCCTGGCTCGAAACCAAGACCCAGCGTCCCGAGAAGGAGTGGAAGCAGAGCATCGAAGACCGCAAGAAGCTCGATGGCCTCTACGAATGCGTGATGTGCGCCTCCTGCTCCACCGCCTGCCCGAGCTACTGGTGGAACTCCGATCGCTACCTCGGCCCGGCCGCGCTGCTCCACGCCTATCGCTGGATCATCGACAGCCGCGACGAGGCCACCGGCGAGCGGCTCGACGACCTCGAAGACCCGTTCAAGCTCTACCGCTGCCACACCATTATGAACTGCGCCAAGACCTGCCCCAAGGGGCTGAACCCGGCCAAGGCCATCGCGCATATCAAGCAGATGATGGTCGAACGGGTCGTCTGACCGGGTGATCCTCTGGCTCCTCGCCAGCGCCGCGCTGATCTGGCTCGCCTGTGCGGCGGGCTGGCTCTGGCTCAGCGCCGGCCTGCGCGGGGAGGGCCTGCGCGGCAGGGCAGGGCGCATCGCGGTTCAGCTCTCGGGCTTCGCGCTGTTGGCCGGCGTGCTCGGCGGCAGCCCCCTTGTCGCCCTTGCCGGTGCCGCCTTTCCGCCCACGGCACTTCTGCTGCTCGACCGCATCCTGCGCGCGCCGGAGCTGGCCTCCGCCCTCCTGCCCTGGGCGCTCGGCGGCGCACTGGCCGGGGGGCTGCTCTCCGGGCTGTTCCTGTGGTGGCGCGGTGCCCGCACCACCTGGGCGCTCGGCCTCTCGCTCCTCGCGGGCACCCTCGCCATGACCGTCTCGGGTGAGGTCATCAGCCGCCGGGCCATGTGCAGCGCGGCCGCAGATCACGGCGCCACCACCGTGCTGCGCAACAGCTTTTCATGGAGCCTCCGCCACCCGCGCCGCGCCTTCAATTTCGAGGTGCACGGCCTCACGCGGCACGACGAGGTCACCCGGATCTGGAGCTACCGCAGCGTGTCCTGGCACGCCCTGCCCGAGACCATCGCGCGCAACATCGACGTGCCGCCGCACCGTCTCCCCTGCCCATAGCGGGGTTAGCGGGCCAGCGCCTCCTCGCGCGAAAACGGCTGACGGCCCCGGAACTCGGCAGGCACCAGCGCATCCACTGCATCGCCCGCGGCCTTCCACCGCCATCCGCGCCAGTCATGGGTAAAGATGAAGTCCTCGCGCTCGATCTCGGTCGTGGTGCGCTCCAGCTTGTCGAGCACGCCGGGGTGCGTCGGCGAGGCCACCGCGATGGTGAAGGCCACCTGGCAGTTGAAGGCCTCTTCGGTCAGCCGTTTGCACGCCCCGCGAAACCCGCTGTAGGTCACGCAGATCTCCACCTCGGGAAACTTCCGCAGGTTGGAGCGAAAGCCGGAGGGGCAGTCGTTCGTCGGGTACTGCTTGTTCAGCGCGTTCAGAAACCCGCTCTTCAGGTCGCCGGACTCGGGCTCCGGACTGATGAGCCTGGCCGTTGCATAGGCCTGAACCACCTTGTCCGGGCCTGTATCGTCCGGGATCGCTGCAGGGTGCAAAAAAATTGCGGAGAGGACGGAACCAAGTGCGGGCAGAAGCATTGTACCTCCGTTGACTGCCATTCGGGTATTGGGTCGTGCGTGCTCGATCCAACCCTAAACTGCGCCCTTCGCTCCTGTCATCCCCTTGTTACCTTTAATTCTCGTGACTGCCCGCCGATTGCGCGGCCCGTTGCGGCTCTGCCCTTTCGCTGGGCGCGGGACATCGCTTAGACTGGTCTCGAGCAGTCACAATTCCCCGAGCAGCCCATGAGCACGCCCCCCTCCGGCGGTCCCGCCGCGCCCGACCATGCAAAAGCCGCCCGCGCCGTGGCGCCGGTTATCTGCTACCCCACCAGCACGCTGCCCCAGCCCGACCTCGCCCTCTACACTCGCGCCCGCGCCGCCGCGCGCAAGACCGGAGAAGAGCAGGTGCCCCCGCGCGAGGCCCGTTGCATCCCGGTTCGGGCAGGGCAGTTCTTGCGAATCTCCTGTCCCGAGGGGGCGCAGGTGGGCGATCTCAACCTGTGGAACCTCGCAAACCTCTCCGAGCGCTTCTACTCCGGAAAGACCCGCGCCTTGCACGGCACACATCTTTCCGTGGGCGACCGCATGTGGTCGAGCTTCCCGCATCTGCGCCCGCTCGCCACCGTCACCGCCGACAGTCTGGCCTGGTATGGCACCGATTCCTTCGGCGGACGGGTGCATGACGTGATCGGCACCCGCTGCGACCCCTACACCCACCACCTGCTCTCCGGGCAGGACTACCACCACTGCTGCCACTCCAACCTCACCCGCGCTCTCGCGGACTGGACGGGGCAGGGGGCGGAGGCCGCGGAGCCGCTGGTGCACGATGTGCTCAACGTCTTCATGTGCACCGGCTTCACCGCCGACACCGGGCAATATTTCATGAAGGCCACCCCCGCGCGGGCCGGCGACTACATCGAGCTCTTCGCCGAGATCGACTTGCTCGCCGGCCTCTCCGCCTGCCCGGGCGGCGATTGCGGCGCCGAGCACAGCTCCGACGTGGCGCAATGCCATCCGCTGCTCTGCGAGGTCTTCGCGCCGCCGGCTGCCGCGCTGGAAGGATGGCAGAGCCCGCCGGTCAACGGCTACGACCGCAGCCACGGGCTGTGAAGCCCGCTGCCGTTCCGTAGGGCTGCGGGGTGGGTCAAACCCACCCTCAGCAATACCGCTCCACGCCGATCGTCTGGCTGTCGGAGTAGCGGTCGCCATGTGCAAAACCCACCGGCAGGATCTTTTCGATCTCGATGTAATCCTCGGTGGTCAGCGCCATGTCGGCGGCATCCACCCATTCCTTGAGGTGCGCCCCCGTCCGCGTGCCGGGGATCGGGATCAGGTGGTCGCCCCTGCCCAGCACCCAGGCCATCGCCAGCTTCGCGGTCGGCACGCCGCGGCTCCTGGCGTAGTCGCGGAAACGATCGAGCGCCTGCTGGTTGTAGCTCCGGTTCGGCTCCTGCCAGCGCGGATTGGCCCTGCGAAAGTCGGCCTCGCCCATCTTCGCCGGATCGGGGACCGTGTCGCTCAGCTCGCCCCGCGCCAGCGGGCTGAACGGCACGAAGGCCACGCCCAGCTCGGCACAGGTCTGGATCACCCCCAGCTCCGGCTGCCGCGACCAGAGCGAATATTCGTTCTGCACCGCCATCACCGGCTTCACCGCATGGGCGCGCCGGATGGTGGAGGGGGCCACCTCGCTCAGCCCGTAGCCGCCGATCAGCCCCTCTTCCATGAGCCGGGCCATGGTCTCGGCCAGCTCCTCCACGGGGCGCTCCTGCTCGCGCCGGTGCGCGTAGAACAGGCCCACGCTATCCACGCCGAGCCGCTTCAGGCTCTGCTCCAGCTCGCTGCGCAGATGGTCCTCGTCATTGCGAAAATGGCGCTGCGGCTTGGGCACGATCGAGGCCTTGGTGGCGATCACCGGCTTCGCGTCGGTGCCCTTCAGCCATGCTCCGATCGCACTTTCCGACCGGCCCATGCCGTAGATGTTGGCGGTATCCAGAAAGTCGATCCCGGCTTCCCAGGCCGTATCCAGGCAGGCCACCGAGGTTTCCAGGTCGGTGTCCCCGAAAAATCCGGCAAAGGACATGCAGCCCAGACCGATGGCAGATACCTCCGGCCCCCCGGCGCCGAGTTTGCGTTTCTTCATATGCTTGTTCCTTTATTGCGAGAACGCCGCTTCCAGCGCGATTTCGACCATGTCGCCAAAACTCTTTTCGCGTTGGTCGCTGGGTAGCGCTTCATGGGTTTTCAGGTGATCGGAAACGGTGAGAACGGCAAGCGCTCTGCAACCGTAGCGGGCGGCGAGCGTATAAAGCTCCGCCGCTTCCATTTCCACGGCCAGAATTCCGTGCCGTTCCATCTGCGCGTTCAAATCGGGCCGTTCATCGTAAAAAACGTCGGACGAATATATGCCGCCAACATGGATATTGACGTTTCTCCTTTCGGCCGCCACTGCCGCGGCCTTTATCAGAGACCAATCGGCGGTGGGCGCAAAATTCAGCTCCCGGAAAATACCGCGCGACGGCGTCGAAAGCGTGCTCGCCGTCATCGCCAGCACCACGTCGCGCACCGCAACGGAGTCCTGCATCGCGCCGCAGGAGCCGATGCGGATCAGCGTCTTCGCGCCGTAATCCCGGATCAGCTCATTCACGTAGATGGACAGCGAGGGCATCCCCATGCCGCTGCCCTGGATCGTCACCGGATGGCCGCGCCAGGTGCCGGTGAAGCCCAGCATCCCGCGCACTTCGTTGACGAGTCGGGGATTGTCGAGAAAGGTCTCCGCCGCCCAGCGGGCGCGGTAGGGGTCGCCGGGGAGAAGGACCGTCTCTGCGATCTCTCCCTTCTCGGCGCCGATATGCACGGTCATGCGCTGTCCCTCGGTCTGTTGCGGGGCGGCGCTTCTGGCCGCCCCGCACAGAAGATGGCTCAGATCGTGAAATCCTCAAGCGACTTTCCGGCGTTGAGTCCGTCCTTGATCCAGGCCGGCTGACGCCCGCGCCCTGTCCAGGTCTGGCTCTTGTCGGCCGGATTGGCGTATTTCGGCGCCCCTTTCGGCCCGCTTGCCTTTTTGGCGCCGGGCTTGCGGCCCCGTTTCGGCGTGGCGCCGGTCAATTCGTCGAGCGAAAAACCATGCGCCCGCGCTGCCTTTTCGGCGGCGACCATCGCGGCTTTCTTGTCTTCCTCGGCGGCCTTTTCCAGGGCCTTGTCGACATCTGCCTTGAGCTTTTCCAGCTCCTTGCGGCTCATGCCCTTTAGACTGATAGCCATTTCAATTCCTTCTTTGGGGGTTCCGTTGGTGAGTGTTTGCACGAACAAAAATGCGCCCGACCAATAAGAACGCGGCTTCGCGCCCGTGGATTGTATTGAAATCTATTGAAAATGCAAAGAGCTTGAGACTCCGGCGCAAATTCGCATCGGAGTCTCAATTCTTCAGCCGGTCCGGCGGCTTCAGGCGGCGGCTTCGCGCGGCTCGGCCAGGGCCACGATATCCATCATGATCCGGTTCAGCTCGAAATCCTTGGGCGTATAAACCTGCGAAACGCCCATCTCCTTGAGTGCATTCGCGTCTTCATCGGGGATGATCCCGCCGACGATGAGCGGAATATGCGCAAGCCCCTCCGCGTGCATCCGCTCCAATGTGTCGGCAATGAGTGGCAAATGACTGCCCGACAGGATCGAAAGACCCACAACATGCACCTCCTCCCGCCGTGCCGCCGCCACGATCTCTTCGGGCGTGAGCCGGATTCCCTCGTAGGAAATCTCCATGCCGCAGTCCCGGGCCCGGCAGGCGATCTGCTCGGCGCCGTTGGAGTGGCCGTCGAGTCCCGGCTTGCCGACCAGGAATTTCAGCCGCCGTCCCAGCCGGTCCGACACGAGGTCCACCGCCTCGCGGATGTGTTCGAGCCCCTCGGTCCGGTTCGAGGGCGCCCGCGCCACGCCGGTCGGCCCGCGATACTCCCCGAAGACGGCGCGCATCGCACCGGCCCATTCGCCCGTGGTCGCGCCCGCCTTCGCGGCGGCGATCGAGGGCTCCATCACGTTCTCGCCCGCCTGCGCCGCTGCTTTCAGTGCCGCGAGCGCCGCCGACACCGCCGCCGCGTCGCGCTCCGCGCGCCAGGCTTGCAGCCGGGCGATCTGGTCGGCCTCCACCGCCGGGTCCACCGTCATGATGCCGCCGTCCGAGCCCATCAGCGGCGAGGGCTCGGCCTCGGTCCAGCGGTTCACGCCCACCACCACCGTCTCGCCCGATTCCACCCGGCCAAGCCGCTCGGCATTGCTCTCCACCAGCCGCGCCTTCATGTAGTCGATGGCGGCAATCGCGCCGCCCATCCCGTCGAGCTGCGCCAACTCGGCCCGCGCGCCCTCTTTCAGCGCCTCCACCCTGGCCTCCACCGCCGGGTTGCCGTCAAAGAGGTCGCCGTATTCCAGCAGGTCGGTCTCATAGGCCATGATCTGCTGCATCCGGAGCGACCATTGCTGATCCCAGGGCCGCGGCAGCCCCAGCGCCTCGTTCCACGCCGGCAGCTGCACCGCCCTTGCCCGCGCCTTCCTGGAGAGCGTCACCGCCAGCATCTCGATGAGAATACGATACACGTTGTTTTCCGGCTGTTGCTCCGTCAGCCCGAGGCTGTTCACCTGCACCCCGTAGCGGAAGCGCCGCATCTTGGGGTCTTCCACGCCGTAGCGCTCCTGGCAGATCTCGTCCCAGAGGTCCACGAAGGCGCGCATCTTGCACATCTCGGTCACAAACCGGATGCCCGCGTTCACGAAAAAGCTGATCCGTCCCACCAGCACCGGAAAGTCCTCCTCCGGCACCTGGCCCTTCAGCGCATCCAGCACCGCGATCGCCGTGGCCAGCGCAAAGGACAGTTCCTGCTCCGGCGTCGCGCCTGCCTCCTGCAAGTGGTAGGAGCACACGTTCATCGGGTTCCACCTGGGCACGTTGGTGTAGCAATAGGCGGCCACGTCGGTGATGAGCTTCAGCGAGGGTTTCGGCGGGCAAACATAGGTGCCGCGGCTCAGGTATTCCTTGATGATGTCGTTCTGCACCGTGCCCTGGAGCTTCGACACATCCGCGCCCTGTTCCTCGGCCACGGCGATGTAGAGCGCCAGCAGCCAGGGCGCGGTCGCGTTGATCGTCATCGAGGTGTTCATCTGCTCCAGCGGAATGTCGGCAAACAGCGCCCGCATGTCGCCCAGGTGCGCCACCGGCACACCCACCTTGCCCACCTCGCCCTTGGAGCGCGGATCGTCGCTGTCGTAGCCGGTCTGGGTCGGCAGGTCGAAAGCCACCGAAAGGCCGGTCTGACCCTTGGCCAGGTTGGCCCGATAGAGGGCGTTCGAGGCGGCAGCAGTGGAGTGCCCGGCATAGGTGCGAAAGAGCCAGGGGCGGTCTTTATTCTGCGTCTGCGACATGGCGAGGCTCCGATTCATCGAGTGAGCAAGATTATTCCGTTGTGGGCGTTTCTGGCGAAAGATTATGCCAATGTCAATTCGCTGCAACGCGGCGCAACTTCCTATTGCGCCGCTGCCGCGCAATGCTACAGGTTTCCGCTCCCCATGATATGAAAGTGGGAGGGTAAGGGAGTGCCGGAGCTGATGTACGGACTGAACTCAGGGCTGATCGCCCTTGTGTTGCTCGCGTCCATGGTCGCTGCCATGTTTGGTGGCAGGGCGATGGCAGGGCGGCGGGCCCGACGCATTTCGGACGAAGGCAAATCGCAGACCCTGGCCGTGCAGGCCTCGCTGCTCGCGATCCTCGGCCTGCTGCTGGGTTTCACCTTCTCCCTCGCGCTCGGCCGCTACGACACCCGCAGCCAGGCCGTTGTCGAGGAGGCCAACGCCATCGGCACCGCATGGCTCCGCACCGACCTGATACCCGCCGGCCCGCGCGAGGAGGCCCGTGCGCTGCTGGTCAAATACGCCGAGTTCCGTGCCAAGGCGGGCGAGGTGCCCGCGCATCAGGCCGCCCGCCGCGCCGGCATGGTCGCCACGGCGCAAAAGACCTTCGACCAGCTCTGGGCCCTCGCCGCCGAAACGGCCCGCGCCGAGGGCGGCCCGGCAGTGGTGTCCTTCACCACATCGCTGAACGACATGATAGACCAGCTCTCCGCCCGCGACGCCGCCATCAACCGCCATGTGCCAGAGCCCGTGCTGTTGCTGCTCTACGGCACCTTCATCCTGCTGGGCTGGGTGCTCGGGCTTGCCTCGGCGCAAACCGGAGTGCGGCCTGGCCCGGCGGTCTATGCGATGCTGCTGCTCATCGTCGGCCTCGTCTTCGTCATCATCGACCTCGACAGGCCGAGGCGCGGGATCATCGAGGTCGAGCAGTCGCCGATACGCAACCTCGCCGACCAGCTGGCGAAGTCGGGCTGAGGCCGGGCCCCGGCCCGCGCGCCGTCAGTCGGCGGCGAAGCAGTAGAACAGCCCGTCGCCCCCGGTGCCGCGCAGCGCCTCCAGGCCGCAGCCGCCGCGGGAGGAGTGGGACGAGTTCCACGACTTCGCGGCGTCGCTCTCGTCGAGCCCCATCCGGTCGTGGTGGCCGACCATCCCGGCGGTGTCGGGGCCGTCGCTTGTCCAGTCCTCGCAGGTCATGCCCTCGGCCACGGTCCCGTCGGGCAGCGAGCCGGTGAGGATGTCATGCCGGTTCGGGCTGTCGCCCCGGCCATTCACCACGGCGCCGGTCTCGTCGAGCAGGGTGTCCTTGCCGAGGTTCGCCTCGCCGCCGTGAAGCTGCTCCACGCTCTCGGCCACGGTCACGCCCGCGGCGTTCACCCAGGGCCCGGTGCCGATCCGGTCGCGGGCATTCTCGGCGCTGGTCGACAGGTACGCCCGCCAGGTCGCCCCGCCCGCGCCCACGGCCTCCGCCAGCGCGGCGCAATGGGCATCGGCCCCCTCCAGGCCGCCGAGATTGCCACCGCTGCCGGGGTTCTGGCTGGTGACGAAAAAGCTCATCTCCCCGTCCTGCGCCCATGCCGCAGCGCCTGCGACCGTCAGAACGGCCGCGCCTATCCATCTGAACTTCATGCTGGTTCCTCCCTGGCTGCCGCTCCCCGCCCTCCAGCTCTCCAACGGTAGCACGCCCCCCGCGTGCCCTGCCTCACACATGCGTGACGAGAAATGCGGCGCAGTCGATTCCCGCGATTTACCGCGCAGCGAAAGTTTGCCACCCTCGCCGCATGTTCCAGCCGGTGACGCTGCCCCTCTGGCTCTTCGTCCTGATCCTCCTCTTCGCGGCGGTCACCTTCGCTTCGCACTTCCTCTTTCCCTCGGTCCGCTGGTTCTTCCGGCGGCGACTCGAGCGGGCCGTGGCGCGGCTCAACACCCGGCTCACCCGCCCGATCGAACCGTTCAAGCTGGCGCGGCGGCGCGACACCATCCAGCGGGTGCTCTACTCCCCCGACGTGCTCGCCGCCGTCACCGCCCATGCCGCCGAGGAGGGGGTGCCCGAAGAGGTCGCCTTCGAGCAGGCCCACCGCTACGCCCGCGAGATCGTTCCCGGCTTCTCGGCCTTCGCCTACTTCGGCTTCGCCATCCGCGCCGCCCGCTGGCTCGCCACCTCGCTCTTCCGCGTGCGCCTCGCCCGGCTCGATGCCGAGAAACTCGCCGCCATTCCGCCCGAGGCGACGGTCGTCTTCGTGATGAACCACCGCAGCAACATGGATTACGTCCTCGTCACCTATCTCGTCGCCGGGCAGACGACGCTCTCCTACGCCGTCGGCGAATGGGCGCGGGTCTGGCCCCTGCGCAGCCTGATCCGGGCGATGGGCGCCTACTTCATCCGCCGCAAGTCGCGCGGCGCGCTCTACCGCACCGTGCTCTCGACCTATGTCACCGTCGCCACCCGCGCGCGCGTCACCCAGGCCATGTTTCCCGAGGGCCGGCTTTCGCTGACCGGCGCACCGGGCGAGCCCAGGCTGGGGCTGCTGGCCTATATCACCGAGGCCGCGCAGGACGGCACCGAGGTGATCTTCGTGCCCACCGCGCTCAACTACGACCGTGTGCTGGAGGACCGCGTGCTCATCGCCGCGCAGGGGGGAGGGGGGTTTCCCACCCGGATCCGCGTGGTGATCCGCTGGCTCCTGCGCCAGCTGGTGCTGCGGGTGCGCGGGCTCACCCATCACCTCGGCTATGCGGCGGTCAGCTTTGGCGACCCGCTTTCGCTGGCCAGCTTTCCCGGCGACACCGAGGCGCTGGGCCGCGAGCTGATGGATCGGATCGAGGCGGTGATGCCGGTGCTCCCGGTGCCGTTACTGGCCGCGCTGCTGCTGGAGGCCGAAGGCCCGCTCGACCGGGCCACGCTCGAGCGCCGCTGGAATGCCCGGCTGCGCCTGCTGGAAGGGGCCGACATCGTGCTCCACGTGCCGCGCGGCAACCCCGCCTATGCCCTGGAAAACGCGTTGCGCATCCTGCGTGAGCGCCAGTTGCTCGCCGAAACCCCCGAGGGCATCGCGGCCGCGCCCGATGAGGCCCCGCTCTTCCGCTTCTATGCCGCCTCCGTCGCCCGGCAGCTGGCCAGGCTGGGCGATGCTGCGCCTGCAACCTTGCCGCACCCCCGGCTGCTGCCTGCCGATGATGCAGCTGCGAAGGTTTCTGCCGGAACCCGCGCCGAAACTGAATCGGGCGAGACATAAAATTACAAATCCGACGTCGGTCGTATTGCAATCTTGCGCGACGGCCCTTAGAACCTCCCGGACAAAGGGCGCGATTCTGCGCCGCAGAACAACGCGAGGAGAGATGACGATGGCGCTGGATGTCACCGAAGCCCGCCAGGCCCCCTATGAGGCCGAAGAGAAGGAGCTGTACGAGATCGGCGAAATGCCCCCTCTGGGTTACGTGCCGCCCAAGATGTATGCTTGGGCCATTCGCCGCGAGCGCCACGGCGAGCCCGATGTGTCGTTCAAGCAGGAGGTGCTCCCGACCTGGGAGATCGACAGCCAGGAAGTGCTCGTCCTCGTCATGGCCGCCGGCGTCAACTACAACGGCGTCTGGGCCGGGCTCGGCAAGCCGATCTCGCCCTTCGACGTGCACGGCCAGGATTTTCACATCGCCGGCTCCGACGCCTCCGGCATCGTCTGGAAGGTCGGTGACAAGGTCACGCGCTGGAAGGTCGGCGACGAGGTGGTGATCCACTGCAACCAGGACGACGGCGACGACGAGTTCTGCAACGGCGGCGATCCGATGTATTCGCCCAGCCAGCGGATCTGGGGATATGAAACCGGCGATGGCTCCTTTGCCCAGTTCACCAAGGTTCAGGCCCAGCAGCTCATGCCGCGGCCCAAGCACCTGACCTGGGAGGAGAGCGCCTGCTACACGCTGACGCTGGCCACCGCCTACCGCATGCTCTTCGGCCACGAGCCGCACGACCTGAAGCCCGGCCAGAACGTTCTGGTCTGGGGTGCCTCGGGCGGCCTCGGCTCCTATGCCATACAGCTCGCCAACACCGCCGGCGCCAATGCCATCGGGGTGATCTCCGACGAGAGCAAGCGCCAGTTCGTGATGGATCAGGGCGCCAAGGGCGTCATCAACCGGAAAGATTTCAACTGCTGGGGCCAGCTCCCCACGGTGAACAGCCCCGAGTACAACGAGTGGCTCAAGGAGGCCCGCAAGTTCGGCAAGGCGATCTGGGACATCACCGGCAAGGGCGTCAACGTCGACATGGTCTTCGAGCACCCCGGCGAGGCAACCTTCCCGGTCTCCACGCTGGTGGTCAAGAAGGGCGGCATGGTGGTGATCTGCGCCGGCACCTCCGGCTTCAACTGCACCTTCGACGTACGCTACATGTGGATGCACCAGAAACGCCTGCAGGGCTCGCACTTCGCACACCTCAAGCAGGCCTCCGCGGCCAACAAGCTGATGGTGGAGCGCAGGCTCGATCCCTGCATGTCCGAGGTCTTCCCCTGGGACGAGATCCCGGCGGCCCATACCAAGATGCTCCGCAACGAGCACAAACCCGGCAACATGTCGGTGCTGGTGCAGGCCCCCAGAACCGGCCTGCGCACCCTCGAGGATGTTCTCGAAGCCGGCCGCTCAGGCAACTGACCGGCCCTGTCCCCCGCCGCGCGGTTCCCTCGCGCGCGGCGGGTGGCACCACCAATGGTTGTGAGGTTCCCCGGGCACCATTGCGCGGGTCGATCCCGCCACGCCGCCTATCGGGCGCCCAATCTCCTGAACATGAAAAGAATTTCGGTGGCTTGTCAGATATCTCGCCATTTCAGGGGACGGTACATCCGCGAATTTTCTCACGCCGGGTCACATGCTAGGGTTGTGTTAACGCATCGTTAACCTTTAGGATTGAGGCTGCCTATGAAACACGATTGGGTGTTCGACGTCTTGGCCGATCTGCGGACATACGCAGCTCGCAACGGGCTGACCGCGCTGGAGGGGAAGCTGCTGGAGACGATCGAGGTGACACGTCGCGAGACGGGTTGCGATGCCGCATCGTTCAGGGGAGACGCGTCGGCGGAGGGCGATGGCGGCAGTGTTGGAGCATTTCATCGAGGGGTTGCAGCAGGCGAGCACGCTTGATGACCTGCAGACCTGCATCTTCGACTTCCGCGATCTCTACGAGGTCGAGCATGTCGTCTATCACTCGGTCAACGCGAGCGGCGGCCAGTATGCCGCGCTGACCTACGACAACAAATGGGTCGATCGCTACGTCTCGGAGGAGTACGAGCGCATCGACCCGGTGGTGATGGGCTGCTACCAGCGCTTCCACCCGGTAGACTGGCGGCGGCTGGACTGGTCGGGCAAGGTCAGCCGCGATTTCATGGACGAGGCCCAGCAGGCCGGGGTGGGCAACCAGGGCTACACCGTTCCGATCCGCGGTCCGTCAGGCCAGTTCGCGCTCTTCACCGTGTCGCACAATGCCAGCGACGCCAAGTGGACCCGCTTCACCGAGGCCTGCACCCGCGACCTGATCCTCGCGGCCCACTACCTGAACCAGAAAGCGCTGGAAATCGAGCGCGGCGGCACCGCAAGGGCCGCCTCCCGCGCCCTGTCTCCCCGCGAACGCGACGCCCTGACATTGCTCGCCTTGGGCTACAGCCGCGCCCAGGCCGCCGAGAGTCTCGAGATCTCCGAACACACCCTGCGGGTCTACATCGAGGGTGCCCGCTACAAGCTCGGGGCGATGAACACCACCCACGCCGTTGCCCTCGCCCTGGCACAGGGCCGGCTGGTATTCTGAGCGGCGCCGCATTTTCCTGATGCAATCTTAACGTGCCGGGCAATACAGCGTAACAACCTTAACGATAATTCCTTAACGTGACTCCCGTTCAAGCAACCAGATGGAGGGAGTTACCATGTTGCGCTATGTCTACGGCGAAGAGCTTTACCAGTTTCCCAAGCTGCGGAGCACCATGTTCCGGGATCGCGCCCGGCAGTTCTCGGAGCGGCTCGGCTGGGCGGTCACCGTGAACGAGGCCGGCGAGGAACACGACGAATACGACGTGATGAACCCGCTCTACGTGATCTGGCAGCGTGCCGACGGCAGCCACGGCGGCTCCATGCGCTTTCTGCCCACCACCGCAGCCTGCATGGTGAACGATCACTTCACCCATCTCACCGAGGGCGTGACCATTTCGCACCCGCTGATCTGGGAGTGCACCCGCTTCTGCCTTGCGCCCGAGGCCGAGGGCCGTGTGGCCGCGGCGCTCATGCTGGGCGGAGCCGAGCTGGGGCGCGGCTTTCACCTGACCGATGCGGTGGGCGTCTTCGATGCCCGGATGGTCCGCATCTACGGCCGCCTCGGCTGGGCGCCCACGGTGCTCGGCACGGCGGGCGAGGGGCGCGATGCCGTCTCCGTGGGGCTCTGGCAGATGTCCGATCCCACCCGCCTCGCCATGGCCCGCAGGGCCGGGCTCAGCCCCGCGCTCTCACGGCACTGGTTCGACCGCGCCTTCACCCCGGTCGCCTCTGCGCCAGAGGCCGTCTCGGCCTGACCACCGGGGCTGGTGGAGGGGGGGCGGACAGAATAAGGTCCGCCCCATGACCCTCCCCGCTCTCGTCTTCTCCGATGATCAGGCCCAGGCCTGGGATACCCTCTCGGAGGTGCTGCGCAAGCATGGCGTCGATCTCGACAACGAAACCACCACCCCCATGGCCGAGGGCAAGGGCTCGGTGACGGCGGTCCTGGGCAAGGCCGGCTCCGGCAAGACCCTCCTGCTCGCGCGCCTCGCCGATGCCCTGGCCGAGGCGGGGGTCGAGGTGATCTCGGGCGACTGGGAGGGCAAGCCGCGCCGCGACCGCCGCACGCTTGCCATCCTCGCGCCCACCAACAAGGCCGCTTCGGTCTTGCGGGGCAGGGGGGTGGCCGCCACCACGATCCACCGCATCCTCTACACGCCGGTCTACGACCCCGAGTACGAGAAGATCGCCGAGTGGCTGGCCGGGCAGGGCGACCGCCCCGAGCCGATGGAGGGCCTCACCGAGGCCGCCCTCGACCGCGCCCACGCCGTCTACCAGACCCACAAGTCCGTGCCCGCAGCGCTCGCCGCCGCCGGGCTGCGCGGCTCCGATTTCATCACCGGCTGGAAACGCCGCGAGGAACCGCTGGATATCGGCTTCATCGACGAGAGCTCGATGCTGTCCGACGACCAGTTCGACGACCTGAAGGAGATCTTCCAGGCCCTCGTGCTCTTCGGCGACCCGGCCCAGCTGGCGCCGGTCAAGCAGTCGGGCAACATGGTGTTCGACCGTCTCCCCGCGCCCCGCAAGCTCGAGCTGCACCGCATCCACCGCCAGGCCGACGACAACCCCATCCTCGATCTCGCCCACGCGCTCGCCGACCCGGATCTGACCTTCCAGGCCTTCGAGCGGATGGTCGAGGAGAAGGCCCGCGCCGACGACCGGGTGGTGGTCTCCGAGCGGGTCGAGGCCGCGCTCATGGCCCGCTCGCCCGTGCTGGTCTGGCGCAACAACACCCGCATCCGGCTCATCCACGCCTTCCGCGCCGCCTACCACGCCCCGCCCGATGCGCTCCTGCCCGGCGAACCGCTGGTCTGCGACGGGATCGAGCTGCCGATGAAGCACCGCAAGAAGCGGCTCGACCTCGAGGCGCGCGGCCTGATCAAGGGCGCCCAGGTGGTCTACCTCGGCCCCGGCAACAAGCCCGGCTTCTCCCGGCTCCACGTCTTCGGCGCCGAGCAGCCGCAAGTGTCTGCGGCCTCCATCGTCAAGATCGAGCTGCCCGACGAGGAGGAGCCCTTCATCCCCTACGCCGCCCGCATGGGGGCCACCTTCCTGCACGGCGCGGCGGTGACGATCCACAAGGCGCAGGGCAGCCAGTGGCCCACCGTCCAGGTCTTCGCGCCCGACCTCTTCGTGGCCGCCCGGATGAACCGCGACGAGGCCGGCCAGCCGCTCTGGAAACGCCTCGCCTACGTCGCCATCACCCGTGCCGAGGAACGGCTGCTCTGGGTCACCCGCAACCGCCTCGCCCGCCCCACCGCGCCGCTCACCATCGAAGACCTCTCCGCCCCCGCCGCGCCCCTGGCGCTGGAGGCCGAACAGCCCGAGTAGCACCCCGCCGGCAGAGGTGCACCGTCATCCTCGGGCCTGACCCGAGGACCTCTTGGCGGGGAGATCCTCGGGTCAGGCCCGAGGATGACGGTGAAACATCCCCATGGGCCTCAATACCCCGCCCCGCGATCCACCAGCCCGATGAGCGGCTCGCCCGCCTCTGCGCGCCGGATATTCTCGGCAACCGACCGCGCCGCGCTCGACACGCGCGTCTCCGCGGCCGTATGCGCCGTCACCGTCACCTTGGGGTGCGCCCAGAAGGCATGGCCCTCCGGCAGCGGCTCCACCCGGAACACGTCGAGCGTGGCATGGTCCAGTTGCCCCGAGTCCAGCGCGGCAATCAGGGCGTCGTCGTCGATCAGCGGCCCCCGCCCCGGGTTGATGAGAAAGCTCCCCCGCGCCATCGCCGCAAAGGCCCGCGCGTCCATCACCTTCTCCGTGGCCGGGGTGTCGGGCAGGAGCGTCACCACGATCTCCGCCCCCCTCAGCGCCTCCAGTAGCCCGTCCTCGCCGGCAAAGCTCTCGACGCCCTCGATCTCGCGCAGGCTCCGCGACCAGCCCCGCACCCGGAAGTTCAGCGCCACCAGCGCCCGCGCGCAGGCCGCGCCCAGAGCGCCCGTGCCCAGCACCGTCACCACCCGGTCCCGTGCCAGCGGCGGGATCACCCACTGCCAGGCGTGCTCGGGGTTCACGATGTGCCGGTCGAGCCCGAGGTGATGCCGCAGCACCTGCCCGGTGACCCACTCCACCATGCCCTCCGTCAAGGAGCTGTCCACCATCCGCGCCAGCGGCATCGTCAGGGTGGCGTTGCCCACGATCTGCTCCACCCCGGCCCAGAGGCTCAGCGCCGCCCTCGCCCGGACAAAGCCGCTGAAGTCCTCCACCGGTCCGTTCGGCGCAAAGACGATGTAGTCCACCTCGTCCTCGGCCACATCGCCGGGCTTAAACAGGGCCACCTCCAGCCCCGCCTCGGCGCAGGCGCGCGGCAGTTCGATGGCGTAGGGTTCCCAGAGGGACGAGCGGGCGGAGAGGAGTATGTTCAGCGTCATGCGCCGGACCCTATCCGCCCCGCGCGCCGCCGCCAAGCGATGCGCCCCTTGGGGCTACCGCCCGCGCGGCCTGTGCACATGGGCGCTCTGCACCAGCCCGAAGGCTCCCAGCAGCACGATCATCGCCGAGCCGCCGTAGCTCACCAGCGGCAGGGGCACGCCCACCACGGGCGCGAGGCCCATGACCATGCTCATGTTCACCGCGAAGAACAAAAAGAACGTGCCCGCGATCCCGAGAATCAGCAGCGAGCTGAACCTGTCGCGGTTCTTCAGCGCCGAGGCCACGCAGAAGACGATGATGAGCACGTAGAGCACCAGCAGAGACACGCCGCCAATAAAGCCGAATTCCTCCGCCAGCGTCGTGAAGATGAAGTCGGTGTGCTTTTCCGGCAGAAAGTTGAGCCGGCTCTGCGTGCCTTCCATCAGCCCGCGTCCCGTCCAGCCGCCCGAGCCCAGGGCGATCTTCGACTGGGTGATGTGGTAGCCCGCGCCCAGCGGGTCGGACTCCGGGTCGAGAAAGGTGTCGATCCGGCGGAACTGGTAGTCCTTCAGCAACTGCCAGGTCGTCCCGCGCGAGGCCAGGACGGTGCTCACCAGCCCCACGCCGCCGGCGATGACGACGCCGAAGTAGAGCCAGTGCACGCCGGCGCAGAACATCACCATCGCCCCGCCCACGACAAGCAGGATCGCGGTGCCGAGGTCGGGCTGCTTCAGCACCAGCGCGGTCGGCACCAGGATGATGAAGACCGGCAGCAGCACCCAGAGCGGGCGAGAGGTCTTTCCCACGTCGAGCCAGTCGTAATAGGCCGCCAGCAGCATCACCAGGGTGATCTTGGCCACCTCCGAGGGTTGCAGCCTTATGAAGCCGAGGTCGATCCAGCGCTGTGCGCCCATGCCGACATCGCCGAAGAACTCCACGTAGACCAGCAGCAGCAGCGAGCCCAGATAGGCCAGCAGCGCCATGTTGCGCCAGAAGTAGATCGGCACCATGGCGACGATGAACATCATCACCAGCCCGAGGGCAAAGCGCTTCATCTGCGGCCCCGCCCAGGGGTCGAGCGAGCCGCCCGCCACCGAGAAGAGCATCAGAAAGCCCACGCCGCAGACCGCCACCAGCAGCACGACCAGCGCCCAGTTGACGTAGAGCACCTTGCTCAGCCCGGTCGGGACCGTCTCGCGGTTGTACTCGAGATAGCTCACGCCGCGCGCCTCATGCCCTGTCGCTCGCCTCGCGCAGCAGGTCGTCGCGCAGCTTCAGCTCCTTGCGCATCTGCTCCACCTCCCAGCGCGCCGAGCTGGGGTAGGCCTCCATCGGGGGCAACCCGCCATAGAGCGTCTGAAGCATGATGTCCCGCGCCACCGGTGCCGCAACCGCCGAGCCGCCGCCGCCGTGCTCGACCACCACCGAAACCGCGTATTTGGGGTTGTCGTAGGGGGCAAAGGCCACAAAAAGCGCGTGGTCCCGCTGCTCCCAGGGCACATCCTGGTTGCGCACCACGACCGAGCGCACCTGGCTGGTGCCGGTCTTGCCCGCCATCGTCATGCCCTCGGCCACGATCCGGCTGCCCCGCGCGGTGCCGCGCGCCGAGTTCACCACGTCATACATGCCCTTGCGCACCTGGCTCAGCGCGGTGGGCGAAATGTCGAGCGGCTCCAGCCCGGTGACCGGCATCTCCTTGCCGTCAACCGACTTGACCAGCCTCGGGTCGATCCGGGTGCCGCTTGCGATGCGCGAGGCCATCACCGCGAGCTGGAGCGGCGAGGCCAGAACAAAGCCCTGGCCGATCGAGGCGTTCAGGCTGTCACCCACCACCCAGGGCTGTTCGTAGCGCTCCGCCTTCCACTCCTTCGACGGCGCGATGCCCTCCGCCACGGCGCTCATCGGCACGTCATGGCGCACCCCGATGCCGAGCTTCTTGGCCATCGCCGAGATGTTCTCGATCCCGGCCTTCATCGCCAGCTCGTAATAGTAGACGTCGCAGCTCTGCTCGAGCGAGGCCTCGAGGTCCACCCAGCCGTGGCCCGACCGCTTCCAGCAATGAAACCTGCGGCCCGAAATCTCCTTGTGGCCGGGGCAGTAGAAGGTCTCGCCCGCGGTCACCACGCCGGCCTCCATCGCCGCGAGGGCCGTGACCATCTTGAAGGTCGAGCCCGGCGGATACACGCCCTGTGCCGCCTTGTTTGCGAGGGGGCGGTGATCGTTCTCGGTCAGCGTGCGGTAGTCGGCCACCGAGATGCCGCGGACAAAGAGGTTGGGGTCGAAGGAGGGGGCCGAGCCGATCGCGAGCAGGTCGCCGTTGGTGACATCCATCACCACCGCCGCCGCGCTCTCGGTCCCGAGCCGCGCCTGCACGAAGTTCTGCAACTGGCTGTCGACGGTCAATTGCAGGTCGGCCCCCGAGATCCCCTGCTGCCGGTCCAGCTCGCGCATCACCCGTCCGCTCGCGTTCACCTCGATCCGCCGGTTGCCCGCCTTGCCGCGCAGCGGCTCCTCCCACTTGCTCTCCACCCCGGTCTTGCCGATCTGGAACTGGGGCAGCCGCAAGAGCGGGTCCGGGTCCTCGATCTTGGAGAGGTCGTAGTCGCTCACCCGGCCGACGTAGCCGATGACATGGGCGAAGTCCTCCAGCATGGGGTAGTGGCGCGACAGGCCCACCTCCGGCGAGATGCCGGGCAGGGCAGGGGTGTTCACGGCGACCTCCGAGAGCTGCTGCCAGCTCAGCCGGTCGGCGATGGTGTATTCGAGAAAGGGCGAGGACCGGCGCATCTCTTCCAGCGCCTTGTCGACCTCCTCGTCGGTCAGCGGGATGATCTTGCGCAGCCGGGCGAGCGTGTTGGCGAGGTCGCCCGCGTCTTCCGGCACGATGACCACCCGGTAGATCTGCTCGTTCACCGCGATCGGCCGCCCGTTGCGGTCGAAGATCAGGCCCCGCTCCGGCGGGATCAGCGAGAACTTGATCCGGTTCTCTTCCGCCAGCAGCCGGAAGGCATCGGCCTGTTCCACCTGCATGTAGCGCATCCGGCCCGCGAGCAAGGTGGCAAAGCCGCCCATCAGCCCGCCCATCACCAGCCCGCGCCGCGTGATCTTGCGAACGCTCTCCTCGGTATCCTTCGGTGCCCGCCTCACAGCCGGTGCCCCAGCGCATCCACCTCTCCCGGCGCGGCCTTGCGCAGCCCGAAGAGCATGTGGGAGGCGGCCACTACCACGGGGTAGGTCAGGATCGTGACGCCCATCTGCATCGCCGCCACGCCCATCGGCGGCCGCGGCACCATGAAGAGCGCCAGCACCGCCATGTTGGCCAGCATCAGCGCCACCATCACCATCCCCGCCATCGCCCACTCCAACGGAAACGGCAGCTCCCGCGACAGCGCCTGCCGGGCGCGCAGAAACTCGCAGCCCAGCAGCACCAGCAGGGTCCACAGGCCGGGCGGGCGGTGAAAGATCAGGTCGGCGGTCAGAAACACCAGCACCAGCAGCGCCGGCGGCACGAAGGCCGGGCGCCGCAGCACCCAGGCCAGTGTCAGCGCCAGCATCAGGTCGGGGCCGGGTATGCCGCCCGCGGTGGTGTCGAGCGGCAGCAGCCGGAAGAAGGCAAAGAGCGTGCAGAGGCCCAGAAAGGCCGCACGATAGGTCCAGATGCGGGTGGTGACCGGGTCAACCATCGGCAGCGCCCTCGGCCTGGCTCAGCGCCTCGGGGTGCGGATTGGGGGTGACCTCGGGGGTGAGGATCAGCCCGCCCGGATCGGCGATCACCTCGGCCTCATGGCTCCGCAGCACGCGCAGAAAGTCGAGCCGCTCGTAATCCGCCGAGAGCCGCACCCGCATCCGCCCGTCGCGCCCCTCCACCAGTTGTCCCACCACCAGCCCGGCCGGGAAGACCCCGCCATCGCCCGAGCTGACAACCCGGTCGCCGGGCCGCACGGTGTCGCGGTCCTCGATGAACTCCAGCGGCGGCAGCGCCCGGTTGTCGCCCGCCAGCATGGCGTGCTGGCCCGAGGGCTGCACCACGACAGGGATGCGCGAGGCCGCATCGGTCAGCAGGATCACCCGGCTGGTCTGCTCGCCCACGCCCGCGATCCGCCCCACGAGGCCCAGCCCGTCCATCACCGCCCAGCCATCGCGGATGCCGTCGCGCCGGCCCACGTTGAGCAGCACCGACTGGCGGAACGGCGAGCCGCTGTCGGCGATGACCACGCCCGACACGCTGGTCAGCCGCGGGTCGAGCCGCAGGTTGTTCAGCGCCAGCAGCTTGGCGTTCTGCTGTTCGAGCTGAACCGCCGCCTCCTTCCAGGCCTTCATCTGCTGAAGCTCCCGGCGCAGCTCCTGGTTCTGCTCGTAGAGCCGGTTGTAGGACTGGAAGCTGTCGGCCATGTTGCCGATCTTCGTGGCCGGCACGCTCGCCCACTCGAAGTTCGGCACCACCGCGTCGATCAGGTTGGAGCGAAACCGCTCCACCCGCGGGCTGTCGATCCGCCACAGCAGGAAGAGCCCGAAGCAGATCACGACGAAAACCGCGATCAGGATGCGCCTGACCGGGCTGACGTAGTCGATGTTCGTATCTCTCTTCGCCAAGCGGGCAGCCTTTCCGCGAGGCCTGCACCCTCGGCAGGGCCTCAGCTGTCGTAGTCTATCACATGCCTGAGCTGTTTTTCATATTCCAGCGCCTTGCCGGTGCCGAGCGCCACACAATTCAGTGACTCGTCGGCCACCGAGATGGCGAGGCCGGTCTGCTCGCGCAGGGCAAGGTCCAGCTCGCCCAGCAGCGCCCCGCCGCCGGTGAGCATCACGCCCCGGTCGACGATGTCGGCGGCAAGGTCCGGCGGAGTGGCCTCGAGCGCGGTCATCACCGCCTCGCAGATCTGCTGCACCGGCTCGCTCAGGGCCTCGGACACCTGCGCCTGGTTGATCTCGGTCTCCTTGGGCACGCCGTTCAACAGGTCGCGCCCGCGGATCATCATGCTGGCGCCCCGGCCATCGTCGGGCATCCGCGCGGTGCCGATCGAGGTCTTCACCCGCTCGGCGGTGCTGTCGCCGATCAGGATGTTGTGCTGCCGGCGCAGGTAGCTGACGATCGCCTCGTCCATCCGGTCTCCGCCCACCCGCACGCTTCGCGCATAGACGATGTCACCCAGCGAGAGCACGGCCACCTCGGTGGTGCCGCCGCCGATGTCGACGACCATGTTGCCCGTGGGGTCGGTGATCGGCATGCCCGCGCCGATGGCCGCCGCGATCGGCTCGGCGATCAGCCCCGCCCGGCGCGCACCCGCACTCAGCACCGATTGCCGGATCGCCCGCTTTTCAACCGGAGTCGCGCCATGGGGCACGCAGACGATGATCTTGGGCTTGGTGAAGGTGGTGCGCTTGTGAACCTTGCGGATGAAGTGCTTGATCATCTCTTCCGCCGTGTCGAAGTCGGCGATGACACCCTCGCGCATCGGCCGGATCGCCTCGATGCTGCCGGGCGTCCGGCCGAGCATCAGCTTGGCGTCCTCACCCACCGCCAGCACCTCCTTGCGCCCGCCCTTGGTGTGATAGGCCACCACGGAGGGCTCGTTGAGGATGATCCCCCGGCCCTTCACGTAAACCAGCGTGTTGGCGGTGCCGAGGTCGATCGCCATATCCGACGAAAACAGACCGCTCAGAAAAGCCATGTCAACGTTACCCCTGCCCTCTGCCAAAGCCCCACCGGGGCACGACTCAGCCGCCCCCTCGGAACTTTTGGCTTATAGGGGCAGGGTGGGAGGTGGGACAAGGGGGGCACGGGAGGGCAACGGCAAGTTGATGCCGGGGCAGGGGGGCATCGCCGACTGCCGTGCCGGAGGCACCCCGCCTCGCCGCCGGTCAGCGCCGGGCCACCTCGGTCAGCCGCATCGGCGGAAACAGCGCCGCCATCGGCCCCTGAACCTCGCTCGCGGTCACCAGCCCGAGGTCGGGGGCATAGATGTGCCGGGTCTCCAGCGGCGCCATCCACCCTACCGACACCGTGATCGAAACCTCCCACGCCGGGTATCGGCAAGCGCCCGCCACGGCCACGGAGGGGCCGAGATAGCGCACCACCACCTCGCCCTCCCGCACCGCCGCGCCAGCGGGCGCGATGGTCACGCCGCTCTGCCAGCGCCCCAGCTCGTCGAGCCGGTCCAGCGGGGCAGGGTCGGCGGCATAGGCGTAGCGGGTGGGTGCCGCCGCGGGTCCGGTCTCCGACACCAGCAAGGGGTGGAGATAGGCCATCCGCATCTGCCCGCCCGGCAGTCCGGGCGCATCCCGCAGGATCGTCCCGTCCCGCGCGCTGATCACCAGCGTCACCTCCGTCGCCTCGAGCCGCGCGCGCAGCCCGGCCTCCAGGTCGGCCGCCACCGGGCAGGCCGCAGCGGCGGGCGTTGCGACAAGGGCGCAGAGGGTGGCAATGATCTGGCGCATGAGCGTCTCCCCGGGTGACCACGCGCCATCCCATGCTAGAACCGTGGCATGAGTGAGGCGAAACCCAGAGAGCAGGATCTCTATGCCCCGGTGAAGGCCCTCCTTGAGGCCCAGGGCTACGAGGTGAAGGGCGAGGTCGGCGCGGCCGATCTGGTGGCGTGCCGGGGCGGCGACGCGCCCGTGGTGGTCGAACTGAAGCTGGCGTTCTCCCTGGCGCTGATCCACCAGGGCATCGCCCGCCAGGCGCTCACCGATGCCGTCTACCTCGCCGTGCCGCGCGGCTCGGGCCGCCGCTGGATCTCGGCGATGAAGAACCACAAGGTGCTCTGCCGCCGCCTCGGCCTCGGGCTGATCTACGTGCGCCTCTCCGACGGCCACACCCAGATCGCCCTCGACCCGGCGCCCTACACGCCGCGCAAATCGGCTCCCCGCACGAGCCGCCTCCTGCGCGAGTTCGCCCGCCGCGAGGGCGACCCGCAGCCCGGCGGCGCCGACCGCTCCTCCACGCTGATGACAGCCTACCGCCAGGACGCCATGAAGCTCGCCGCCCACCTCGCCGCCGAAGGCCCCTGCAAGGGCGCCACGGTCGCCGCCGCCACCGGCGTCGCCAGGGCCACCCGGATGATGGCCGACGACCACTACGGCTGGTTCGAGAGGGTGGAGAAGGGCATCTACGGCCTGACCGAGAACGGCGCAAAAGCCCTCGGTATGCTCGGAGCCGACGCGCCTTGACCCTCGCCTCCCCAGTCCCGGACCTGCATCAGCCCGCGCCGGCGCAACGCGAACTCCGGCCACAGTCCCGTGCCGATGCCGCCCTCTTCGCCGCCGTCGAGGCCTGGGCCCGCCTCCGTCATGGCAAGGCCCTGCGCTGGCTTCGCAAGACCGAGGGCGCCCCGCGCCGCCAATCCGTCGCGCTGCCCGATTGCGCCAACGACAAGTTCACCTGGCGCAAGCTCTTCGATCACGACCCCCGCTTCGTGCAGCTGAGCGACAAGGCTACCCAGCGCGACTGGCCCGGCGCTGCCCGCTGCGGCGTGCCCTGGGTTCCGATGCTGTGGGTGGGCGACGACATCGCGGCCTTTCCCGACGCGCTGTTCGCGCGCGACATCATTCTCAAGGGCGCGCATTGCTCGGGCCGCACGATCTTTGCCGAGGCCGGCACGCTGACCCGCGAGGCCCTGCACGCGCGCACGCGGCGCACCCTCCGGCGCACCCACGGCCGAAAGGCCGCCGAATGGGCCTACCGGCACCTGCCGCACCGCATCCTCGCGGAACCCATGCTCGGAAGCTCGGAGGCCGTCACCGATATCAAGTTCTACACCTACGGCGGCCAGATCGAGCGGGTCATCCACCTCTCCGACCGGCGCGGCAAATTGGGCCGCAGCGAGTGGCTCTGGCGCGACGGCACCTTCCGCCGCCTGCCCGGACCGCCGCAACCGGGCTTCTCCGATCTCCGCGCCGAGCTGCCCGATATCACCTGGCGCGCGATGGAGACCGCGCAGGACCTCGGCGCGCATTTCGACCACGTGCGGGTCGATTTCCTTTCCGACGGCCAAGGCCTCTGGCTCGGCGAACTGACCTTCTACACCAACGCCGGCTTCTACCACGGCGACCTCGGCACCAGCCCCGCAGCCCCCACCAACCGCATGTGGGACCTCCGCCGCAGCTGGTTCATGCAATCCCCGCAGCGCGGCTGGCGCGAGGCCTACCGCAGGGCGCTCGCCCGCAGCCTGGAGGCTGCCGCGGCGACCTGATCGCTAACCCAACCACAGACAGGCGCTTTCACAACAAAACGGCCCGCCAGGGGCGAGCCGTTCTCGATGCTTGCGGGTCTGGCCGCGCCTCAGCCGGCGTCCTTGTAGCTGACCTCGCGGGTGTCCTTGCCGCCGAGCTTTTCCTTGCGGACACGCAGGCGGTTCAGCGCGGTGACATAGGCCTTGGCCGAGGCCACCACCGTGTCGGTATCGGCGGCCTCGCCGGTGGCCAGCACGCCGTCTTCCTCCATCCGCACCGTCACCGTGGCCTGGGCGTCAGTGCCCTCGGTCACGGCGTGCACCTGGTAGAGCTGCAGCCGCGCGCCATGCGGGTAGAGCGCCTTCACCGCGTTGAAGGTCGCATCCACCGGCCCGTCGCCCTGGGCCGTGGCCTGCTGGTCCACGCCGCCCACGGTCAGGGTGATGTCGGCCGACTGCGGCGCCTGGGTGCCGCAGACCACGCGGAGAAACTTCAGCTTCAGGTGCTCTGCCGCCGGGTCGTTGGAGGCGTCGCGCATCAGCGCCACCAGGTCGTCGTCGAAGACCTCCTTCTTGCGGTCGGCCAGCTCCTTGAACCGCACGAACACGTCGGCCAGCTGGTTGTCGGCCAGCTCGTAGCCCAGCTCGTTGAGCTTGGAGCGCAGCGCCGCCCGGCCCGAGTGCTTGCCCATCACCAGGTTGGTCGCCGCCAGGCCCACGTCCTCGGGCCGCATGATCTCGAAGTTCTCGGGGTTCTTGAGCATCCCGTCCTGGTGGATGCCGCTCTCGTGGGCAAAGGCGTTCTTGCCGACGATCGCCTTGTTGGGCTGCACCGCAAAGCCGCTGACGGCCGCCACCCGGCGCGAGATATGCATGATCTTGCGAGTGTCGACCCCGGTGGTGAAGGGCATGATGTCATGGCGCGTCTTCATCGCCATCACCACCTCTTCCAGCGCGGTGTTGCCGGCCCGTTCGCCCAGCCCGTTGATGGTGCACTCGATCTGCCGCGCGCCCGCCTCCACGGCGGCGAGGCTGTTGGCCGTCGCCATGCCGAGGTCGTTGTGGCAATGGGTGGCGAACACCACGTCACCCGCCCCCGGCACCGTCTCGATCAGCCGCGAGATCAGCGACGCGCTCTCGCGTGGGGCGGTGTAGCCCACCGTATCGGGGATGTTGATGGTGGTGGCCCCCGCCTTGATGGCGATCTCGATCACCCGGCAGAGATAGTCCCACTCGGTCCGGGTCGCATCCATCGGGCTCCACTGCACGTTGTCGCAGAGGTTGCGGGCATGGGTCACCGTCTCGTGGATCCGGTCGGCCATCTCGTCCATCGTCAGGTTCGGGATCTGGCGATGCAGCGGCGAGGTGCCGATGAAGGTGTGGATGCGCGGAGACTTCGCGTGCTTCACCGCCTCCCAGCAGCGGTCGATGTCGGCGATGTTGGCGCGGGCGAGGCCGCAGACGGTCGCCCCCTTGGTCTGGCGGGCGATCTCGGAGACGGCGGCAAAGTCACCCTCCGAGGCGATCGGAAATCCCGCCTCGATGATATCGACGCCCATCTCGTCGAGCAGATTGGCAATCTCCAGCTTCTCGGCATGGGACATGGTGGCGCCGGGCGACTGTTCGCCATCGCGCAGGGTGGTGTCGAAGATCAATACGCGGTTTGCGTCGGACATGGAAAATCTCTCTGGCTTGCTGTGCTTGTGCTCTTGGGTGCTTTGGCGCGTCTATACCTCTGAGCGGTCGCGCCGAAAAGGCACGCTCAGAGGCAGGTAAGCAGAAGCAGCAGGCCGGCGAGGAGCAGGGCGACAACAGCGGCGAGAGGGAGCCGGCTGGCTTCCTCCTGGCGGGCGATCGCGATGGCCCGGGGCTGGTTGTGGCGCTCTTGCGTCATGGGCCGGATCATACGCGGGGAATCGAAAAAGAAAAGCGGAGAATCGAGCGCCGGTCCGCCGGCGGCGGGGCACCGCGCCCAGAAGGCCGGCAAGCCACCGCCGGAGCCGGCCCGTCCTTTCCGTGCTCACACCACGTTTTTCTCCGGCCCGAAGGGAAACCCCGTGATGTTCTCGGCCCCCTCCTCGGTGATCACCAGGATGTCGTGCTCCCGGTATCCGCCCGCCCCCGGCATCCCCTCGGGCACCGTTAGCATCGGCTCCATCGAGATCACCATCCCCGGCGCCAGCACCGTGTCGATGTCCTCCCGCAGCTCCAGCCCCGCCTCGCGCCCGTAGTAATGCGACAGCACGCCAAAGGAATGCCCGTAGCCGAAGCTGCGGTACTTCAGCAGCCCCCGCTCGGCGTAACAGGCATTCAGCTCCTCCGTCACCGCGCTGCACCTGGCCCCTGGCTTCAGCAGGGAAAGCCCCAACTCGTGGACCGCCACGTTGGCCTCCCAGTAGCCCAGCGAGGCGTCATCCACCTCGCCCACGAAGAGCGTCCGCTCCAGTGCGGTGTAGTAGCCCGAGATCATCGGAAAGCAGTTGAGGCTCAGGATATCGCCGCGCTCCAGACGCCGGCCCGTCACCGGGTTGTGCGCCCCGTCGGTGTTCAGCCCCGACTGGAACCAGACCCAGGTGTCGCGATACTCGGCCTCCGGAAAGGCCCGCGCGATCTCCAGCTCCATCGCGTCGCGGCCCGCCATCGCCACGTCGATCTCGCGCACGCCCTCGCGGATTGCGCCCCTTATCGCCTCGCCGCCAAGGTCCGCCACCCGTGCGCCCTCGCGGATCAGCGCGATCTCGGCCGGGCTCTTCACCATTCGGAGGCCCATCACCGTCCCGGCGATATCCATCGAGACCGGCGCCAGAAAGCTCTCCATCGCCGCCCGCTGCTGCACGGTCATGTGGTCGCCCTCGAAGCCCAGCACCCGGCCGGTGCCCGCCACATGGGCCACCGCCCGCCAGAAGTTGTCGCGCGCCCAGTCGGTGTAGGTCAGCGCCTCGCCATGGCAGCGCCGCCACGGCTGGCCCGCGTCGATGCCCGCGGCGATCACCACTGAGGTTTCCGCCGTCACCACAAGCCCGAACGGCCGCCCGAAGGCGCAATAGAGAAAGCCCGAATAATAGGCGATGTTGTGCATCGAAGTGAACAACGCCACCTCCACGCCCGCCTCCGCCATCACCGCCCGCAGCCTGGCGAGCCGTGCGTCATATTCGGCACCCGAGAAGGGCAGGGGCGCCTTCTCGCCGTTCTCGAAGCGGTAGAACTCGGGACGATCCGTCATGTCATCAGCCTTTCCGGGCCACGCATCGGGCCCATTCGTCAAGGAATGGTCCCGGCGTGCAGGACGGAAAGGGCCGCGCGACGGGGTGACGCCATCACCCCGGGCCTGCCGCCGACTATGCCACGCCGCCGCGCCCGCGCAAGCCCGTTGCAGCCCCCGCGGGCTCCGGGCACTCTGCGCCCATGCGCCGCCTCATCCTCGCCCTGCTCGCCCTCGTCACCCCCGCCGCCGCCCCGGCAGACCCGGCCTCCTTCGCGGCGCGCTTCGCCGTGCTCAAGCGGCAGCTCGACGATCCCGAGGCCTTGTTCATTGGCGGCGAGATGGTGGCCGCTCTCCTCGCGCTGGAGCCGCTCGTCACCGGCCCCGCCGAGGAGGCCCGCCTGTTTCGCGAGTTGGCGGTGGTCGAGGGCAAGCGCGACGAGGCCGCCTGCCTCGACCATGCCGAGCGGGCGCTGGCCGCCGAGGCAAGGGCAGGGGTGCTGGCGCCGCTTGAGCTCTACTTCATGCATCGCCTCTGCGCCGAGACCGGCGTGATGTGGGTCAACGACAGCCGCACCACCGCCCACCTCGAGGCCGCGCTGGCCCTTGCGCCCCAGGTGGGCCGCCCGGTGACCGAGATCCATTGGCTGCGGATGAACCAGGGCACCCACCTGCGCGCGCTCGACAAGGCGCGCCACAAGGCCGGGCAGGCGCCGCTCCACCGCTTCGGCCTCGAGGCCTGGGAGCCCCTTCTGGGCGACGCCACGGCCCACTACGGCGCAGAGTCGTCGGAACTGTCCGACCTCCTGCGCCTGATGTCCGAGGCCTACGAGCTCGAGGGCGACTTCGAGAAGGCCATCGCCGTCAAGACCCGGTCCGTGGCGCTTACCCACACCACCGCCGATCCGGGCCGGCGCGTCTCGGCGCTGACCGGGCTCGCCGCGCTCCAGCACCGGGCCGGCAAGGTCGAGGCCGCCCGCGCCACCTTCGACGCCGCCATCGACTGGGCCGAGGCCTGCTGCTCCACCGCGACCCGCGGATTTGCCCGCGACCAGAAGGCCAGGCTCTTCCCCTGAGCGCGCCCTCCCTTCCCCCCATGCGATCAATCCCCTAGCGTCACCCCATGGCCCGCTACCTCGCCTCCCGGCTGATCTCCCTCGCCCTCTCGCTCGTCGCGGCCAGCGTGGTGATCTTCTTCATGCTCGAGGTCATCCCCGGCGATCCGGCGGCCTTCATGCTGGGGCTCAATGCCCAGCCCGAGACCGTGGCCGCGCTGCGCAGCGAGCTCGGGCTCGATGGCAGCACGCCCGAGCGCTACCTGCGCTGGATCACCGGGCTCCTGCAGGGCGACATGGGCACCTCCTACACCTACCGCGTGCCGGTGGAGCAGCTCATCGCTGACCGCCTCGCGGTCTCCGCGCCGCTTGCCGCCTATGCGCTGGTGCTCTCCACGCTGCTGGCCATCCCCGTCGGCCTGCTCGCCGCCGCCTTCCGGGGCCGGGCGGCGGATTACGGCATCATGGGGCTGACCCAGCTCGGCATCGCCGTGCCCAACTTCTGGTTCGGCATGCTGCTGGTGCTGGCCTTCGCCATCACCGTCCCGCTCTTTCCCGCAGGCGGCTTTCCGGGGTGGGATGCGGGCCTCTGGCCCGGCCTGAAGGCGCTGACCCTGCCCGCCGTCGCCCTGGCCCTGCCGCAGGCCTCCATCCTCGCCCGCGTCATGCGCTCGGCGCTGATCGAGGTGCTGGGGCAGGATTTCATCCGCACCGCCCGCGCCAAGGGCCTGAGCCGGGCGCAGGCCCTCACCCGCCACGCGCTGCGCAACGCGCTGGTGCCGGTGCTGACCATCCTGGGCCTGCAATTCTCCTTCCTGCTGGCCGGGGCGATCATCATCGAGAACGTCTTCTACCTCCCCGGACTCGGCCGGCTCATCTTCCAGGCCATCACCCAGCGCGACCTGATCGTGGTCGAAAGCGCGGTGATGCTGCTGGTCTTCGCCGTCATCTGCGTGACCTTCCTGACCGACATCGCCTACGGCCTGGCCGACCCGCGGCTGAGGAGGCGGAGGTGACAAAACAAAGGCAATTCGGACCGGCGCAAGACGTGCAGCGCCGACCCGCGGGGTGGCGCCCGCAACGGCTGTGCAGAGCACTTTATCTTGCCGTGGTAGCTCGACCTTCGTGGTCAGCGCTGCTCTCACCAAAGCGCCGCCCCGGGGGGCGGGTCGGCGCTGCACGGCGCCTTCGGCTTGACTCCGTGCAGGTGCCCCGCTGCACCGGAGCCCGCCCGTGAAGCTCCCCGCCCAGCTCCTCATCGGCGCCGCCCTCACCGCCGTCTTCCTCGCTGCCGCGCTGCTCTCGCTGGTCTGGACGCCCCATTCCGTCCTCGATCTGGCGATCTCCAACAAGCTCGCCGCCCCCTCCGCCACCCACCTCCTCGGCACCGATCACCTGGGCCGCGACCTCACCTCCCTGCTCATGGCCGGGGCGCGCACCTCCATCGCCGTCGCCCTCGTCGCCGTCTCCATCGGCCTGTGCATCGGCGTCCCCCTCGGGCTCACCGCCGCCGCCGCCCGTGGCTCGCTGCTCGACGAGGTCATCATGCGCGCCAACGACCTCACCTTCGCCTTTCCCTCCCTCGTGATCGCCATCCTGATCACCGCCACCTTCGGCCCCTCGGCGCTCAATGCCATCCTCGCCATCGGCATCTTCAACATCCCGGTCTTCGCCCGCGTCGCCCGCGGCGCGGCGCTGGGGGTCTGGCAGCGCGAGTTCATCCTCGCCGCGCGGGTGGCGGGCAAGTCCCGCGCCCGCATCTCGGCCGAGCACATCCTGCCCAACATCGCCAGCCTGCTCATCGTCCAGGCCACCATCCAGTTCTCGCTGGGCATCCTCGCCGAGGCCGGCCTCTCCTACGTCGGCCTCGGGGCGCAACCGCCGACGCCCTCCTGGGGCCGGATGCTGGCCGATGCGCAAACCTTCTTCTACGGCACCCCGCGCCTCGCCATGGCCCCGGCCTTCTGCATCACCGCCATGGTCCTTGGCCTCAACCTGATGGGCGACGGGCTGCGCGACATGCTCGACCCCCGCCTGCGCAGGGCCGTCCAGTGATCGAGCTGCGCAATCTCTCGCTCGCCATCCACGGCAAGCCCATCCTGCGCGATGTCTCCCTCTCGCTGCCCGAGGGCCGCATCCTCGGCCTCGTCGGCGAGAGCGGCTCCGGCAAATCCATGACCGCCCTCTCGATCATGGGCTTGCTGCCGCACGGCTCCCGCACCACCGGTGCCGCCTGCCTCGATGCCGAAGACCTGACGCAAGCCTCCGAGCGCCGCCTCTGCGCCCTGCGCGGCAACGAGATCGGCATGATCTTCCAGGAGCCGATGACCGCGCTCAACCCGATGCAGACCATCGGCGCCCAGGTGGCCGAAACCCTGCGCATCCACGGCGCCGCCTCGCGCGGGCAGGCCGCCGCCATCGCCCGCGACAAGCTCGACCGCGTCGGCCTCGCCAGCATCCCCGCCACCCGCTACCCGCATGAGCTCTCCGGCGGCCAGCGCCAGCGCGTCTGCATCGCCATGGCCATCGCGCTCCGCCCCCGGCTGCTCATTGCCGACGAGCCGACCACGGCGCTCGATGTGACGACCCAGGCCCAGATCCTCGAGCTGCTGCGTGGCCTGGTGCGTGAAGAGGGCATGGCGCTGCTGCTCATCACCCACGACCTCGCCGTGGTGGCCGACATGGCCGACGAGATCGCGGTGATGCAGGCCGGCCGGGTGGTCGAGCACGGCCCCACCGCCACGATCCTGCGCACCCGCAGCCACCCCTATACCCGGGCGCTCTTCGAGGCCTCCGGCCACCAGCCCGACCGCGCGGCCACGCGCATCGCGCAAAGGCCCCTGCTCTCTGTCCAGGGCGCGATCCGCGACTACCCCACCCGCAAGGGGCCGTTCCGCGCCGTGAACAGGGTCAGCTTCACCCTGCGCCAGGGCGAGTCCCTCGGCCTTGTCGGCGAGAGCGGCTGCGGAAAGTCCACCCTCACCCGCGCCATCCTCGGCCTCGACCCGCTCCAGGGCGGCAGCATCGCGCTCGATGGCCAGCCAGTCTCGCCCGCCATGGGCTTCGACCTGCGCCGCCGCCTCCAGGTCGTGTTCCAGGACCCCTACGGCAGCTTCAACCCGCGCCACCGGGTGTCGCGCCTCGTCGCCGAGCCCTTCCACCTCACCGGCACCCCGCCCGACCTCCGCGCCCGCATCTCCGAGGCCCTGCGCGCCGTCGGCCTCCACCCCGACGACGCCCACAAGTATCCGCACGAGTTTTCCGGCGGCCAGCGCCAGCGCATCGCCATCGCCCGCGCGCTGATCACCCACCCCGAGCTGATCGTGCTCGACGAGGCGGTCTCGGCGCTCGATGTCCAGGTCCGCGCCCGCATCCTCGACCTGCTGGCCGGGCTCCAGGCCGAGCGCGGCCTGTCGTATCTCTTCATCAGCCACGACCTCTCGGTGGTCCGCAACGTGACCGACCGGGTGCTGGTGATGAAGGCGGGCGAGATCGTGGAGGAGGGCCCGACCGGGCAGGTCTTCACCGCCCCCGAGCACCCCTACACCCGCACCCTCATCGCCGCCGCCCCTGTGCTCGCGGCCTAGGGTGGGCAATCCGCACACCTCGACAGGCCGATGAGCGCAGCGAAGAGGCCCCACCCGCCGAGCGAAGCGAGGCCACCGAAAGCACTTCCCCCTCCCGCCGCCCCGGTTCTTGTAACTTGACCAAACGGTTCAGCCTGGCACCTGCACGGAATCAAGCCGAAGGCGCCGTGCAGCGCCGACCCGCCCCCCGGGGCGGCGCTTCGGTGACGACTGCGCTGACCACGAAGGTCGAGCCACCACGGCACAATAAAGTGCCCCGAACAGCCGTTGCAGGCGCCACCCCGCGGGTCGGCGCTGCACGGCTCATCAAGGGCGCCCCGATCCCCCTTCCCAACGCTGCCCCCGCCCCCTAACCTCGCCCCCGGAGGCCCCACCATGACAGACATCACCGCAGGCTGGTTCGACCCGTCCGAATATCTCATCGGCGGCCACTGGCACGACGCCCCCGCCACCCTCCCGATCGAAGACCCCTCCACCGGGCAGGAAATCGGCGCCATCGCCCGCTGTGGCAGCCGCGAGGTGTCCGATGCCGTCGCCGCCGCGCAAACCGCGCTCGAGGGCGAGTGGGGCGGCTTCACCGCCGCCGAGCGCGGCCGCATCCTGCTGCGGCTCGCCCGCCTGATCGAAGAGCGCACCGAGGCCCTTGCGGTGCTCGAATCCCGCGATGTCGGCAAGCCGCTCACCCAGGCCCGCGCCGACGCCCGCGCACTCGCCCGCTACATGGAGTTCTACGGCGGCGCGGCCGACAAGATCACCGGCCAGACCATCCCCTACCTCGACGGCTACACCGTCTACACCCTGCGCGAGCCGCACGGGGTGACCGGCCACATCATCCCCTGGAACTACCCGATGCAGATCATCGGCCGTTCCGTCGGCGCGGCTCTGGCCATGGGCAACGCCTGCGTCCTCAAACCCGCCGAAGAGGCCTGCCTCACCGCGCTCGCCTTCGCCCGCCTCGCCCAAGAGGCCGGCCTGCCGCCCGGCGCGCTCAACGTCGTGCCCGGCCTCGGCGAGGAAGCCGGCGCCGCGCTCTCCCGCAATCCGGGCGTCCGCCACCTCAGCTTCACCGGCTCGGCGGGCGTGGGCACCCTGATCCAGCAGGCCGCGGCCACCAACATCGTGCCCGTCACCCTCGAACTCGGCGGCAAGTCGCCCCAGCTCGTCTTCGCCGATGCCGACCTTGGCGCCGCGCTCCCCTTTCTCCTCTCCGCCGGGCTGCAAAACGCGGGTCAGACCTGCTCCGCCTCCTCCCGCCTCCTCGTCCAGAGACCGCTCTGGGATGAGACGGTGGCCCGCATGGCCGAGGCCTACGGCAAGCTGCGCGCCGCCCCCGCGCTGGAAGACGCCGAACTCGGCCCGCTCATCTCCGCCCGTCAAAAGCAGATCGTGCAGGGCTACCTTTCGCGCGACGAGGGGCTGCAACTGCTGGCCGAGGGCCGCGTCTCCAGCGATGCGCCGAAGGCCGGCCACTACGTCGCCCCCCGGCTCTACGCCACCACCGACCCCACCCACATCCTCGCCCAGGAGGAGATCTTCGGCCCGGTCCAGGTGATGATCCCCTTCGACAGCGAGGAGGAGGCCGTCGCCATCGCCAACGGCACCGGCTACGGGCTGGTCGCCTCGGTCTGGTCCGAGAGCGGCGCGCGCCAGATGCGGCTGGCGAAGCGGCTGAAGGCGGGCCAGGTCTTCCTCAACAACTACGGGGCAGGGGGCGGCGTCGAGCTGCCCTTCGGCGGCGTCGGCCGCTCCGGCCACGGGCGCGAAAAGGGCTTCGAGGCGCTCTACGGCTTCTCCACTCTCAAGACCGTGGCCGCCCGGCACGGTTGAACCCGGCCCGGCGGCGGGTCCCGTTCCTTCAGAAAGGGAGGCTTGCGGCGCCTGTAAACAGTATTACAATCACCGCCGATGCCCCTCACCCTGACAGAAACCCTCTCCCGCGCCGGAAACCCGACCGAGTCCGATGGCTTCCGGCTCTGGCACCGCTTCCTCGGTTGGCAACGCAGCCTCTCGGCCAGCCTGCTTGCATTGGGCCTCACCCAGCCGCTCTTCTCCGTCCTCGCCGTCATCGGCTGGCTCACCCGCGAGGGCGGGGCGGTGACCCAGCAACGCATCGCCAATGTCTCCGGCATGGACCGGATGCATATCTCCGGTCTGGTGCGCAAGCTCGAGGCCATGGGCCTGGTCACCCGCACGCCCTCGCAGCGCGACCGCCGCGCCGTGGCCGTCTCGCTCACCCCCGAGGGCCGCGACACCCTCGCCCGTGCCATCCCCGCCGCTGCCGACCACGACGCCGCCTTCTTCGCCTCCGCGCCCGAGCGCTCCGCCCGCCGCTGACCGGCCCCGCGCTGCCTTCGGCCCCTTGCGCCCCGCCGCCCCATGCCCTCTCATCGGCCCGACAAGAGGGAGGAACCTGACATGCGACTCAAGGGCAAACGCGCCATCGTCACCGGCGGCGGTTCGGGCTTCGGCGCGGGCATCGCGCGCAAGTTCGCGGCCGAGGGCGCCCAAGTGCTGGTTGCCGACATCAACGCCCGGGCCGCCGCCGCCGTCGCCGAGGAGATCGGCGGCCGCTCGCTGGCGATGGACGTGGCCACCCTGGCCGGCTGGGAGGCCTGCGCAGGCGAGGCCGGGCAGACCGACATCCTCGTCAACAACGCCGGCGTCACCCATCTGCCCGCGCCGATGGAGGAGGTCTCGGAGGAAGATTTCGACCGCGTCACCGCGATCAACATGAAGTCTATCTACCTCTCCGCCCGCACCGTGATTGCGGCGATGAAGGCCCGTGGCACGGGCGCGGTGCTCAACATCGCCTCCACCGCCGGCCTCTCCCCCCGCCCGCGGCTCAACTGGTACAACGCCTCCAAGGGCTGGGTCATCACCGCCACCAAGGCCATGGCGGTCGAGCTTGCGCCCTCGGGCGTGCGGGTCAACGCGCTCTGCCCGGTGGCCGGTGAAACCCCGCTGCTGGCGAGCTTCATGGGCGAGGACACCCCCGAGATGCGGGCGAAGTTCCTCG
Organism: Vannielia litorea; assembly: GCF_900142295.1. NCBI lineage: Bacteria > Pseudomonadati > Pseudomonadota > Alphaproteobacteria > Rhodobacterales > Paracoccaceae > Vannielia > Vannielia litorea. The sequence goes on from NZ_FSRL01000001.1 coordinate 431,254, forward strand.
CCACCATCCCGCTCGGGCGCTTCTCCACGCCGGAGGATCTCGGCGCGGCGGCGGCCTTCCTGTGCTCCGACGAGGCCTCCATGATCACCGGCACCGCGCTCGAGGTCGACGGCGGCCGATGCATCTAGGCCTCCCCGCCGCCTGGTGGGCCGTGGCACACGCCATGGCCCTCTTCGTCGCGGCCCTCGCCTCGGGCCAGCTCATCGCGCCACTTTTCGACCCGACGCTCGGCTTCGCCCTCCACCGCGCCGCCGGCCTCTCCGAGCCGCTCCTCTTTGCGCTCCTCCTGCTCGGCGCGCTCTGCGGGCTGCACGGGGCGCCGCACCGTGGCACCTGGGTCGGCCTCTCGGCGCTGGCCGTCACCGGCGTTGCGCTGGGCTTTCTCGGCTATCTCCTGCCCTGGGGGCAGGTGAGCTTCGCGCTGGCATCGGGCCCTGCCGCGTCGCTCCCCGCTCTGGCGCCCGCGCTCCTGCCGCTCGCGCTTCTCGCCGTGCTCCTGCGCCACCTCGGCCAGTACTGGCACCTCCGCCACCCCTCCGCTCTGGCCCTCATCCCGGCCGTGGCCCTCCTCGCCGCGCTCGCGCTGCCGTTGCCGCCGCCAGCCGCCCCCGACGCCTTTGCCAGCACCGCCGACATCCTCGCCGACGTGCGCCGCACCCCGCTGCCCGCCAATCCGCTCGCCACCCCGGTCCACATCCTCCCCGAAACCTGGCTGCTACCGTTCTACGCCATCCTCAGGGCCCCGCCCGACAAGACCGCCGGGATCCTCGCTTTCTTCGCCGCCCTCGCGCTCTGGGTTGCGCTGCCCTGGCTCGACCGGCATGCCTCCCGCCCGCTCTGGGAGCGCCCGGCCAGCGCCCTCGTCGCCGCGCTCGCCGCCCTCTGCCTGCTCGCCCTCCTGCCGCTCGGCGCCGTGCCCGCCTCACCGCTGGTGCAATCGGCCTCCCTCGCGCTCACCGCCGCCTATTTCACCGCCTTGCTGGTCGGCCTGCCTCTGGCCGCGCGCCGCTTGCCCCGGCCGCACGCCACCGGGTAGCCTGCCGCATGCTCCGCCTCCTCCTCCGCCTGCTCGGCCTCGCCTCCCGTTCGGAGGAACACCGCGCCGCACCGCTGCCGCCGGGCAACCGGCGCCTGCATCTCTTTTCCGGCACCTTCGGCAGCGAGGCGGCGGCCGTGGCCTATGTCCTGCCGCCGATGGACGGGCACCTGGCCGACGAACCGGCCCAACTCACCGTCGACCTGCCCGAAGCCTTCATCGACCCGGCCTTCGTGCGGATGGGCCACGGCACGGGCCTCGAACCCCTGCTCGAGGCCACCTTCACCGGCGAGACCCTGCTCGACGTGAACCACATCACCGCCGGAGCCGATACCGTGGTGGTCATCGACGAACGCGCCACCGGCGGCTTCCCCTTCCGCCTCGCCGACACGCCCCGCCTCACCTACCACGGCGCCTTCGACCTCCACGACTGAGCCGCGCCCCTTGCACCGGGGCCGCCGATCGGCAACACCTGCGCCAAGCGCATGAAGGGGGCAGCAATGAAGCCGGGTCCACGCAATCTCATCACCGATGTCGCCGGCCTCCGGGTCGGCAACGCCACGAACACCCAGGTCAAATCCGGCGTGACCGCGCTGGTGGGCGACGCGCCCTTCGTGGCCTCCGTGCATGTCATGGGCGGCGCCCCCGGCACCCGCGAAACCGATCTGCTCGCCCCCGACAAGCTGGTGCAGAGGGTCGATGCCCTCGTGCTCTCCGGCGGCTCCGCCTTCGGGCTCGATGCCGCCTCCGGCGTGGCCGACGGCCTGCGCGCGCAGGGCCGTGGCTACCAGGTCGGCGAGGTCCGCGTGCCCATCGTCCCCGGCGCCATCCTTTTCGACCTGCTGAACGGCGGCGACAAGGACTGGAAGGAAAATCCCTACAAGTCGATGGGCCGCATGGCGCTGGACGCCGCCGGCGCCAGCTTCAAGCTCGGCTCCGTGGGCTGCGGCACCGGGGCCACCACCACCACGCTGAAGGGCGGGCTCGGCTCGGCCTCCGTGGTGCTGGAGAGCGGCATCACCGTGGGGGCGCTGGTCGGCGTCAACGCGGTCGGCTCCGCGATCGAGGGCAAGGGCCCCCGCTTCTGGGCCGGGGCCTGGGAGATGGCGGGCGAGTTCGGCGGCCTCGGCGGGCCTGAGACGACCGATGCGGGCTTCGAACCCAGCCTCGAAAAACTCGCGGGCGAGGCCACCACCATCGCCATCGTGGCGACCGACGCGGCGCTCGACCCGGCGCAATGCCTGCGCATGGCCGTGGCCGCGCATGACGGCATGGCCCGCGCGCTGGTGCCCTCGCACACGCCCTTCGATGGAGACCTTGTCTTCGGGGCCGCCACCGGCGCCCGGCCGCTGGAAGACCCGCAGTGGGATGCGCTCCGCATCGGCCACGCCGCCGCCACCTGCCTCGCCCGCGCCATCGCCCGCGGCGTCTACCACGCCACCCCGGCCAAGGGAGATACCATCCCCACCTGGACCGGCCGCTTCGCCCAGGGCGGGCGCCCCGCCTAACGCTCCAGCCGCTGCCGGGCCACCGCCTCGTGAACCTCGGCCTTCCCCTGCTCGGCCAGCGCCCGCTCGACGAAGTCGAGATGTGCCTCCACCGCCCTCCGGGCCGCCGCGGCGTCGCGGGCCAGGATCGCTTCCGCGATGGTCCGGTGCTGCGCCAGCAGCCGCTCCCGCGTCGGCTGGTTCCGGAACATGATCTGACGGTTGTAGAAGACACCCTCGCGCAGCAGCCCGAACATCGCCCGCATCATGTGCAGGAGCACCACGTTGTGCGCCGCCTCCAGGATCGCCATGTGAAAGCCCGCGTCCAGCTCGGCCTCCTCCTCGGCCGTCGTCCGCCGCCCGTGGGCCGCCTCCATCTCCGCCAGCGCCCGGGCAATTCCCTCGTGGTCTCCCTCGGTGCCATGCACCGCCGCCCGCTCCGCCGCCTGGCCCTCGAGGTCGCGGCGGAAGCCGATGTAATCCACCACCGCCTCCCGATGCCCGGCAAAGAGCCGCACCAGGGCTGGCGGAAAGACCGAGCGCAGCCCTTCCGACACGAACACCCCCGCGCCGGCCCGCGCCTCCAGCAGGCCCTTGTCCTGCAGCGCCCCCAGCGCTTCACGCAGCGAGGGGCGCGACACGCCCATGCGCTCGGCCAGGTCACGCTCCGCCGGCAGCCGCTCTCCGGGGCGCAGCACGCCCCGCAGGATCAGCAGCTCGATCTGCTCCACCACCGCATCGCTCAGACGCGCGGCATTGACAGGCTGGAACGGCATGAAAAAGCCCCCCGGAATTGGTCAAGTGATTTGACCACGTTCCGGGGGGAGGGGGCAAGGTGCCCCCGCCACAGGCAGGGCGGGAGCAAAGACGGAGCGGGGCAGGGACGGGCCCCGGTCCGAACTGGTTACACGCTCATCCGATCAGGTGTTCGGGATGATGATGATCTCGACGCGCCGGTTGGCGGCTTTGCCCGAGGCGGTCTGGTTGGTCGCCACCGGCTGGCTCTCGCCGCGCCCGATCGCCTGGATCCGGCCCGAAGACACGCCACCGTTCACCAGCACACCACGCACCGCGAGTGCACGACGCTCCGAGAGATCCTGGTTGTAGGAGGCCGCACCGTCGCTGTCGGTATGCCCGATCACCTGCACGGTGGTATTGGGGTAGTCGTTCAGGCTGCGGGCCAAGGTGTAGAGGTCATCCTGCAGGGTCGAGGTCAGCGCCGTGCTGTCGACGGCAAAGAGAATGTCCTGCGGCATGGTCACGATCAGGCGGTCGCCGGTGTTGACCACCTTGATGCGCCCGTCGAGGTTCTGGTCGAGCTCCCGCGCCTGCTTGTCGAGGTTGGCGCCGATGGCACCGCCCACGCCGGCACCGACGGCGGCACCGAGCACGGCGCCGCGGCGGCGGCTCTCTTCGTCGTCACCCAGCGCCACGCCGGCCAGCGCCCCCACGGCGGCACCGGTCAGGGCGCCCGTCTGGGTCTTCGGGCCGACGCCTTCGCAGCCTGCGAGGAAGGTGGCGGCGGCGGCGGAAATCAAAAGGGAATTGCGGATCATGTCTGCTACGGTCCTTGTCTTTACGGTTGGTCCCCATGGACGTCGGGGCTTTAACGCCCTCTGGGCCGCTTCGTTCCTTTAAAATGTGACATAGCCAACTCGAAATCGCGTGATCCGCCCGTGCTGAGCGGAAATCTGCCCGCCCCGCGCGCAGAATGTTTCAGCCCTCCACCGGCTTGTCACATCACGTGAAATCCACGACATCCGCGGCCCGGCGCCGCCTGTTGGCCCCTCAGCCGGCCGCGCGCCCCTCGGTCCGCGCGGCCTCCCAGGCCAGCATCACCCGCTTCACCGGCAGCCCCCAGTGATAGCCGCCCAGGCCCCCCGACTTGGCAATCGCGCGGTGGCAGGGGATCAGCCAGCTCACCGGGTTGCGCCCCACCGCCGTGCCCACCGCCCGCACCGCCCTGGGCGATCCGACGGCCCGCGCGATCTCGGAATAGGTGGTCACATGGCCTGTCGGGATCTGCATCAGCGCCTCCCAGACCTTGATCTGGAACGGCGCCCCGATGAGGTAGAGCGGCGTCTCCTCCCCCTTGCCCTCGGCCCCGAAGGCCGAAAGCACCCAGGGCCGCAGCGCCATCGGATCCTCCACGAAGGCCGCCCCCGGCCAGCGGCCGCGCAGGTCGTCCATCGCCGCTTCCGGCCCCATCTCGGCGGCGAGCGCGATGCCGCACAGGCCCTTCTCCGTGCCCATCACCAGCGCCGGGCCGAAGGGGCTCTCGAACCATCCCCAGCGGATCTCCAGCCCCGCGCCGCCCTTGGCATAGTCACCCGGGCTCATCGCCTCCCAGCGCAGGAACAGGTCGTGCAGCCGCCCCGACCCGCTGAGCCCCACCTCGTCCGCCGCCTCCAGCGTGGTGAACCGCTCCCGGAGCAGCGCCTTGGCATGGCCGAGGGTCAGGTATTGCTGATACCGCTTCGGGCTGACGCCAACCCACTGGCTGAACATCCGCTGGAAATGCGCCTGTGACATCCGCATCTCGCTCGCCAGCGCCTCCAGCGTCAGCTTGCCCTCCGCCCCGTCGATCACGTCGAGCGCACGGCGCATCACCTGGTAGTGGTAGCTCTCTTCCATCTCTCTCACGGGCGCGTTCATCGGCATGTCTCCTTCGAGGATAGAGATAGAAACCCCCGCCGCCCAGGGCGACCCGGAAGTTGCGCTAAGGCGGCACGACCTCAGCGCGTGCGCAAACCACCGTTACGCTTGCCCATTCCCCGCCCGCAGGGCAAAACAGCGCCCATGCCCGCGCCCGCCATGACATATCACCAGATCTCCGAGGTCTTCGCCCGCTTCCGCGAGGCCGAGCCCGAGCCCAAGGGCGAGCTGGAGCACACCAACGCCTTCACCCTGGTGGTCGCCGTCGCCCTCTCGGCCCAGGCCACCGACGCAGGCGTCAACAAGGCCACCCGCGCGCTCTTCGCCCTGGCCGACACGCCGCAGAAGATGCTCGACCTCGGGCTCGACGGGCTGACCGAGCACATCAAGACCATCGGCCTCTTCCGCCAGAAGGCGAAGAACGTGATGAAGCTGAGCCGGATCCTCGTCGACGAGTTCAACGGCGTCGTGCCCTCCTCCCGAGAGGCCCTCACCTCGCTGCCCGGCGTGGGCCGCAAAACCGCCAACGTGGTGCTGAACATGTGGTTCCGCCACCCCGCCCAGGCCGTCGACACCCACATCTTCCGCGTCGGCAACCGCACCGGCATCGCGCCCGGCCGCGATGTCGATGCCGTCGAGCGCGCCATCGAAGACCGCATCCCGGCCGAATACCAGCAGCACGCCCACCACTGGCTCATCCTGCACGGGCGCTACACCTGCAAGGCCCGCAAGCCGCTCTGCGCCACCTGCATCATCCGCGACATCTGCCTTTACGAGGAGAAGACCCTGTGACCACCCAGTATGACGTCGTCGGCATCGGCAACGCCATCGTCGACGTGATCTCCCACGGCGATGACAGCTTTCTCGACAACATGGGCATCGAGAAGGGCATCATGCAGCTCGTCGAGCGCAAGCGCGCCGAGGTGCTCTACGCCGCCATGACCGACCGGGTGCAAACGCCGGGCGGCTCGGTCGCCAACACGCTGGCGGGGCTGGGCACGCTGGGGCTGGCCACCGCCTTCGTCGGCCGGGTCAAGAACGACGCACTGGGCCGGTTCTACGCCGAGAACATGGAGAAGGACGGCACCACCTTTCCCAACCCGCCGGTCGATGACGCGAGCCAGCCGCCCACCTCCCGCTCGATGATCTTCGTCTCCCCCGACGGCGAGCGCTCGATGAACACCTACCTCGGCTGCGGCGCCGAGTTCGGCGAGGAGGACGTGGACGTTTCGGTCATGGAGAACACCCGCTACCTGTTTCTCGAGGGCTACCTCTTCGACAAGGACAAGGGCAAACGCGCCTTCATGGCCGCCGCCAACGCCTGCCACCACGCGGGCGGCAAGGCCGGCATCACGCTCTCCGATCCCTTCTGCGTCGACCGTCACCGCGACAGCTTCCGCGAGCTGATCGAGAACGACATGGATTACACCATCGGCAACGAGGCGGAGTGGAAATCGCTCTACCAGACCGACAGCCTGGAAACCGCGCTGAACGAGGCCGCCGCGATCTGCCCGGTGGTGGTCTGCACCCGCTCCGGCAACCCGGTGATCCTGATCCGCGACGACGAGCGCGTCGAGGTGCCGGTGCAGCGCGTCACGCCGGTGGATGCCACCGGGGCAGGCGACCAGTTCGCCGCCGGGTTTCTCTATGGGCTCGCCACCGGCCAGACGCTGGAGATGTCCGGCCGCATGGGCGTCACCGCCGCTGCCGAAGTCATCCGCCACATCGGCCCGCGCCCCGAGCGCCCGCTCCGCGAGGTTTTTCACAAGGCCGGCCTGCTCTAGGGCGGGCCCTGTCCCGCCACTCCGGCAGCCGCTCCTCGGCCCCTCCCGAGCCCTCCTCGCAGCTGCCCCGCCCCATGCGATGAGCGGCCGAAGGCCCCGAAGAGCAGCCCGGCCATGCCCGCGCATCCGCCTTCAGGGTGTCTTTGCGCAGCTCAGGCGCCCCGCATGCCAGTCTCCATCGGCCCCTTCGTAGCGCGCATCTTCCCGGCGATGATCCGGTCTGCCATCGCGGGCCATAGCCGGTCGATTGCCGAGAGCACCCCCGTCGGCCCAACGAACACCCGGCGCCGCCCCGCCGCGAGCCCGTCCAGCATCTGCCGCGCCGCCTCCTGCGGGGCCATCTTGCGCTTCGCCGGGGCCGAAAGCCCGGTGTCCACCAGCGCCATGACCACCTCGCTCAGCTGCATCGCGCGGCCCTCCACCCGCGCAAGGCTGCGTAGCCCGCGCGTGGCCGAGGCGAGCCCGGCCTTTGTGGCGCAATAGGTCACCGCATCCGGCAGCGGCGCGATGGCCAGCCCCGAGGTGACATTGGCCACCATGGCGCCCGGACGGCGGGCCAGCAGCGGCAGCATGTGCGCGGTGAGCGTGAGCGGCGCGATCAGGTTCACCGCAACCTCGCGGGCAATCTCCGCTTCGCGCGGGTCTTCCTCGGGCAGGCCGCGATCGGCGGGTTCGCTCAGGCGGGTGTGGATCATGATGGCGGCGTTGTTGATGAGCCCGGTGCAGCCCGGGTGCTCTGCCGCCACCCAGCGCGCCACCGCCAGCGGCATCCCCGGCGCGGCGAGGTCGGCGGCCAGCACATGCACGCGGCGCGGCTCCAGCGCCTTCAGTTCGGCCAGCGCCGCCTCACTGCGCGCCACCGTCAGCACCGTCGCGCCGCGCGCCAGCATCTGCTCTGCCGCCGCCCGCCCGATCCCCCGGCTGGCCCCGGTGATCAGCACCGTCGCGCCGTCGAATTCAAACCCTCGCTTCATCTCGACACCCTCTTGCTCTGCGGTCACTCGTTCCATAATGTGAGCAAGTATTCACATTGCCAACTCGCATTCGGATCCCGCCATGGCCGCCCCCGCAACCCCCCGAAAAAAGCCGGCTCAGGCCCGCTCTCTGGCTACATGGAATGCCGTTCTTGAAGCCGCAGCTCACATTTTGCGCAGCGAGGGCGCTCGGGCGCTGACCACCAACAGCGTGGCCGAGCGGGCCGGCGTGTCGATCGGCTCGCTCTACCAGTACTTTCCCTCCAAGGACGCGATCATCGCCGAGCTCGTGCGGGAGATGAAGGCCGCGATGGTGCGCGATTTCGCCACCGTGCTCGACGACGCCGCGCTCTGCGCCGCGCCCTTGCCCAAGCTTGTCGGGGCGATCATGCGCGCCAGCCTGCTGCACCATTCCCGCGACCCGGAGCTGGCCCGGCGGCTCGAAACCATCGAGCAGGACATGGCGGTGGATGCCGACCTCGCCGCGCTCAAGGCGGGGCTGACGGCCCGGTTCGTGCAACTTCTGCGGGGGCGCGGCGTGCCCCGCGCAGAGCAGGCCGTGCGCGACCTCACGGCCATGTCGATGGGCCTGAGCCACGCCGCGCTGCTGGCCGGGGAGGACGATTTCGAAGACCTCGCCGCCCGCCTCACCCGTGCCGCGCTGGGCTACCTGGGGATCGCGCCGGGGCCTTAATCCCCGAGCTTCGCGTGCACCTCTTCCAGGTCGATCTCGCCCGTTGGCATCTTGTTGGCGGGGTTCTCGAAGTCATACTTGAAGAGCTGGAAGTCGCGCTTGTAGATCTCGTAGACCAGATGCATCGACAGGTCGTCGAAGTAGTCTTCCACCGGATGCGCCCGTTTCGGCCCGTGCCCCTCGCTCTCGTTGAAGCGCGGGATCTCGTCCAGCTTGACCTCATGGGGCATCTCGACGGCGTCCAGCACCGACTGCATCCCCTCGTTGAACTTCTCGGTCCAGAAGATGTTGTCGTAGCTCCCGCCGTTCACGATGAAGGTGCTGATATGCCCCGACATGGCGCTCCAGTGAATGTCGGGCTCCATCGGTCGCCGCCAGCGGATGGTGTCGCGCGCGAACAGCAAAAACCGCCGGAAGCTCTTGATCTGGTCGAACTCGAAGCCGCTCTTCGGGTCGCCCACCTCGATCCCGTATTTCTGGATCAGCATGGGCACCAGCTTGCCCCGGTAGCGCTTGCCGTTGCGCTGGATGCCGCAGATCTTGTCGAAGAAGCTCGAAAGGATCCGGGTGTAGGGGTTGCGCACGCAGGTGAAGGCGTAGCTCTGATGCGCCGTCACATTGGCCTCGATCAGTGGCTGGCTCTCCTCCTGCGCCCATTTGTGCAGCCCCGCGGTGCTGTCGTGGATGTCGCCGTCAAAGAACTTGCCGTGATCGGAGTAGAACATGATCTGCCCGATGGTCGAGCAGGCGCACTTCGGCACCACCCGGTACACCACGCTCTCACTCTCCGTCATCCAAGTGCCGGGAAAGCCCATATTCACCGCCTCCAGAAACGCATATGGCCGCAAGTTGGCCTTCCGGCACCATTGACGGGGAAACTTACAAGGAAACCCTGTCTTTTCAATGTTTGGTTACGCTACTAACCCTAAACAGTGTCTTCAAAAAGGCTCCGCGAGTTTCCACCTTGGCAAAGATCGCCTTCATCCTGCTGTGTCACAAGGACCCCGACGCCATCATCGCCCAGGCCGAGAGCCTGACGGTGGTGGGCGACTACATGGCGATTCACTTCGATGCCCGCGCCAGGCCGGAGCATTACGCAAGGATTCGCGAGGCCCTGAAGGACAATCCCAACGTCACCTTCGCCCGCAAGCGCATCAAGTGCGGCTGGGGCGAGTGGAGCCTCGTGCAGGCCACCCTCAACGCCGTCGAGTCGGCCATCGAGGCCTTTCCGCGCGCCACCCACTTCTACATGCTCTCCGGCGATTGCCAGGCCATCAAGTCGGCCGAATACGCCCACGATTTCCTCGACCGCGACGATGCCGATTACATCGAGAGCTTCGACTATTTCAATTCCGACTGGATCAAGACCGGGATGAAGGAGGAGCGGCTGATCTACCGCCACTTCCTCAACGAACGAAAGCACAAGTGGCTGTTCTACCAGTCGCTCGAATGGCAGCGCCGCCTCGGCCTCACCCGCCCCGTGCCCGCCGACCTCCAGATGATGATCGGCTCGCAATGGTGGTGCCTGCGCCGCCGCACGGTCGAATGGGTGCTCGATTTCACAAGGACCCGGCGCGACGTGATGCGCTTCTTCCGCACCACCTGGATCCCCGACGAGACCTTCTTCCAGACCATCGTGCGTCATCTCGTGCCCGAGAACGAGATCCGCTGCCGCACCCTGACCTTCCTCATGTTCACCGACTACGGCATGCCGGTGACCTTCTACAACGACCACTACGACCTGCTGCTCAGCCAGGATTTTCTCTTCGCGCGCAAGATCAGCCCCGAGGCCGCCGATCTGAAAAAGCGCCTCGGCAAGCTCTATGCCGCCGCCGATCAGAGCTTCCAGATCTCCAACGAGGGCCGCAGGCTGTTTCACTTCCTCACCGGCCGCGGCCGCATCGGCCGCCGCTTTGCGCCGCGCTTCTGGGAGACCGAGGCGAGCCTCGGGCGGGGCCGCGAGCTGATGATCGTCATCTGCAAGAAATGGCACGTCGCCAAGCGCCTGTGCGAGCGCATCCGTGCCACCACCAACATCCCGGTCATCGAGTATCTCTTCAACGAGGAGAGCGCCCGGCTTCCCGACCTCGGCGGCATCCAGACCACCCTCGAAAAGCGCACCCGCCACCGCCGCGCGCTGATGCGGATGCTCTTCGACTACCACGACACCGATCGCCTGGTGATCTGCCTCGACCCGGCCAACATCGACCTGATGCAGGATTTCCACGCCGACAAGTCGTCGACCAAGATCCTCGATCTGGAGTGCGAGTTCACCGACAGCTACCTGCTCGGCCATGCCCGCCGCGTCGGGCTCGCGGGCGACCAGACCCCGCAGGACACGCTCGAGCGGCTGCTGCCGACCATCCGCTATGATATCGTCTTCGAGAAGGAGCGCATCCGCGACGCGGGTTTCGAGCATCTCGACCGCATCCGCGAAAGCGCGAGCGTCGAGGAGAACGTGCCGCCGCTGGCTCGCTTTCTCGGCATCCCGATCGACACGGCGTGGGAGATCGCCTCCACGCCGCATCTCTTCACCGACTGAGGACAAACATGGGCTACACCTACGATCCCGAAAACATTTTTGCCCGCATCCTGCGCGGCGAGATCCCCAACTCCACCGTCTACGAGACCGAGCACACGCTGGCCTTCCGCGATATCAACCCCCAGGCCCCCGTGCATGTGCTGGTGATCCCGAAGGGCCCCTACGTGAGCTACGACCACTTCGCCCAGGAGGCCTCCGAGGCCGAGATCGTCGATTTCACCCGCGCCCTGGGCAAGATCTGCGAGATGGAAGGGGTCGAGGCCCACGGTCCGGGCTGCCGTTTCATCTCCAACGCCGGCCACGATGGCGTGCAGGAGGTGCCGCATCTCCATGTCCACATCCTCGGCGGCCGCCCGCTGGGCCGGATGCTGTCGTCCGCCTGAGGCGCGGCGAAGCTGCTCACCCCGCGCAGGGTGGGCAATCTGCCCTGCCACGCCGCACATCGCCTGCGGGGTTGGTGCACCCCATCCCCCCCAGCCAGCCTTCTGGGTGACCCCACCGCCTACCGGCCCAACACCTCCAGCGCCGCGCCGAGCGCCTCCCGCGCCGCCGCCCATTGCGCCGGGCCCGCCGAGGCATAGGCATCGAGCCCCGGCGCCGCGTTGGCCTCGAGCACCACTGTCTCTTCGCCCACCACCAAGTCGACCCCGGCCCAGCGCAGCCCCAGTGCCTCCGCCGCCCGCACCGCAAGCGCCTCCGCCTCCGCGCCCGGTGCGCCATCCCGCACCGCTCCTCCGGCCGAGAGGTTGGCCGGCCCGCTGCCCGGCCGCACCCGCTCGTAGGCCAGCACGACGCGCCCCTCCAGCACCATCACCCGGTATTCCCGCCCCGGCGCATCGCGCTGCAACAGCACGTGCCGCCCGGCCTCCCGCAGCGGCGCCATCGCCGGCTCGAGCGCCCCGAAATCCTCCACCCGCACCACGCCCGCGCCGCCATGCCCGTCATTGGGCTTCACCCAGAGCGGCACGCCGCAGGCCTGCCGCGCCCAGGCGATCCCCGGCGCCGCATCCCCCCCGGCCAGCACGATCACATGCTCCGGCACCGGCACGCCCGCGTAAGCCATCACCTTCGCCGCATAATCCTTGTCGCCCGCCAGCCGCGCCGCCGCGTCGCCGTTCAGCCCCAGTGCCGCGCCATGCACCGCATGCGTCCGCCCGCCCGCGTCGGTGTAAAACCCGAACCGCCCCACGAAGGGCTCCGCCACCACCCGGCCGCCCAGCCGCTCTGCCGCCTCCGCCATCAGCCGCAGGAACGGGCGCATCCCTGCGTGCGGCGCGACCAACCACCGCGCGTCGTTCATGCCGCTGCCCACTTGAACGGCCTCCCCATCCTGCTATTTTCACGAGGCAATTCTGGCCCGCCCCCGTGCCCCCCGCAAGGAGAGACCCATGACCATCGCCGCCCCCGAGACCGAAGTCGTTTCCGCCTGGCGCGTCTCCTGCGACGGCGGCGAGGGCGCGCTTGGCCATCCCCGCGTCTGGCTCTCCGTGAGCCATGAGACCGGCGAGGTCGAATGCGGCTATTGCGACAAGAAGTTCATCCACCAGAGCTTCGCGCCGAAGGCCCCGTGATCCGGCCTGCCTACCGCGTCATGATCATGCAGGTCGTCGACCCGGTCGCATAGACCCGCCCGTCCTCGACCCCCAGGATCTCGCCCCGCGCCACGCCCGTCGAGCGGCCCACGTGCTGGACCTCGCCCACCGCCAGCACCTCGCAGCCCACCGGGATCGGGCGGGTGATGTTCACCTTGTATTCCAGCGTCGTGTACCAGCTGCCCTTTGGCACCTTCGTCATCACCGCGCAGGCCATGCAGCTGTCGAGCAGCGTGCCGTACCAGCCGCCATGGGTGCCGCCCATCGGGTTGGCATGGGCAAACTTCGGCGCGCCGCGAAACACCACGCGCCCCTCCGCCACCTCGTCCAGCCAGTACTCCATCACGCCCGAGATCGGCGGCCCCGCGATCTCGCCCGCGAGAATCCCCTGCATGAACTCCAGCCCCGACATCGAGAGCAACTCGTCGAATGTCGCCAGCTCCTCCGGCCCCGCCGCGATCTTCCGACTCATCCGAACACCCGCTTGTAACGCTCCCGCAGCGCCGCCTTCTGCACCTTGCCCATGGTGTTGCGCGGCAGCCCCTCCACCACATCGAAGTGCCGCGGATGCTTGAACCGCGCCAGCGCCTCGTCCAGCGCCGTCTGCACCGCGCCAAGGTCCACCTCCGCCCCGGCCTCCTCCACGATCACCGCCACCGGGCTCTCGCCAAAGTCGCCGTGCGGAGCCCCCACCACCGCGCTTTCCAGCACGCCCTCCACCGCGTCGATCACCGCCTCCACCTCCTTGGGGTAGATGTTATAACCCCCCGAAATAATGAGGTCTTTCCCGCGCCCGACGATGCTGACATAACCCCGCGCGTCGATCACGCCCAGATCGCCGGTGATGAAGAACCCGTCCTCGCGCAACTCGGCCGCCGTCTTCTCCGGCATCTGCCAATAGCCGCAAAACACGTTCTCCCCGCGCACCTCGATCATCCCCACCTCGCCATCGGGCAGGGCCTTGCCCTCCGCATCGCACACCTTCAGCTCCACGCCGGGCAGGGGCGGGCCCACCGTCCCCGCCACCCGCTCGCCGTCATAAGGGTTCGAGGTCAGCATGTTGGTCTCGGTCATCCCGTAGCGCTCCAGGATCCGCTGCCCCGTGCGCGCCTCGAACTGCCGGTGCGTCTCCTCCAGCATCGGGGCCGAACCGGAGATGAAGAGCCGCATGTGCCCGGCCAGCGCGGCGTCGAAGCGCGGCTCGTCCAGCAGCCGGGTGTAGAAGGTCGGCACCCCCATCATCGTCGTGGCCCGTGGCAGTGCCTCCAGCACCGTCTCCACCTCGAACTTCGGCAGCCAGATCATCCGCGCGCCCGACAAGAGCGCCACGTTCGTCGCCACGAAGAGCCCGTGGGTGTGGAAGATCGGCAGCGCGTGCAGCAGAACGTCCTCGTCGGTGAAATGCCAGCTCTCCACCAGCACCCGCGCATTGCTCAGCAGGTTCCGGTGCGAGATCATCGCCCCCTTCGACCGCCCAGTGGTGCCGGACGTGTAGAGAAACGCCGCCAGGTCGTCCGGCCCCCGCGCCACCGGCGCAAAGGCGCTGTCGCACCCCGCCGCCCGCGCCGCAAAACTCCCCGCGCCCCCCGGTCCGAGGCACTCGATCCGCGCAAACCTCTCCAGCCCCGCCAGCGCCTCCCGGTCCCCCGGATCGCACAAAAACAGCCGCGCCCCCGAGTTCTCCACGAAATAGGCCAGCTCCGCCGCCGGATACCCGGTGTTCAGCGGCAGAAATACCAGCCCCGCGGCAATGCAGCCGCCGATCAGCGCCAGCATCTCCGGGCTCTTCTCCAGCTGCATCGCCACCCGGTCGCCGGGCTCCAGCCCGAGGTCCGATAGCGCATGGGCGTAGCGCCCGACCTGCCCGACGAACTCGGAATACCCCAGCAGCACGGAGCCATCCGGCCGCAGCAAAAAGCCTCCCTCCCGGTCCGCGCAGGGCGCGATCAGCGCGTCGTAGAGCGGGTTCATTCCACCGCCACCTCGCCCAGCCCGCTCAGCGCCCGGATCTCCGCGATGACCGCCTCCAGCCCCTGCCCATGCCGCATCGCGCAAAAGAAGAAGGGCCGCCCCGCGCGCATCCGCGTCGCGTCCCGCTCCATCACCTCCAGCGAGGCGCCGACATGGGGCGCGAGGTCGGTCTTGTTGATGACCAGAATATCCGAGCGGGTAATCGCCGGCCCCCCCTTGCGCGGAATCTCCTCGCCCGCCGCCACGTCGATCACATAGATCGTCAGGTCCGCCAGCTCCGGCGAGAAGGTGGCCGACAGGTTGTCGCCCCCGCTCTCGATCAGCACCACCTCCACCTCGGGATGGCGCTTCACCATCTCCGACACGGCGGCGAGGTTGATCGAGGCATCCTCGCGGATCGCCGTATGCGGGCAGCCCCCCGTCTCCACCCCGATGATCCGGTCGGCCGGCAGAATCTGTGCCCGCACCAACGCCTCGGCGTCCTCGCGGGTGTAGATGTCATTGGTGATGACCCCCACCGAATGATGCGGCGAGAGCGCCTTCGCCAGCGCCCCCGTCAGCGTGGTCTTGCCCGCACCCACCGGCCCGCCAATCCCGATCCGCAAGGGCCCGTTCAACCGCGTCATGTCAAAGCTCCATATGTCAGAATGAGAAAGCCCGCCCCGATCCCGAGGCAGAGCGGGCCATAGATCCGCCGGTCCAGCGTGGCAAAGGGCTCTTCCGGCACCAGCCGCCGCCAGGCCGCCACATAGGCCGCCGCCCCCCGCGCGAGAAATACCGCCGTCAGAACCGCCAGCCCGAGCACCGTCACCGGATGCACCGGCAACCACACCCAGGCCGCCGCGAAGATCAGCGCCACCACCACCAGCGCGCAGGCCACCGCCCCGGGCATCGCCTCCACGCCCCGCGCGCCCAGCACCGCCCGCGCCAGCGCCCGCTCGTCGCCGAGCGGAAACCACCGGCCCAGCGCCCACATCAGGTGCAGCGCGGCCAGCACGACCAGCACGAAGGACAGAAGGCAGGACAGGGCGATCATCCCGCCATCCTTCCCACGGGCCAAATCCGCGCGCAAGATCGCCCCTGCGCGCGCCCCCGCTGCGTTTTCTTGCCGCGAGTACTCGATCCCGCCCCCTCGATCGGCACGACGGCCGATCAGGCCCCGCACGCCGCCATCCCCGCAAGGGCCTCCGGCCGATGAGGCGCAGCCAAAGAGGCCAGCCCGCCGAGCGCAGCGAGGCGACCTCGGGCCTTCAGCTCCGGAACACGCGAGAATACAGAGTCTCATGCCGCATCGCGGCCACATCGGCGGCAAAGCTCGCCGTCCCCAGCCCCTCGATCCCGCCCGCAATCGCCTGCCGTGCCACGCCCTCGCAGCGGGCCGTCAGCCGCGCCAGCATCGCCTGCGCCTCGGTCTGGCCCAGCGGCACCGCGCGGGTGGCCACCGCCACGAGGTTGCCGATGAAGCCCTGCAGGTACATCACCGCGGTCAGCTCCAGCGCCAGCCCGTGGAGTGCCGCCGCCCGTCCCACCGCCACCGGATAGGCCAGCGCCTCCACCGCCCGGTCCGGCCAGAGCGCGGAGACCGTCCGGGCAAAGGCCGTGCCCTGTTCCACCGTCTCCGCCAGCCGCTCCGCCGAGGGGGCCAGCGCGCGGGCCAGGGCGTCCACCCCCGCAAGGGCCGCGCCCTCCGCCCCATGGGCCGCCGCCAGCAGGGCCGCATCCGCACGCCCCGCGCCATCCTCCAGCACGCCTTCGAGCCAGGCCTCCACGCCGCCGCGGTCCACCCGGCCCTCCGCCAGGGCCGTCTCCAGCCCGTGCGACCAGGCGAAGGCCCCCACCGGAAACCCCGGCGAGAACCATTGCGCCAGCCGCAGCACCGCCTCGGTGCCGGCAGGCTCAGTGCTCATGCGAATGCCCATGCCCGTGGTCATGCCCGTGTCCATGCCCGTGTCCATGCCCGTGCCCGTGCCCCTCCGGCCCGTGCTGCGCCCCGTGGTCGTGCCCGTGGGTTCGCCCCTCGCCATAGGCGCCACCCTCCGGCGTGAAGGGCTCCACCACCTCCGCCACCTCCGCCCCAAGCCGCGCCAGCATGTCGGCCATCACATGGTCGCGTCGGATCAGCAGCCGGTCCGCCTCGACCTGGCAGGGCGTGTGCCGGTTGCCGATGTGCCAGGCCAGCCGCACCAGCCCGTCTCCCCGCACCTCCAGCAGCGGCTCCTCCGCCGCCTCCACCGCCACCAGCCCGCCACCCGCCAGCACCAGCGCGTCGCCGGCCTCGAGCGAGGTCGTCCGGGCGAGATCCACCAGCACCCGGCCAGCGCCCTCGGTCACCAGCACCCGGCGCCGCAGGAACCTCTCCTCGTAGCTCAGCCGCACCCGGTCGCCCGCGCCCTCGGCGGCCCCGCGTCGCACCTCCTGTGCCGTCTGCAAATCGCTCATTCCATCGCCTCGATCGAAACATAGTCGTAGCGGTCTACCCGGTCGTCCTCGTGCCAGGCCACCGCATAGCTGAAGCCCAGCTCCGGCAGGTAGTGCCGCTCTTCCCGCGCCACCTGCACACCGTCCTCGTAGATCCGCTGTTCCACCGGCACCACCGCGAGCCTGCAGCCGCCGATCTCCACCTCGCCCGCCGCGCCAAAGCGCAGGCCCAGCATCTCGGTGACCGGATCGCTGCCATAGGTCGCCACTATCCGCACGCCCCAGCCATGGCCAGGGAGCGGCTCCGGCGTCTCCTCGGGGCGCATCGGCAGGGCAAAGGTCGCGCGGCTTCCGGGCCGGGCAACGCCGCCCTCCAACTCGAGCGACTCCACCAGGTAGACCCCGCGCGCATAGGTGAACCGGGTCTCCCCGCCGCCCTGGGTGAGCCGGCTCTCCACCAGCGCCGGGCCGCCGCCTCGGCGGAAGTCCTCATGGTCGCCGCCCTCCAGCACCATCCGCACGCCGCCGCGCCCCAGATCGCCCGCGACCGGGCAGGCCGCCTCGGCCGTGCCCGTCGTGGCGCAGAGTGCCACCGCTGTCGCCGCCCGGATCATGGCATCGCCTCCACGCTCACATAGGTATAAACGTCCTCGCTCTCCCCGTCGGAATAGCCCGCGAGGTAGGAGTGCCCGAAGGCCACCAGGTAGTGCAGGCTGTCGCGGCTCACCTCCGTGCCATCCCTGAAATGCACCGTGCGCACCGGGATCACCTCGTAGGCGCAGCTGCCATAGGTCCAGGTCACCGGCGTGCCGAAGCTGTAGTCGTGCCGCTCCTGCCTGGTCTCGTCGCCCTCGACCACCAGCTCGAGCGACACTTCGAGCCCCGGCGCAGGGGCGGGCAGGGGGGTGGCATAGCGGTAGGTCGTCGGCGTCGCCACCTCGGTGCCGTTCTCCTCCTCCCGCACCTCCAGCGGAAACACCCCTTGCCCCAGCCGCACCTCGGAGACGTATCCCTCCACGATGAACCGCGAGCGCGTCTCGCCCTCCGCCGTGCCGCGCGTCACCTCCTCGACCTCGCCCGTGGCAAGACCCAGCCGCAGGCCCCTCTCCATGTCGGCGGCCACCGGACAGGCGGCAAGGGCAGGGGAGGCGGCGGCAACAAGGCCGATAGAGCAGATCAGGTGGCGCATCAGAGGTCTCCCGGCAGACAATGCCCCGAGCCTAACGGGTTTCGCACGGCATGGAAGGGCCACGGCGCCCCGGTGGCGGAGTTGGTCGCGGATCAGGCCGGGCCGGATCGCATCCTGCGCGCCCCGCCGCGCGCGCCGGCACTCCGGCGGCGGCAAGGCCCGGCCCCTGGGTGGCGCGTAACGGCCCGTTAACCCCGGCCGGTCCACCCTTGCCCCATGAGCCGCCCCGAATCCTTTCCGCCCGCGCTGCCCACCCAGCCTGCCGCCCTTGCCGACGCGCTGGGCGCGATCCGGGCGCAGATGGCCGTGCTGAAGACCTGCGAGGCCGCGCTCCGCCGCGCCCTCGTCGAGGCGCGTCCCAACGGCCCCGTCACCGGCGCGGCCTTCACCGTCACCCTCCACCACGGAACCCGCCGCAGGCTCGACCCAACGCGCCTGCCCGCCTACATCCGCGACGACCCGGCCTTCTGGCGGGAGAGCCGCAGCACCACCCTCGTCACCACGCCCAGGGCTTCCGCCGAAACGCCGGAAGACGACGACTTCGAGGTGATCGAACGCTTCGGCTGAGCCGCGGGGAGCTCCTTCGCCGCCCTCTCCGCCATCCTCGGGCCTGCCCGGGGATGTCGCCGGCCGCCGCTCGCACGGTTGGTTCAACCCGTCCCGCCACCGCGGGCGGCACTGACCGGCTTGCGGGAGGCGAGGGCCCAGGCGGCCCACGCCCGACCTGCGCCCGGCCCGCAGGCAGGGCAATCTGCCCACCACCCTGCTCAGAACAGGAAATACCGCTGCGCCATCGGCAACCGCTCCGCCGGCTGGCAGGTCAGCAGCTCGCCATCCGCCCGCACCTCGTAGGTTTCGGGGTGCACCTCGATCTTCGGCGTCGCGTCGTTCAGCTTCAGCGACGACTTGCCGATCCCCCGCGTGCCCTTCACCGCCAGCAGATCCTTCGCCAGCCCGAGTTGCCCGCGCAGCCCCCCGGCCAGCGCCGCCTCGCTGACGAAGAGCGCCGCCGAGCGCTCCACCGCGCGGCCCATCGAGCCGAACATCGGCCGCGTGTAAACCGGCTGCGGCGTGGGGATCGAGGCATTCGGGTCGCCCATCTGCGCCACCGCGATCATGCCGCCCAACAGCACCATCTCCGGCTTCACGCCAAAGAACGCCGGGCTCCACAGCACAAGGTCGGCCCGCTTGCCCACCTCGATGCTGCCGATCTCATGGCTCATCCCGTGCGCAATCGCCGGGTTGATCGTGTATTTCGCCACGTAGCGCCGGGCACGGAAATTATCGTTGTCGCCGGTCTCCTCGGCGAGCCGCCCGCGCTGCTTCTTCATCTTGTCGGCGGTCTGCCAGGTGCGGATCACCACCTCGCCCACACGCCCCATCGCCTGGCTGTCACTGGCGATGATGCTGAACGCCCCCATGTCGTGCAGGATGTCCTCCGCCGCAATCGTCTCGCGCCGGATGCGGCTTTCGGCAAAGGCCACGTCCTCGGGGATCGACTTGTCGAGGTGGTGGCACACCATGAGCATGTCGAGATGCTCTTCCAGCGTGTTCACCGTGAAGGGCCGCGTCGGGTTGGTGGAGGACGGCAGCACGTTCTCCTCGCCGCAAACCTTGATGATATCCGGCGCATGGCCCCCGCCCGCCCCCTCGGTGTGAAAGGCATGGATCGTGCGCCCCTTGATCGCCGCCACCGTGTTCTCGACAAAGCCGCTCTCGTTGAGCGTGTCGGTGTGGATCATCACCTGCACGTCCATCTCGTCGGCCACGCTCAGGCAGCAATCAATCGCGCCGGGCGTGGTGCCCCAGTCCTCGTGCAGTTTCAGCGCACAAGCCCCGCCCTCCACCATCTCCACCAGCGCGCCGGGCAGCGAGGCATTGCCCTTGCCCGCCAACCCGATATTCATCGGCACCCCGTCCAGCGCCTGCAACATTCGCCCGATGTGCCAGGGCCCTGGCGTGCAGGTGGTGGCCAGCGTGCCATGCGCCGGCCCTGTGCCGCCGCCCAGCATGGTGGTGAGCCCCGAGTGCAGCGCATCCTCGATCTGCTGCGGGCAGATGAAATGGATGTGGCTGTCAAAGCCCCCCGCCGTCAGGATCTTGCCCTCGCCCGCAATCGCCTCCGTGCCGGGGCCGACGATGATATCCACCCCCGGCTGCGTATCGG
The DNA here is from genome assembly GCF_900142295.1 of Vannielia litorea. Lineage (NCBI taxonomy): Bacteria > Pseudomonadati > Pseudomonadota > Alphaproteobacteria > Rhodobacterales > Paracoccaceae > Vannielia > Vannielia litorea. The sequence goes on from NZ_FSRL01000001.1 coordinate 451,763, forward strand.
GGTTGCCCGCCTTGCCGATGGCGGCGATCCGCCCGTCCTTCAGCCCGATGTCGGCCTTGTAGATCCCGGTCCAGTCCAGCACGAGCGCGTTGGTGATCACCGTATCCACCGCGCCCTCTGCCCGCGTCACCTGAGACTGCCCCATCCCGTCCCGGATCACCTTGCCGCCGCCGAATTTCACCTCCTCGCCATAGGTTGTAAAATCCTTCTCCACCTCGATCACCAGATCGGTATCCGCCAGCCGCACCCTGTCGCCGGTGGTCGGGCCGAACATGGCGGCATAGTCGGAACGGGAGATCGTGGTGGCCATGGCGGCTCCTTTCAGGCGAGAGCGGTGAAATGTTTCGAGCGGGCGGCCCGTTTGTCGAAGGTGAGCGTGGTCTTGCAGCCCGCTTCGGAATTGATTGCGCCGATCAACTGGTCGGCAAAGCCGCCGCCCGGCGCGTTGGCGAACTCCTCCAGCGCCAGTTCCACGGCCTGCCGGTCCGACACCTTCACGTTCTCCGAGTAGAGCAAGCGCTCGACTATCTCGATCTGGGTCTCAGCCGGGCGCTTGAACACATTGGCAACCACCCAGATCGTTTCGGCAACGACCACGGCGTTCACGAAACACTCCTCGCGGGCGCCGATAATGGCCTCCTCGACAAGGCGCACTTGGGACTCGGACCGACCCGACTGACCTTCGTCGGCAGAGAGCCAGCGCAGCAAGACGTTGGTATCAAGACCGATCATGCCCACGTCCCAGCGCGGTCCTGGCCTGGCCCACGGCTTCTGAGATCTCATCCAGTTCCACGGGCCTTCCGAGGTTCAGCGCCCCCTTCAGGTCGGCGAAGGAGCCGGAGAGCTTCACGATGCGATAGCTGCCATCCGCCTCTTTGACATAGCGAATGCGGTCGCCCGGCATGAGGTCCAGGGCGGTGCGAAGCTCGGAGGGCAGGGTGGTTTGCCCCTTGGATGTGATCTTCGAGATCAGGCTCATGACTTACTCCTGCAGATTTCCTTACATTGCGCCAAAAGTAAGGAATATCTTGAGTCGTCGCAAGCCGAGCCCTCAAACATCAAACACCTCATCGACCGGCACCTGCAGCGCCGTGACCATCCCGTTGGTCATCATCGCCGCACCGATCACCCGGATCAGCTCGGCGTGCATCGCCTCGCTCATCCCCTTGGCCTTCGCTGCCGCCGTGTGGCTGTGCACGCAGTAGGAGCACCCGTTCGCCGTGCTCACCGCGACGTAGATCATCTCCTTCACCAGCGGGTCGAGCGCGCCCGGCGCCATTACCGCCGAGAGCTGCGCCCAAGTCGCCTCCAGCGCCGCCTCGTCATGCGCCAGCGCCCGCCAGAAGTTGTTGACGAAGTCGGTGCCCCTGGCCTTTCGGATCGCGGCAAAGACCGCCGCCGCCCGGGGCGAGAGCTCCTCGTCGCTCAGAAGGGGCACCGTCGCCATCAGACCACCGCCATCACGCGGGCAGGCCCGCCGGTGCCCCCGCCGTGCTTGGGCGCGCCCACGAAAAGCGTGGCCCCGGCCGCCGGCACCGCGTCGAGGTTGGCCAGGTTCTCGATCCCGTAGCGCCCGGCGGGCAACCAGGAGTAATGCACCGCAAAATCCGCCGAGTTGCCCGGATCGAGCGAGAGCGTGTCCACCCCGATGCTCGCCACGCCCATCTCCAGCAGCATGTCCGTCGCCGCCTTGGCGAAGCCCGGAAAGGCGAAGTTCCCCGCGCCGTCATTGCGGAACGACGGATCGCCCATCTTCGCGCCCCAGCCCGAGTTCATCGCCACGCAGGCCCCTTCCGGGATCTCGCCATTGGCCGAGACCCAGGCCTCGATATCCTCCGGCTCCACCATCGCGTTCGGGTCTTCGGCGGCCTTGGCCTTCAGGTCGATCACGCAGAGCGGGCACATCAGGCTCTCGGGCGGCAGCATGTCGACCGTGTTCGTCCCTTCGGCAAAATGCGCAGGCGCGTCGATATGGGTGCCGGAATGCTCGAAAAACGAGACCTTCCAGATCTTGTAGCCATCGGCGGCATAGTCCTTGTCGGGCGCAAACTCGATCCCCGGCATCCCGTCAAAGGTCGGAAACTCCGGTGTCAGCGTCCAGGTCAGGTCCACCACCTTGCCGGTGGACTGCGCCAGCGCGGGCTTGGCGGCCATCGCCCCGGCCGCCACCGCCGCAACCCCGGCCGCCGCACTGCGGGCAAAAAACCCGCGACGGCTCATCGCACTCTTACGAACATTCTCGATCAGGCAGGCATTGCACATGTCAGAACTCCCATTCTGGTTGAACGTCCCGAACCCTATCCCAGCTTCGGCCCCCGCCGGCCCAGCCGCCGAACGTTGGAGCGCGTCTTCTGCCGTACCGGCCGCAGCGCCGCCGCAGCCACGTCGCGGCCCCCGAGCGCGGCCAGCGTAGCCGCCTCGGCGGCCTTCACGAAAGCCAGCTGCTTCTCCCGCACCATCCGCGCGTTTTCGCCCGGAGTCACATTCCAGGCGCCGGCCATGCCCAGCATCCGCATCCAGATCACGGCGCTGGCCTCCAGCGTCATCTGGGCATACTGCATCTGCAGGCGCATCATCGCCGCGGGGTTGAAAAAGGGGCTCATTCCAGCGCCCCCATGACCTTCTGGTTGAAGCCATAGACCTTTCGCGCCCCGCCGTAGGGGATGAGGTTCACCTCCCGCGCCTGGCCGGGCTCGAACCGCACCGCCGTGCCGGCGGCAATGTCGAGCCGCATCCCCCGCGCCGCGTCGCGGTCGAAGTCCAGCGCCGCGTTGGTCTCGGCAAAATGGTAGTGGCTGCCCACCTGCACCGGCCGGTCGCCGGTGTTGGCCACCCGCAGCGTCACCGCCGCGCGACCCGCGTTCAGCTCGATCTCGCCCGGCGCGCAGATCACCTCGCCCGGGATCATCGCCGCGCCCGCCGGACCATGAGCACCCCGGCCAGGCCGACGAGGGCCGCCGCCGCGATCAGCGGCCAGGCCGAGGGGGCCTCGCCATGCGGGTGCAGATGGGCGCCCGTATGGGCGAGGGCGGGGGCGGCGGTTGCCAGCAGGGCGGCCAGGTACTTCATCGGTCTTCCTCTTCAGCGAATGGGGTTGTGCACGGTCACCAGCTTGGTGCCGTCCGGAAAGGTCGCCTCCACCTGCACCTCGTGGATCATCTCGGCGATCCCCTCCATGCATTGATCGGCGGTAATCACCTGCGCCCCGGCCTCCATCATGTCGGCCACCGAGCGCCCGTCGCGCGCGCCTTCCACCACGGCGTCGGTGATCAACGCGATCGCCTCGGGATGGTTCAGCTTGACGCCGCGCGCGAGCCGCTTGCGGGCCACCTCGGCGGCCATGGCGATGAGGAGCTTGTCCTTTTCGCGGGGGGTGAGTTGCATGGGTTCAAAGCCTCCAGGATCGTGGAAGGGTATTGCCCGAGAGCCGGTCCAGCGCGGGCATCAGCAGTTGGCGCAGGGCAAAGCCGTCGGGGGCAAGGAATCGGGCCACCATCACATCTTGGGCGATCAGCGAGGCGCCCGCCAGCGCGCTCTCGGGGAGGGCGGCGCGCAGCGCGTCCCTCTGGTGCTCGGCATCCCCGCCGACATGCACCACCAGCGCCATCGCCCGGCTGCCCGCACCGGTCGCCGGGCCCGCGAGCTGCGCCGCGATATCGCCTTCGAGCCGGGTGGCATCAGTGAAAAGCCGCTCATCCTCTCGAAAAATCTCCACCCGGTCGCTGAACAAGCCCTCGGTGAGCACCTCGCCCATCGCCGTCCGGCCAAAGACCACCGGCTCGCACAGGAGCAGCCGCGCATCGTCCTCCAGTTCCACCCTCAACCGGCGGCGCAGGGCGCAGGCCTGAAACAGGATCGTCTCCTGCGGCAGCCAGTGCAGCACCGCGCCCGCCCCCGCCTTCAACCGCACGGCAATCTCGCCCACCTCGCCCGGCTGCGCCCGGTAGGCCCGCTCGCAGGCCTGGGTCGTCACGCTGAGCGCCGCGCCCGCCTCGGCCTCGGCCTCGAGCCGAAAGCGGTCGCCCCCGGTGATCCCGCCCGCCGAGTTCACCACCATCGCCTGCACCGTGCCGCGGCTGCGCGGAAACAGAAGCTTCAGCGCGCCCGACATGCGCAGCGCCCCGATCCGCCCGCCCGTGCGCGCCGAAACCCGCGCCGCGCCCTCGGCTCTCGGCTGCGCCCTGCGCAGCGTGCTCATGTCGGTCCCGATTGTGATGGCATCCCCCGGCATTCGTTCTGCCCTCGTTTTGACCATGCGGCCCGTTGGCTGACCATATGGGAGCGCCGAACCTCTCCCTGCGTCAATCCTTGCGCCCAATTATTGTGCGCCAACTGCGGAGGATGCCCGGAATTGCATCATTTTGCGCCGCAGCACCTTTTTCTGCACCGCCAAAATTGCGCGGTCCCCGCCTCGATTCAAAGCATGACCACGCCCGGCGCGGTGGATCTTCCCGCAGCCCGGGTGCGTGGCAGCCGCCGACGGGGACCCGGATCAAGCCGCCGCGCCATCAGCAACAGGAACTTGTTTCGCTGTGTGCCCGGGTGCTGCCAAAGGCCAAGCCCGCACGCGTCGAACGGAGGGATGATATGACCGTATTCAAGACAACCGCCGCCTCCGCGCTGGCACTCGGCCTCACCGCCGGCGCCGCGCTGGCCCAGGACTGCCCGATCAAGGTCGGCGTGCTGCACTCGCTCTCGGGCACCATGGCGATCTCCGAGACCACGCTGAAGGAGACGATGGAAATGCTCGTCGCCGACCAGAACGCCGCCGGCGGCCTGCTCGGCTGCGAGCTCGAGGCCGTGGTCGTCGACCCCGCCTCCGACTGGCCGCTCTTCGCCGAAAAGGCCCGCGAGCTGCTGACCGTCCACGAGGTCGATGTGATCTTCGGCAACTGGACCTCCGTGAGCCGCAAATCCGTCCTGCCGGTGATCGAAGAGCTGAACGGCCTTTTGTTCTATCCGGTGCAATACGAGGGCGAGGAGTCCTCCAAGAACGTCTTCTACACCGGCGCCGCCCCCAACCAGCAGGCCATTCCGGCCACCGATTACTTCCTTGACGAACTCGGCGTGGAGAAGTTCGCGCTGCTGGGCACCGACTACGTCTACCCGCGCACCACCAACAACATCCTCGAGAGCTACCTGAAGTCCAAGGGCATCGCCGCCGAGGACATCTTCGTCAACTACACCCCCTTCGGCCATTCCGACTGGTCCAAGATCGTGTCCGACGTGGTGGCGCTGGGCGCCGACGGCAAGAAGGTCGGCGTGATCTCCACCATCAACGGTGACGCCAACATCGGCTTCTACAAGGAGCTGGCCGCGCAGGGCGTCTCGGCCGAGGATATCCCCGTGGTGGCCTTCTCCGTGGGTGAGGAAGAGCTTGCGGGCCTCGACACCTCCAACCTCGTCGGCCACCTCGCCGCCTGGAACTACTTCATGTCCGCCGACACCGAGGCCAACGCCGAGTTCATCGCCAAGTGGCACGAGTTCATCGGCTCCACCGATCGCGTCACCAACGACCCGATGGAGGCCCACTACATCGGCTTCAACATGTGGGTGAACGCGGCCACCGCCGCCGGCACCACCGAGGTCGACGCCGTGCGCGAGGCGATGTGGGGCCAGGAGTTCCCCAACCTGACCGGCGGCACCGCCGTGATGGGCGTGAACCACCACCTCTCCAAGCCGGTGCTGATCGGCGAGATCCGGGCCGACGGCCAGTTCGACATCATCTCCGAGACCGACCCGGTCCCCGGCGATGCCTGGACCGACTTCCTGCCCGAGAGCGCGGTGCTGGAGTCCGACTGGAAAGATCTCCAGTGCGGCATGTACAATACCCAGACCTCCACCTGCGTGCAGATCGAAAGCAACTACTGAGGCTCCGGCCTCGACCGGGCGGCGCGGGATTCTGCGCCGCCCGGAACGCCATCGGCGAGGGCGGCCCAGGCGGCCCTCACCGGCCCCAGGGGATAATCGCGCGGTGGGAATTCCAATGATGTTCAAGGCCTTGCAGGCTCTGGCGCTCCTCTGCGCCCTCACGTCGGCCGCGCCGCTCGCCGCCCAGGAGGCACCCGGCCCGATCCAGGCGCTGCTCCAGGAGCACGCCGCCGACATCGCCAAGCCCTCGCGCCGCACGATCCAGCCGGTGATCGACGCGCTGGCCGCCTCCGAGCTCGACGGCATGCAGCAGGTGCTCCAGTCCTGGGAGGCCCGCAGCATGTATCAGCGCGAGGCCGACGGCTGGTTCTTCGCCGGCAAGCCGGGCCCGGATCGAACCGTGATCCTCACCGATTTCGACAGCGGCGAGGAGCTTCCGCCCGCAGCCTCCGACGCCGCCTCGAACCTCAAGCCCAACTCCGGCGTGCGCGGCCTCATCGCCTCCGCCCTGGTGCGCTTCCAGCTGCTCGATGACAACGCCGCCCGCAGGCAGGATGCCCTCACCGCCATCGCCCGCACCCCCGACCGCGCGCATCTGGAGCCGCTCGCCGCATCCATCGACGACGAGCCGGACCCGGAGCTCAAGGCGCAAAAGCAGCGTCTCCTCACCCTGCTCACCATCTCCTACGGCGCGAGCGACGAGGCCCGCATCGCCGCCATCGAGAGCATGGCGGGCGATCTCGGCGTCGACACCCGCGCCACCCTCAACCCGCTGGTCGCCACCACGCTGAAGCTCGCGCCGGGCGACACCCCGCCCGCCTCCGCCAACGTCGCCCGCACCCTCCGCGCAGGCTCCGAGGCGCTGCCGCGCGAGGCCGCCTACGACCTCATCGCCGCCGAGGCGGGCCTGCCCGCCCGCATCTCCCCCGCCGACCGCCGCGCAGCCCTTCAGGCCAACGTGTCGGGCGGCGCCGTGGGGGGCGTGCCGCTCTCTGAGCTGAACACCGTCGCCGCCCGCGAACGCGCCTATGAGGCGCTCGAGGCCGCCGGTGCCGTGGCGCCCGCGCCCACCGAGCAGGAGATCGACGCCGCACTCGCCGGCTACACCTTCTACGAAGACTACGCCGAGCCCTCCGCGCCCGTCACCGAGGCCGCCCGCGACGCGCTCCGCGCGATCGACAGCAAGGTGGGCCTCAACACCACCCTCGACCTCGGGCTCGACGCGCTCTCGCTCGCCTCCATCTACTTTCTTGCCGCCATCGGGCTCGCCATCACCTTCGGGGTGATGGGGGTCATCAACATGGCGCACGGCGAGTTCATCATGATGGGCGCCTACACCGGCTACGTCGTGCAGCAGGTGATCCCCAACCACACCGTCTCGATCCTCGTCGCCATCCCGCTCGCCTTCGCCGTCACCTTCGCCGCGGGCGTGGCGATGGAGCGGCTGGTGATCCGCTGGCTCTACAACCGTCCGCTCGAAACGCTCCTGGCCACCTTCGGCATCTCCATCGCCCTGCAACAGCTGGCCAAGAACATCTTCGGCACCCAAGCCCGTCCGCTCACCGCGCCCTCCTGGCTCGACGGCCAATGGCAGATCAACGAGATCGTCGCCATCTCCAACATCCGCGTGGCCATCTTCGTTCTGGCGCTGGTGTTCCTCTGCTTCTTCCTCTTCCTGATGAAGAAGACGCGGCTGGGGCTGGAGACCCGCGCCGTCACCCAGAATCCCCGCATGGCCGCCTCCATGGGCATCAACCCCGGCCGGGTGAACATGCTCACCTTCGGCCTCGGATCGGGCATCGCCGGCATCGCGGGCGTGGCCATCGGCCTCTACGCCAAGGTGACCTCCGAACTGGGCTCCGATTACATCGTGCAGAGCTTCATGACCGTTGTGGTCGGCGGGGTGGGCAACATCTGGGGAACGCTGCTGGGCGCCACCATGATCGGCTCGCTGCAAAAGGGCATCGAATGGCTCAACCCCTCCAACACCCTCGCGGCCCAGACCTACATGATCATCTTCATCATCATCTTCATCCAGTTCCGCCCGAGAGGCATCATCGCCCTCAAGGGCCGCGCGGCGGGGGATTGAGCATGTTTGGGTTGACCCTCCGTACCGGAAATGGCGCATCGACCCAGCGGAGCACCCGGCCGCCAACGGCGGCCTGCGCCGGCACCGCCCCCCGTCACGCCGAAGGCGTGGTTTCAGCACGACGGGGCGGGCGCTTCGTCGATCTTCTGCTGACCGGCACCGGATCGCGCGACGGCGAAGCCATCGCTGGTGGCACTGCGCCCCGTGCGGTGCGGGCGCTGGCCTCGCTCTGCAATCTCACCCGGAGGGCCACCCAATGAACCGCTCCTTCATCGCCCGTAACCCCTCCATCCTTGTCTTCCTCGCCTGCCTCGGCATCTTCACCCTCGCCGTCACCGTGGCCTCCGAAGGCTTCGGCCTCGGCCTGATCTCCACCTCCTTCGTCAAGACCCTCGGCAAGACCCTCTGCCTCTGCCTCGTCGCCGTGGCGATGGACCTGATCTGGGGCTACTGCGGCATCCTCTCGCTCGGCCACTTCGCCTTCTTCGGGATCGGCGGCTACATGGTGGGGATGTGGCTGATGTACGAGCGCACCCGCCTGATCGTGACCGAGAGCATGGCCGCGCAAACCATCCCGCCCACCCCGCAAGAGGTGGTCGACGCCATCGGCACCCAGATCTTCGGCGTGGTGGGCTCCTCCGAGTTTCCGCTCATCTGGTCCTTCGCCCACTCGCTCACGCTGCAACTCATCCTCGTGGTCGCGGTGCCGGGCCTGCTCGCGCTGGTCTTCGGCTGGCTCGCCTTCCGCTCCCGCGTAACCGGCGTGTATCTCTCGATCCTCACGCAAGCCATGACCCTCGCCCTCGCGCTCTACCTCTTCCAGAACGACAGCGGGCTGCGCGGCAACAACGGCCTCTCGGGCCTGCAAAACCTGCCCGGCGTCTCCGCCTCGCAGGACGTGGTCTCGGTCTGGTTCCTCTGGGCCTCGGCGCTGGCGCTGGGGCTTGGCTACCTGCTCGCCGCCTTCGTGGTCTCCGGCAAGTTCGGCTCGGTCATTCGCGGCATCCGCGACAACGAGGCCCGCGTGCGTTTCCTGGGCTACTCGGTCGAAACCTACAAGCTCGCCATGTTCACCCTCACCGCCTGCATCGCGGGCGTCGCGGGCGCGCTCTACTACCCGCAGGCGGGCATCATCAACCCGGCCGAGATCGCACCGATCGCCTCGATCTACCTCGCCGTCTGGGTCGCCATCGGGGGCAGGGGCCGCCTCTACGGCGCGGTCATCGGCGCGGCGCTGGTGTCGCTCGTCTCCACCTTCTTCACCGGCGGCCAGGCTCCCGACATTCCGCTCGGCTTCTACACCATCGCCTGGGTCGACTGGTGGACGGTGCTGCTGGGCCTCACCTTCGTGCTGGTCACCCTCTTCGCCCCCAAGGGCATCGGCGGCCTCTTCGACCTCGTGGCCCACCGCCTTCCCGCCAACCGCCACGGGGCAGACTACGGCCCCGACCAGGGCAGCCTGCGCGAAAAGGAGGGCCCCGGCCAATGAGCACCCTGCTGGAAGTCAACGGCATCTCCGTCACCTTCGACGGCTACAAGGCGATCCGGAACCTGTCGTTCAACATCGGCGAGGCCGAGCTGCGCGCCATCATCGGCCCCAACGGCGCCGGCAAGACCACCTTCATGGATATCGTCACCGGCAAGACCCGCCCCGACGAGGGCAAGGTGATCTGGGGCGAGATGAGCCGCAACCTCATCGGCATGAACGAGGCGAAGATCGCCCAGGCCGGCATCGGCCGGAAGTTCCAGAAGCCCACCGTGTTCGAAGACCAGTCGGTGCGCGACAACCTCACCATGGCGCTGAAAAACAAGCGTGGCTGGTCCTCGGTGCTGTTCTGGAAGCCTACCCGGGCCGACGAGAACCGCGTGGTCGAACTCGCCTCCGAGATCGGCCTGGCCGACGCGCTCGACCGCACCGCGGGCGAGCTCTCGCACGGGCAGAAACAGTGGCTCGAGATCGGCATGCTGCTCGCCCAGGAGCCCCGCCTCCTGCTGGTCGACGAGCCCGCGGCCGGCATGACCCTCGCCGAACGCGAGCACACCACCGACATCCTCAAGGAGGCGGCCAAGACCCGCGCCGTGGTGGTGGTGGAGCACGACATGGAGTTCGTCCGCCGGCTCGACTGCAAGGTGACCGTGCTGCACGAGGGCTCCGTGCTGGCCGAAGGCTCGCTCGACCACGTCACCTCCAACCCGCAAGTCATCGAGGTGTATCTTGGCCGCTGATACAGCAAAACCCACCATGCTCTCGCTCGACGGGCTGACACTGCACTACGGTCACTCCCAGATCCTGCACGGCATCTCCATGGAGGCGCGGCTGGGCGAGGTGACCTGCGTCATGGGCACCAACGGCGTCGGCAAGACCTCCCTGATGAAGGCGATCAGCGGCACCCACGCCCGCTCCGGCGGCCAGGTCATCTTCGACGGGCAGCAGATCGGCAAGCTCCCCGCACATGAAATGGCCCAACGCGGGCTGGCCTATGTGCCCCAGGGCCGCGACATCTTTCCGCTCCTGACGGTGAAGGAAAACCTCGAGACCGCCTACGCCTGCCTGCCCAGGTCGGAGCACGAGATCCCCGGTGAGGTCTTCGAGCTCTTCCCGATCCTCAAGGAGTTCCTCCACCGGCGCGGCGGCGACCTCTCCGGCGGACAGCAGCAGCAGCTCGCCATCGCCCGCGCAATGATGACCAAGCCCAGGCTCCTGCTGCTCGACGAACCCACTGAGGGCATCCAGCCCAACATCATCCAGCAGATCGGCCGGGTGATCGAATACCTGCGCGACCGGGGCGACATGGCGATCATCCTCGTCGAGCAGTATTTCGAGTTTGCCTACACGCTCGCCGACCGTTTCGTGGTGCTGCGGCGCGGCGAGGTGCGGGCCTCCGGCGCCCGTGGCGAGATCGAGAAGAGCGCGCTGATGGCCGAGGTCTCGGTCTGACCTCGGGCAAAGACGCCTCGAAGGGTGGATGAGCCCGCTCCGGCGACGCTCATCAAGGCCATAGGGCCTTTCCTCGCAATGGCGCAGGGCTCATGATCCGCCCTTTGAAGGAGCGCGCCATGACCCTGCCTATCACGACCCTCGCCCTCATCGGCACCGGCATGCTGGGCCGCGAGATCGCCCGCGGGCTCATTGCCTCCGGCGCCCTCCCGCCCGAGCGCCTGATCCTCGCCAACACCAGTGGCACCCCGCCCCATGGCCTGCCCTGTCGCACCACCACGCCCGCGCAGGCCGCGGCGGAGGCCGATGCGCTCCTGCTCTGCGTCCCGCCGGCCGCCGCGCCCCGCCTCGGGATCACCACTGCCAAGCCGGTGCTCTCCACCATGGCCGGTGTCACGCTGGCCCGCCTCACCGAGCTCACCGGCAGCACGCGCGTGATCCGCGCCATGTCCTCCCCCGCCGCGGGCGATGGCCTGGCCTTCTCCCCCTTCACCGCCGCCCCCGGCGCCACGGCGGACGACAGGGCCTTGGCCAGCGCGCTCTTCTCGGCGCTGGGCACCACCGCCGAGCTGCCCTCCGAGGCCCAGATAAACGTCTTCACCGCCATCACCGGCCCTGTGCCCGGCTTCGTCGCCTTCTTCGCCGAGGCGGTGCAGCGCTACGCCGAGGCCGAGGGCATCGCGCCCGAAACCGCCCTCGCCGCCACCCGCCAGCTCTTCCTCGCCGCAGGGCAGATGATGGCCAGCGGCCCCGCGCCCGCCGAGCACGTTCAGGAGATGGTCGACTATGCCGGCACCACCGCCGCCGGCCTCGAGGCGCTGCGCGCATCGCCCGTGGCCGAGCTCATCGCCCAAGGCCTCGCCGCAGCCACCGCCCGCGCCCGCACCATCGGCTGACGCGGGGCAGGGGGCTTCCCAGCCCGCCCCGCCCGGTGCTACCAGAGGCGCAGTTCACGAAAGACCGCCCATGACCAGCCCCACCTACGCCCGCCCGCCCGGCGGCATGCCGCCCCAGACCGACAAGCTCTCCTCCTCCGCCACCTTCACCACCGCCTACGCGGTGATCCCGGCGAGCGTGCAGCGCGATATCGTCACCTCCTTTCTGCCCGGCTGGCGCGAGGCCCGCTTCTGGGTGCTGGCCCGCCCGCTTTCGGGCTTTGCCGAGACCTTCTCGCATTATGTCGCCGAGGTCGCGCCCGGCGGCGGCACCGACCGGGACGAGGGCGAGGAAGGGGTGCAATCGGCGCTCTTTCTCACCCACGGCGCGGCGCGGCTCGACATCGGCGGCGAAACCCACCTGCTGACCCCGGGCAGCTTCACCTACCTGCCCCCCTCGGCACCCTGGAGCCTCACCGCCGAGGGCGAGGATGCGGCGGTGTTTCACTGGTTCCGCAAGCGCTACCAGCCCGCGCCGGGCCTCACGCCGCCCGCCTTCTTCCACCGCAACGACGCCGAGATCGCGCCCGTGGCGATGCCCGCCGAGGGCGGCCTCTGGGGCACCACGCGCTTCATGGACCCGGCCGACATGGCCTTCGATTTCCACATCACCATCGTCACCCTCGACCCGGGCCTCTGCATCCCCTTCCTCGAAACCCACGTCATGGAGCACGGGCTCTACGTGCTGCAGGGCAAGGGCGCCTACCGGCTCAACACCGATTGGGTCGAGGTCGGGCCGGGCGATTACATGTGGCTCCGCGCCTTCTGCCCGCAGGCCTGCTACGCCGGCGGCCCCGAGCAGTTCCGCTACCTGCTCTACAAGGACGTGAACCGCCACGCCCCGCTTCCGCGCCACCCCTAGGGCGGCGCGCGCGGCTCAGAACACCAGGCTCCGGTGCACCGCCGCCCCGGCAAAGGCGCCTTGCCCCACGGCCAGGGCAATCGAATGCGGCTGTTTCGCCGCGTCGCCGCAGCTGAACACCCCGGCCACACTGGTCGCGCCCATCGCATCCACCGCCACCATCCCGCCCATCGGCGTCTCCTCCACCCGGCAGCCCAAAGCCTCGGCAATCGGCGAGGCGGGCCAGACCCGGCTCGCGGCAAAGAGCCCGTCGAATTTCAGCGCGCGCCCGTCAGCCAGATGCGCCACCGGCCCGGCCTCCAGCCGCACCAGCGCCGCCTCCTCCACCCGCACGCCCCGCGCCTCCATCGCCGCCACCTGCTCCGGCGCGGGCACAAACCCGAAGGGCAAGAACGTTACCTCCCCCCACTCGGTGATCAGCTCCGCCATGTGCACTACCATCTCCGAGTTGCCGATCACCCCGATGTCGCCTTGCCCCAGCTCGTAGCCATGGCAATAGGGGCAGTGAAACACCTGCCGCCCCCAGAGCGGCTCCAACCCCTCGACCTCCGGCAGATCGTCCCGCACGCCGGTGGCCAGCACCAGCCGCCGCCCCGCCAGCCCCCGCCCCCCAGCCAGCTCCACCTCGAAGGCGTCGATCCCGCCCCGAGCCCCCACCGCCTCGCCCTCGACCCACTCCAGCGTGCCGTATTTCTCCAGCTGCGCCCGAGAAATCTCCAGCAGGCTCGCAGGCGGCGTGCCGTCGCGGGTGAAGAACCCCTGCGCATGGGCGGCCCGCGCATTGCGCGGATGCCCCGCATCCACCACCGCCACAGAGCGCCGCGCCCGCAGGAGCTGAAGCGCAGCAGATTGCCCGGCGGGGCCACCGCCGATCACGATCACGTCGAATGTCATGGGGTTATCCTCTCGCTATCCCGGCCTTCGCGCCGGACCTGTGCGCCGCGAACCGGGCGCTGAACTCTGCGGCCAGATCGGCCAGCGTGACGGCGGCAAACCGCTCCAGCAGCAGTGCCTCGGCGGCGGCAAAGGCATCGTCCATCACCGCGTTCACCGCCTGCTCCACAAGGCAGCCCGGCGCCTCGTTCTTGTGGCCAATGGCAAAGACTGTGGGCTCCCCCAGCGCCTCGTGCAGCTGCCGCAGGGTGACACGCTCCAGTGCCACCGCAAGCTCCCATCCGCCCGCCGCGCCGCGCGTCGCCCGCACCAACCCGGCCTCGCGCAAGAGTCCCATCACGCGCCGCACCACCACCGGGTTGGTGCGCATGCACCGGGCCAGCACCTCCGAGCTCATCGGCCCCTTGTGCTCGGCCATGTGCAACAGCGCGTGGAGCACCATCGAGAGCCTGCTGTCGCGTTTCATCCGCGCCTCCGCTTAATCGTAACTTTGATTATTACGATTCGCCCCACCCCTGCAACCCCGCGCGTCGCCCATCACAGCGCCGCCTTCCCGCCCGTCCGGGCTTGCCCGGTCGCGCAGCTCCCGCCTGGCATCGCCACACCCACAACGGGCTGCGCCATGCCCGCCACTTGCGCCGGCCTTCCGCAGATCGCCCCCTCCCGCCGCATCCTCCCGGCACTCCGCCGCATCGGGGCCGCGCCCCTGGGCGAGGTCACCCACGCCGGGCAGGCCTTGCTCAAGGTCCGGCTCCACGCCGCCTGGCAGGGCAGGGGTTGCTCCCGGCGGCGGCCCGTCGCAGCCTCCGGCCAAACCTGCCCCCGAGTCGGAGTGCCCCATGCCCACCATCGCCATCAACGGCTTCGGCCGTATCGGTCGCACCGTGCTCCGACAGATCCTCGCCTCCCGGCCCGAGGTCACCCTCGCGCTGATCAACGACATCGAGCCGCTCGACACCTGCGCCTACCTCTTCGCCTATGATAGCGTCTTCGGCCCCTGGCCCGGCGAGGTGACCACCGGCCCCGAGCAGCTCATCGTCGGCGGCACGCCGATCCGCTTCACCGCCACGCCCGATCTCTCCACGCTCGATCTCTCCGGCGTCGACGTGGTGCTCGAATGTACCGGGCTGGCCGGAAAGCGCTCGGTTGCCGAGCGCGGCCTGGCGGCGGGGGCAGGGTCCGTGCTCGTGTCGGGCCCCTCCGACGAGGCCGATATCACCGTGGTCCTGGGCGCAAACGACGCGGCGCTCGACGGCCAGCGCATCGTCTCCAACGCCTCCTGCACCACCAATGCCCTCGCGCCGCTCCTCAAGCTGCTCGACGATGCCTTCGGCGTCGAGGCCGGGCAGATGACCACCGTCCATTGCTACACCGGCGCCCAGCCCACCGTGGATGCGCCGCGCAAGGCGCCCGAACGCTCCCGCGCCGCCGCGCTCTCGATGGTGCCCACCACCACCTCCGCCGCCCGGCTGATCGACAGGGTGCTGCCCGCGCTCGCCGGCCGCATCGAGGCCCGCGCGCTGCGCGTGCCCACCGCCTCCGTCTCGGCCATCGACCTGACCGTGAGTACCCGCGAGGCGACGTCCGCCGAGGCGGTCAACGCCGTCCTCGCCGCCGCCCGTGGCCCGATCATCGGCATCACCGATCAGCCGCTCGTCTCCTCCGACCTGCGCGCCCGCCCCGAGAGCCTGATTCTCGCCCCGCGCGAAACCTCGGTCGCCGGAGGGCTGACCCGCGTCTTCGGCTGGTATGACAACGAGTGGGGCTTTTCGGCCCGGATGCTCGACATGGCCGAGCGGATGGCGGCACGGGGCTGATCCTCGAGGCCGGTTCGGCCCACCGTCACGGTCCGTTAACACCTGCCCTGCATGTCATTTGACGTATGCATGGGTTGTGCATGGGTTGTGTATGGATTCTGTATCTGAAGTATTTGTCGTTAACTTCGGCTCTGTCCGCTTCGCTCTGCAAAATCGCACAGATTGAAGCGGCTCAGAGTCCCTCCGCCGGATCCACCCAAAGCGGCGGAGTCAAAGGATATTCCTCGAGGTTCGCCCCCGCTCCGATCCGGTCCAGTACGGCAAACTGCCCGCGCTCTCCCAGGGGCGCCAGCACCCCGTGCCATACATTCCGAAGCAGGTTCACCACTTGGCCCGGCTGGCTGACAAAGGCCTGATAATTCACGGGTTTTCCGCCGTCATCCTCGGCCACCACCACGATCATCCGCGCCCCCGACACCGGCATGAACGCCTGGCTGCCCTCCGGATGCCGCTCCACGAGGTCCACCCGGAGCGGCCAGTGCCGCGCCTCCGCATCGAACAGCGAAAGCCCCGCCCGCCCGTCGCCAAAGTCGAGCCGCGCCCGGTCATGAAAACGCCCGCAAAGCCCTGCGTTTATTAACCTGTCCGGGCTACCCTCAGCTTCGATCACGTCTCCGAAAGCGCCAAACGCTTTGGAATCAAGAGGTTTCGCAATGATCCGATCCGCCATTCCGGCCAGTCTCCCTGCCAGTCCTGGCCCGAGTAAACCGTGGCGACCCGCGGGATTGAAGGGTTATTTCCCGCCGTTCCCCTGCTAGGCTTGCCCAGCGCAACCCCGAAAGGAGTCACCCATGGCGGGATACCTCACCACCCATGTGCTCGACACTGCCCGCGGCCTCCCCGCCGAAGGCTTGGTGATCATGCTCTTCCGCATCGGCGAAGATGGCACCCGCGAGGGCATCGCCCAGGCCGTCACCAACGAGGATGGCCGCACCGACGAGCCGATCCTGCCGAAAGAAGCCTTCAAGACGGGC
Source organism: Vannielia litorea (assembly GCF_900142295.1). Classification (NCBI taxonomy): domain Bacteria; kingdom Pseudomonadati; phylum Pseudomonadota; class Alphaproteobacteria; order Rhodobacterales; family Paracoccaceae; genus Vannielia; species Vannielia litorea. Next base: position 468,143 of record NZ_FSRL01000001.1, read on the forward strand.
ACATACGAGCTGCTCTTCCACGCCGGGCACTATCTGCGCGCCACCATGCAGGGCGACGAAGACACGCTCTTTCTCAACGAGGTGCCGATCCGCTTCACCATGACCGAAGAGAGCCACTACCACGTTCCGCTGCTGCTCTCGCCCTACAGCTATTCCACCTACCGGGGCAGCTGAGGCAGTTTTTCTCTCCGACCTATTGACCTTCCCGTGACTGGAACCCCCATGTAAGGCACCGGACCACCCACGCCCCGGAGCCAGACCCATGCGAGACACCCCCGTAGCCAACGCCCGCCTGACCGTGTCCGGCATGACCTGCGGCAAGTGCAGCGCCCGCGTGGAGGCGGCCCTTCTCGCCACGCCCGGCGTGCAGTCAGCCACCGTCACCCGCACCTCGGGAGAGGCCATAACCCTCTATGATCCTTCGAAGATTTCTCCCGAGGCGCTCGCTGCTGCGGTGACAGAGGCGGGCTATCCCGCAACACCCGAGGCGCGCGGCGACACGGGCCCCGCCCCCGCCGAAGAGCCCGGCGATGAGGCCGCCCCGGCGGCCGATGAGCCGCGCCAAGAGGCCCCCGGGAGCGTCACGCTGACCATCGAGAACATGCATTGCGCCTCCTGCGTCGGCACGGTCGAAAAGGCCCTCAGCGCGGTTCCGGGCGTGACCTCCGCAACCGTCAACCTCGCCACCCGCCGCGCCACGGTCCACGGGGTGGCGAAGGTCGAACTGCTTGAAAACGCGAGCAAAGCTGCGGGCTACCCGGCCACCGCGCATGCGCACCATCACGATGCCAGCCCCGCCGACACCACCGATGAAACGCGTATCATGGCCCGCCGCACGCTTGTTGCGGCCCTGCTCACCGCGCCGGTCTTCCTGATCGAGATGGGCGGCCATCTCTACCCGCCGCTGCACCACTGGGTCACGGCCACGCTTGGCGTAACCCCTTGGCGCATCGTGCAATTCCTGCTCACCACGGCGGTGCTCGCCGGGCCGGGCCGGCTGTTCTTCACCTCCGGCATCCCGGCGCTGCTGCGCCGCGCGCCCGAGATGAACGCCCTCGTCGCCCTCGGCGCGGGGGCGGCCTGGGCCTACTCGACCTTCGCCACCTTCGCCCCCGGCCTCCTGCCGGCCAGCGCCAACCATGTCTACTTCGAGGCCGCCGCCGTCATCGTCACGCTCATCCTGCTGGGCCGCACGCTCGAGGCCCGCGCCCGTGGCCAGGCCGGGGCCGCCCTGCGCGGCCTGATGGCGCTCACCCCGAAGACCGCGCCGGTCGAAACCTCGCAAGGTATTCAGGACAAACCGGTTTCCGAGATCGCGCCGGGCGACGTGCTGCACCTCTCCCCCGGCGCCCGCGTGGCCGTCGACGGGGTTGTGACCGAGGGCTCGGGCTGGCTCGACGAGTCGATGGTCACCGGCGAATCCGCACCCGTCGAAAAGGCCCCCGGAGATCCGCTCACCGGCGGCACCCTCAACGGCACCACCGCCCTCACCTACCGCGCCACCGCCATCGGCGCCGACACGGTGCTCGCCCGCATTGCCGCACAGGTCGAGCAGGCCCAGGCCACCAAGCTGCCGGTGCAGCGCATCATCGACAAGGTCACCGCCGTTTTCGTCCCGGCCGTGCTGGTGATCGCCGCGCTCACCGTCGCGGTCTGGCTCGCCCTGACCGGCGACATCTCCCAGGCCCTCGTCGCGGGCGTCTCGGTGCTCATCATCGCCTGCCCCTGTGCCATGGGCCTTGCCACCCCGGTCTCCATCCTTGTCGCCACCGGCCGCGCCGCCGAGCTTGGCGTGATCTTCCGCCAGGGCGCTGCGCTGGAGCAGCTCGGCGCGGTGAAGACCCTGGCCTTCGACAAGACCGGCACCCTCACCGAGGGCCACCCCCGGCTCACCTCCGTCACGACCGCCGGGGACGACCGAAACGAGACCCTCCGCCTCGCCGCCTCCGCCGAGGCCCGCTCCGAGCATCCGCTGGCCAAGGCGCTCGTCAGCGCCGCCGAAGCGGAAGGCATCGAACTGTCGCCTGCCAGCGATGCAGCTGCCAAACCGGGTTACGGGCTCGCCGCAACCGTGGAAGGAAAGCGCCTGATCGTGGGTGGCAAACGGGCAATGGAGGCCGAGAGCCTCACGATCCCCGCAGTGCTCACCGAAGCGCTGGATGCTGCAGAAACCCGCGCAGAAACCGCCTTCTTTCTTGCTGTCGACGGCACCGTCGCGGCGCTCTTCACCGTCTCCGACCCGATCAAGCCCGATGCCGCTCCGGCCCTGCAAACCCTCAAGGCCCAGGGTGTGTCCCTTGCGCTGCTGTCGGGCGATGCGCCGCGCGTGGCCGAGGCCGTGGCCCGCGACCTCGCCATCGACTCGCCCGAAGGTGGCCTGCTGCCCGCCGACAAGCTCGCGCGGATCGAAGCGCTCAAATCCGTGGGTCCGGTCGGCTTTGTCGGTGACGGCATCAACGACGCCCCCGCGCTCGCCGCGGCGGATGTGGGCCTCGCGATCGGCACCGGCACCGAGGTCGCCGTGGAGGCCGCCGATGTTGTGCTGCTGTCGGGCCGTCTCTCCGGCCTGACCGCCGCGCACGAAATCTCGCGTCGCGCCATGGTCAACATCCGCCAAAACCTCGCCTGGGCCTTCGGCTACAACATCCTACTGATCCCGGTCGCCGCCGGGGTGCTGGTGCCCTTCGGCGGCCCGCAGCTCTCGCCGATGCTGGCCGCGGGCGCCATGGCGCTCTCGTCCCTGGCGGTGGTCGCCAATGCCTTGCGCCTGAGGAGGGCCGCCCGATGAACATCTCTCAAGCCGCCACCCGCGCTGGTCTGCCGGCAAAGACCATCCGCTACTACGAGGACATAGGCCTCATCTCTCCCCATCGCGACGCCAACGGCTATCGCAGCTTTTCGGAGAACCTTGTCCACAAGCTGCACTTCCTCGCCCGCGCCCGAGGGCTGGGATTCGCCATCGAGGACTGCCGCACTCTGCTCGCGCTCTACGAAGACAGCGGGCGCGCCTCGGCAGACGTGAAAGCGATCGCGCAGGAGCATCTTGCAAAGATCGAGGCCAAGATCGCCGAACTCTGCGCTATGCGCGACACGCTGACCGAACTGGTTCATGCCTGTGCCGGCGACCACCGCCCGGAGTGTCCGATCCTGAATGGGCTGGAGGGCTAGGCGCCTACTGCGCCGCGGCCTCGGCCAGCCGGTAGGGCAGGGGAAGGCCTGCCATACCCGCCCTGTACCACGCCCGGATCGCCGCGCGTTCCTCGGGTTCCATCCAGCTCACATTGGCCGGCGGCATCGCCTCGCTCACGCCGGCTTGCAGGTAGATCTGCCGCGCGGCGCGCAGAATGTCGGGCCGGGTTTCGAGCAGGATGTGCTTGGGCGCATAGGGCACGCCCTCGTAGGCCGTTTCGCGGGCATGGCACATGGAGCAGCGGCCCAGAACGATGCTCTCCACCTCGTCAAAGCCCTCCACCGCCGCAAGGATCTCCTGCCGGGGTGTCAGGGCGGCTGCCTCCGCCTCTTCATGGCTGTCGTGCGTGAGCCCCGCGGTCGAAAGCCACATGACGAGCACGAAGAGCCCTGCGGTGACGGCCCATGTCCACCAGGGCCAGGGCTTGCCCATGTGCTTGGTGTTGAAGAAATGCCGGATCGTGACCCCCATCAGAAAGACCAGCCCCGCGATGATCCACGCATACTCGGTGGCAAAGGCCAGCGGGTAGTGGTTGGAGAGCATCAGGAACAGCACCGGCAGGGTGAGGTAGTTGTTGTGGGTCGAGCGCAGCTTGGCGATCTTGCCGTATTTGGCATCAGGCGTGCGGCCCGCCTTGAGGTCGGCCACCACGATGCGCTGGTTGGGCATGATGATGAAGAAAACGTTGGCGGTCATGATCGTGGCGGTGAAGGCACCGAGGTGCAGCATCATCGCGCGGCCGGTGAAGATCTGGGAATAGCCCCAGCCCATCGCCATCAACAGGCAGAACAGCAGCACCATCAGCAGGGTCGGCCGCATGGCCATGCCGCTCTTGCATAGAAAATCGTAGACCAGCCAGCCGATCGTCAGTGAGCCAGCCGAGATCAGGATCGCCTGCCACGGCGCCAAATCGGCCTTGGCTGCGTCGATCAGATAGAGTTCCGCGCCGACCCAGTAGACGATGGCCAGGAGTGCCGCGCCCGAAAGCCATGTGGTGTAGCTCTGCCACTTGAACCACACGAGGTGGTCGGGCAATTCGCGCGGGGCGACGGTGAATTTCTTCATCTGGTAGAAGCCGCCGCCATGCACCTGCCACTCCTCGCCCGCCACACCCTCTCGCCGGTCCGTCGAGGGGCGCAGGCCGAGGTCGAGTGCGATGAAATAGAAGCTGTCGCCGATCCATGCGATCGCGGCGATGACATGCAGCCAGCGCACGGCAAAGCCGAGCCAGTCCCAGATCGTGGCCAGATCACTCATGAGGTGCCCCGAGTTGTCCCTTGTCGACCCCAGCGTAGCCGACCGATGGCCCATGTCCATCGACAACCCCGGCAATCCGGGCCGCCGGAGCGGCCAGATGCCGGAATTTCAGGCATTTGTCAGTAGGGCAGGCCCACGTAGTTTTCCGCGAGGACCCGTTGCGCCGCCTCGTTCGAGCGCAGAAACTCCAGATCTGCCCGCTGGATGCGCAGGTCGAAGTCGGTTTGATCGGGAAAGCGATGCAGCAGCGTGGTCATCCACCAGCTGAACCGCTCGGCCTTCCAGATCCGTGCCAGCGCCTTTTCCGAGTAGCGGTCGAGCCCCTCGTTGTCCTTCTCTTCGTAGAACTGGACGAGACCGTGATACAGGTAATGCACGTCTGAGGCGGCGGTGTTGAGCCCCTTCGCGCCCGTCGGCGGTACGATGTGCGCCGCGTCGCCGCACAGAAACAGGCGACCCCAGCGCATCGGCTCGCACACGAAGCTCCGGAGCGGGGCGATGGATTTCTCGATCGACGGCCCGGTGACGAGGTTTTCGGCGTGATGCGCCGGGATGCGCCGTTTCAGTTCCTGCCAGAACCGCTCGTCCGACCAGTCCTCGGGCTTGTCGGCGAGCGGGCACTGCACGTAGTAGCGCGAGAGATTGGCGTGGCGCATCGAGCACAGGGCAAACCCCCGCTCGGAATTCGCATAGATGAGCTCGTCGTGCACCGGCGGCGTTTCCGACAGCACGCCAAGCCAGCCGAAGGGGTAGGTCTTTTCAAACTCGCGGCGCTTGTCCTCGGGGATCTGCTGGCGCGAGACCCCGTGAAAGCCGTCGCAGCCCGCCACGTAATCGCAGTCGAGCCGGATCACCTTGCCGTCCTTCATGAAGGTCACATAGGGCGCGTCGGTCTCGAGGTCGTGGGGCATGACGCCCGAAACTTCGGTGATCACCCGCCCTTCGTCGGCCTCGGCCGCGTCGTAGAGGTCGCGGGTAACTTCGGTCTGGCCGTAGACGATGACGGAAGTGCCGGTCAGCGCCTTGAAGTCGATCTCGAACTCCTCGTTTCCATAGGAGATCACGGTGCCGTCGTGGACATAGCTCTCCCGGTCCATCCGCTCCGCCACACCGGCCTCGCGCATCAGGTTGACGAAGCCGGTCTCGAGAATGCCCGCGCGGATCCGGCTCAGCACGTAGTCGCGCGAGCGGCGCTCGAGCACCACGCTGGCAATGCCCTTGGTGTGCAGAAGCTGCGAAAGCAGAAGGCCGGAAGGCCCGCCACCGATGATGGCAACCTGAGTGCGCATGGAATGTCCTCCCTTGTTCAGGGGCATCTTGCCGCAAATTGCGAGCTCACCGAATGGACGGCACGCGCGAAGAAATGTATATTTCGAACATGGAGCAATCTCCCGGGATCAGCAGTTACAACCTCTTCGGAGAAACCGCCGAACTGGCCGATGTGGTGCATTGCGAAACCATCGCGGCCCGCTCCGTCTTGCACGATTGGCACCTCGCGGCGCACCGCCATGTCCGCTTGCACCAGGTTCTGCTTGTCTCTTCAGGCGGTGGCGAGGCGCGGATGGAAGAGCAGGTGCAGGCCCTCGCACCGGAGGTCTTGGTCAACCTGCCCGCCGGTGCCGTGCACGGCTTTCGCTTCGATCCGGGTACCGAAGGCTGGGTTCTGAGCGTTCCCGCAGATCTGGTGGACCAGATCCTGCGCCCCGCAGAGGGGCTGTGGGCCGTGCTGCGCCACCCGCGCGTCGAACCGGGGGCAGGGGCGCTGGCCGGTCCGATGGCCGCACTCTTTGCGGAATACGAAGGCCGCAGCTACGCGCGGGCCCAGATGCTGCGCATGCAGGCCGGGCAAGTGCTGGCCCTTGTTGCCCGGCATCTGGCCGACCGGGCCGGGGCGGGGGCCGGGGCCGTCCATCCGATGTTCCGGCGTCTGGAGGCCCTGATCGAGGAGCGGCATGCCGGACGGCCAACCGTGGCGGAACTCGCCCATTCGCTGGCTGTCAGCCCGCAGCACCTGAGCCGCGTCGCCCGCGAGGCCACGGGTCAGCCCGTCCGTGCCCTCATTGCCGCACGCAGCCACCGCGAGGCGCGGCGGCTGCTGACCTATACCAACCTGCCGGTGCAGCAGGTGGCCTATCGCCTGGGCTATGCCGACCCGGCGCATTTTTCGCGCGCCTTCACCCGAGAGGCGGGCGTGAGCCCCCGGGCATTTCGCAGGTCGCTTTAGGGCCTCGCTCCGCCCGCCGTGTCATATCTTCAGAGCAAGCGAAGGTGACAGCACGTCGATTCCCAGCGCCCGACCCACCGCGTAGTTCGTCAATCGCCCGGCATGGGTATTGAGGCCCGCCAGCAGATGCTCATCCGACTCGCAGGCGGCCTTCCAGCCCTTGTTGGCCAGGGCGATGATGAAGGGCAAGGTGGCGTTGCCGAGGGCGATGGTCGAGGTTCGGGGCACCGCGCCGGGCATGTTGGCGACGCAATAGTGCACGATCCCGTCGACCTCGTAGATCGGGTCTTCGTGAGTGGTGGCCTTGGACGTCTCGAAACACCCGCCCTGGTCGATCGCCACGTCCACCAGAACCGCGCCTGGTTTCATGCTGCCAAGCTGCGCCCGGCTCACCAGCTTGGGTGCAGCCGCTCCAGGGATCAGCACCGCGCCTACCACCATATCGGCGCGGGCGACCAGGTCTGCCGTGGTGGCGGCAGACGCATAGCGGGTGGTGAACTCGCCCCTGAAGGCATCGTCGAGGTAGCGCAGGCGGGGCAGCGAGCGGTCCAGCACCACCACATCCGCCCCCATTCCGGCGGCCACGCGGGCGGCATGGGTGCCGACGACTCCACCGCCGATCACCACCACTTCGGCCGGGCCCACGCCGGGCACGCCACCCATCAGCACGCCGCGCCCGCCATTGGCCTTCTGCAAGGCCCAGGCCCCCACCTGCGGTGCGAGCTTGCCTGCCACTTCGCTCATCGGCGCGAGCAGGGGCAGGCCGCCAGCGCGGTCGGTGACCGTTTCATAGGCGATGGCAGTCACGCCGCTCTCCAGCAGGTCCCTGGTCTGGTCCGGATCGGGCGCGAGGTGCAGATATGTGAAGAGAATCTGACCCCCGCGCAGCAGCTTTCGTTCGGCGGCCTGCGGTTCCTTCACCTTCACCACCATCTCGGCCTCGGAGAACACGTCCTCCGCCGTGTGCGCAATCCGCGCACCTGCGGCCTCGTAATCGGCATCGGCAAAGCCCGCGCCGGCCCCGGCGCCCGCCTGCATGATCACCTCGTGGCCATTGGCCACGGCCTCCTGCGCCGCGGCGGGTGTGACCCCCACGCGGAATTCCTGTGCCTTCACTTCCTTCGGGCATCCGATCTTCATGAAAAAACCTCCCTTTCCTGCGCCCAGTCTGCCATCGGGGCCTCGCAATCGCTTTGACATTTCGCGGGCGCGCAGCCAGCGTGACGCGCGATCAATCGCGTGCCCAAGCCATTCAGCGGGAGAATATTGCGTGGAGACGGAAATCGACGAGACCGACCGCAGAATTCTTGCGGCGCTCCAGCGGCGCGGGCGCATGACCTCGGCAGAGCTTGCCGAAGCGGTCAACCTCTCTCCCTCGGCCTGTCACCGCAGGGTTCAGCGGCTCGAGAAGAACAGCGTGATCCGCGACTACGTGGCCTTGCTCGATGCCCGAAAACTCGGCCTCGCCACCACCGTCTTCGTCGAGATCAAGCTCGCCGGCCAGACAGATGACATTCTCGATGCCTTCGAAAAGGCCGTTGCCCGGGTGCCGGCCGTCCTCGAGTGCCATCTGCTCGGCGGTGCGGCCGACTACCTTCTGAAGGTGGTGGCGGAAGACACGGAGGATTTTGCCCGCCTCCATCGCCAGTATCTCGCCCGTCTTCCGGGCGTGCAGGGCATGCAGTCGAGCTTTGCGCTGCGCACCGTGTTCAAGACCACGGCCCTGCCGACCTGACCTGCGCGATCGGCGCAAGTCGTGCCCTTTCGCCCCGCAGTTTTCGCCATCACGCCCCATTGCCGCCACAGGTTTGTATCACAACCGGCAACAATGAGGGGTAGTGCAAGGGGCGATCCATGGGTGGCCTGAACCGTATATTTGCCGTCGTGGCTTGGCCATTCCTGCTGGCAGGCGTCGGCGCATTCGGTCTTGGCGGCTGGACGCTGTGGGAGGAGTTTCGGACCACCCGCATGCTCCAGGAGGTGGCCGCCGCGCCGCAGCCACAGGCCGTGCCCATCGAAACATTCGACCCGGCCGCCGATATCCACGCGCTTGGCGAGGTGCACGTCACGGGCCAACTCGATCTCAGCATGCAGTATGATCTGCTGGCACCGGGCGATGCGGGCGGCGAACACCTTGGCGTGATGATTCCGATCTACGCCCAGACTGCCACCGATACCGGCAGCCCCGCCCTCGGCGTTCTTCTCTACGATCAGGGGCAGGGCGGCGACACGATCGGGGATGTCGAGGTCAACAGCCTTGTCGCGCAGATCGACGGTGAGGGCGCCGTCGGCCCCTACATCTCTCTTGGAGGGCAAGTGACCCGTGCCGGTCGGTACCATCCGCTTGTGCTCGACGCTTTCGCCGAGAACGGACGGACCATTGCCGAGGATTTTCTCGCTGTAGCCCCGTTTCGGGCCGGACGGGCGCAAGACCTCGCGCAGGGCCTGGACGTTGAGAAACCGATGCTGTTCGGTATGGGCGGCACCATCGCCGTCTTGCTGGCAATGATCGGATTCTCCCGTGGGCGCGCCGTAAGGCGCAAAGCAGGCCAGCCCGTCAATGCGGTTGCCCAGGAGGTCGCAGGTGACACCCTCGACAAGCCAGAATTCGGTTTCGAACAGGAAACCGGGCTCATCGTGATTCCGGCCTACAGCCCTGAAATGGCCGATGGTTCGGCCGGCACGTCCCTGATGAGAGAGGTCTTGGCGCTTGGGCGGCGCTCGGATGAAACCACTGTCTATTCCGCGCGGCGCGAGGGCATCGACGAGTTTGCCGCGCTCGATAGCGGCGGCCTCAAACGTCCGCTTGCGGGACGGGGTGTTTCCGAAAAGGTCGCCGGGCCCAAACCCGTGAAAAAGGAAAGCCCGCTTGCCGCCATGCAGGACCCGTCTCAAGCCGCCGATATCATGGCCGCCGTTCAGGCCGAAATCGCCGGACCTGTGAAGGGCTTGGCGAAGGACGGTGACATGGGAGATATCTTTGCGGCTGTTCAGGCCGCGGTGCGGACCTAATTTTTACCGACCGACCGACCGACCGACCGACGGCTCTGCCAGTGCGCCGGTCGGCGTGGTGCGGGCCTCCTTTGCAGGCGAGATCCCCGGCGCGGATCAGAAATCGGCTGTGACGCCGGGCAGCCTGAGATTGGTGATCAGGTCGCGCAACTCCTGCCGGGCGGCGACATTGGAAATGTTGAGGCGCTCCACCCCCACATCGCCCAGATCCAGCAGAGTCAGGCCGCGCGGGAACAGCTCCCGAAAGATCACCCGCTCCGAAAAGCCGGCTGACGCACGGAATCCGATACGCTTGGAGAGCTTGTCGAGTGCGTCGCCCATCTTCTTCTTGTTGTGCATGGCCTGCGGGCCGAGGCGGTTGCGCACCACCAGCCAGTCGATCGGTGGCAGCCCGGCCTGGGCCCTGACCTGGCGGGCTGACCAGACCATCTCGGAATAGACCGATGGTCCGAGGATCTTGCCGGTCGAGGGGTCGATCCTTGCCAGCAGGTCGAAGTCCACGAAGCTGTCGTTGAGCGGCGTTACAAGGGTATCCGCCAGAGAATGCGCAACCTGACTGAGGCGCGTGTGCGAGCCGGGGCAGTCGATCAGGATGAAATCCATATCGCCTTCGAGCCCGGCGAGGGCTGCCGACAACCTGCGGTCATAGATGTTTTCACCCGCCTCCAGGCTGGCCTGGTCGACCTGAGGCAACTCGCGAAAGACCGGCCCGGCCAGCGTGAGCCCCTGACCCTCGGAAAAGACGCGGCGGTTGTCGAGATAGCGGGCAAAGCTGCGCTGCCGCAGGTCGAGGTCAAGCGCCCCCACTTTCCAGCCCATCCGCGCCAGTGCTGTAGAAATATGCATGGAGGTCGTGGATTTGCCCGACCCGCCCTTCTCGTTGCCGACGACGATGATATGCGCCATGGCCCTTGCCCTTCTGGCCGCAGCTTGCGGCGGCCTCTGCCCCATCTTGTTTGGCGCGCACAATATATTGGGGAGTCACCCCCGAAAAGCGGCTATCCGGCATTTTTGGCAGATCGTGGCGGCTGGGCAGTCGGGGCGCGCCTTGCCCAGGCCAGCCATTGCGGTGCAGCCCGGATCAGGTCGCTCCCGTTTCGGAGGGTAACCAAGGGGCATCATTTACCGGCATACGCACTCGCGTTCGATTCAGCCGTTCCGCTCTTGCCGGTGCGGTCCGCAGATGCCCGTGCCGTGGACCTGGGTGAGAGGACAGGGCGGCTTTCGCTCGCTGACCCATGGTGCCGAACGCGCCCCGAACCGGTGGCCTGGGCGGCTGCCCGCCCTCGGCATCGCATCACGCGATGGTGTTGGCTTTCTCCCTTCAAACCCTGTATTGTTCGCGCCACAAGGCCGCCAACAGAGCGGCTCCTATCGGGCGGCTCCGGACCGGAGCGAAAGAACAAGAGGCGGGAACGAGGCATATGGGTTCCGAAACAGCTGCTTTGGCGCAGGAGATCGACTTCTCCCTGCTTGCGCTTTTCATGCGCGCCACCCTGACCGTTAAGATCGTGATGATCCTGCTGATCATCGCGTCCTTCTGGTCGTGGAAGATCATCATCGAGAAGATCATGATGTACCGGATGCGCCGGTCGGAGGCAGGAAGCTTTGACCGGGCGTTCTGGTCGGGCGAACCTCTGGACGAGCTCTTCGACCAGATCGGTACCGAGCCTAAGGGCGCGAGCCAGAAGATCTTTGCCGCAGGCATGATCGAGTGGCGGCGTTCGCACCGTGACGACGGGGCGCTTATTGCCGGAGCCCAGGCGCGGATCGACCGCTCGATGGACGTGGCGATCGCCAAGGAAACAGACAAGCTCAACCAGGGTTTGCCGTTCCTGGCGACCGTGGGTTCAACCGCGCCCTTCGTGGGCCTTTTCGGCACCGTCTGGGGGATCAAGAACTCCTTCGAGGAGATCGCCATTTCCAAGTCCACCGACCTCGCCGTGGTCGCCCCCGGTATCGCCGAGGCGCTGGTGGCTACCGGCCTCGGGCTGTTGGCGGCCATCCCGGCGGTGATCTTCTACAACAAGCTCTCCAGCGACAGTGACCGCATTGCCGGAAACTACGAGAGCTTCGCCGACGAGTTCGCGACCATCCTGTCGCGCCAGCTGGACAGCTGAGCGATGGGCGCGGGCGTCATCAACACCGGCGGGGGCAACCGCAAGCGCCGCTCCCGTGGCCGGGGCCGCGCGGCGGCGATGAGCGAGATCAACGTCACGCCCTTTGTCGACGTGATGCTGGTACTGCTGATCATCTTCATGGTGGCCGCGCCCCTGCTCACCGTCGGCGTGCCGATCCAGCTGCCCGAGACGGCAGCGCAGGCGCTGCCTACCGAGCAGGAGGAGCCGCTGACCATCACCCTGACTGTCGAAGGCGAGACCCTGATCCAGACCACACCGGTTGAAGAGGGGGCACTGGTCACGCGTCTGCGCGCCATCGCCGCCGAACGCGCCGATGACAAGGTCTTTCTCCGCGCCGACGGGGCGATTCCCTACGAGCGGGTCATGCGGGTGATGGGTGCGCTCAACGCCGGCGGCTTTGGCAACATCGGCCTGGTGACCGATACCGGCGGACCCACGCTCGACGGGTCGGACGGGTAGGGGGGCGCCGTGCCCGAGAAGCTCGACAAAAGCACGATCATTTCCGGCGCGGGCCATCTCGGCCTGATCGGCTGGGCCTTGATCGGCGGTGTTCTCCATTGGGAATCGCCGCCCGAAACCGTGACCAATGTCAGCATGATCTCGGGCGAGGACTACGCGGCCCTCGTGGCCGATGCGACCGATCCGGCAAATCCGGGCCCCGAAGTCCCCGAGGCACCCGAGACCCCCGACACGCCCGAGCCTGCCGAGCCTGAAACGCCCGAGCCGCCTGCGCCGGAGGTGGAGGCACGGCCTTCGGAGGCTCCGCCGCCACGCGCTGCCGAGGTCGCGCCCGACGAGGCGCCCGACACCTCCGCGCTCGAGCCCCTGCCGGAGGCAGAAGTGACCGAAACCGCGCCGCCAGCGCCCGAGGCGCCTTCGGCCACGCCGGATGAGTCGCCGGGCGCGAGCCTTGTGCTCGACACCTCGAAACGTCCCAAGGAGCGGCCGGCTCAGCGTGTGGCCCCCACCCCGGCCCAGCCACCCGAGCCCGACGCGGCGGTGGATACCGAGGTGACGGAGGCCGCCGAGCCCACACCGGCCGAGGAAGAGCCGGTACAAGAAGCGCAGGAAGACACCGCGCCCGAGGCGGCCAATACAGAAATCGTCACCGAGGCCGAGGAGCCTGCGGGCGGCGAAGTCGTAGCGCTCGCCCCTACCGGCTCGCCTCGGCCCAAGAGCCGCCCGGCCCGCCGCGAGCCTCAAGCGGAGCCGGCCCGTGCGGAGACCTCGGCGGATACCTCCGATGCCATCGCAGACGCTGTGGCCGACGCCGTCAGCCAGGGACAGGCCGCGTCGGAACCCACCACGACCACGCCCAGCCGCAGCGGCCCGCCCATGACCGCCGGCGAGAAGGACGCGCTGCGCGTAGCCGTACAGCAGTGCTGGAACGTGGGCAGCCTCTCGACCGATGCGCTGCGCGTCACCGTCACCGTTCTGGTGGCGATGAACGAGAACGGCACGCCCGATAACGGCTCGATCCGGATGATCGACAGCGAGGGCGGCTCGGGGGATGCTGTGCGCCAGGCCTTCGAGGCCGCCCGCCGCGCGATCATTCGCTGCGGTGCCCGCGGGTTTCCCCTGCCGGCAGAGAAGTATGGTGAATGGGCCGAGATCGAGATGGTCTTCAATCCCGAACGGATGAGGATCAAGTGATCGGCGCCGCGATCACAACCTTTGCCTGTGCGGCACCGGCCGTGGCCGACGTGTCCGTCCCGATCCGGGCCCAGACGTTTCCGGTCGGCCAAGGCTGCAATCTCGGGGGCCTTTCGCCCGCTGCGGCTCTTGCTGCGGTGCCCGTGGCCTTCTTCTTGGCGCCCGATGGGGTGGTCGTGCCGGGCAGCCTGCGCCTGACCGGATGGAACGGCGACAAGAAGGATGCTGCCGAAGCGGCCTCTCACTCAGCCCGGCACGGGCTCCCGCGCCGCGGCACTCTCGGGTTAGACTTGCCGTTGGAGCAGGTTGAAGCCTGGAGAGACGTCGAACTGACCTTCAATCCGAGACGGATGGAAGTGTCATGAGGCCGTGGCATGGTCGAGGTGAAGCAATGCGAGGCGCGGCCGCGGCCGCAGAGCGCCATACGGAGCGGCAGGAACCTGCCGATATTGAATAACAAGAGGCCAAGAGGCTTCATGAGCGGTGAAATGCGAGGAATGACAGCGGTATGAAAAAACTGATGCACCTAATGGCCGGGATTGCCCTGGCCCTCGGAGTTGCCCCTGCCATCGCGCAGGATGGCCCGTTGCGGATCGAGATCACCGAAGGCGTGATCGAGCCGCTGCCCTTTGCCATTCCGGTCTTCATTGCCGAAAACGCGGCGGCGCAGGAATATGCGGCGCAGCTGAGCCAGGTGGTCGCAGCCGACCTCCAGGGCACCGGCCTGTTCCGGCAGATCCCGGCGGACGCCTTCATCTCGGGGGTCAGCAACTTCGATGCGCCGGTGCAATATGCAGACTGGAAGGCGATCAACGCGCAGGCGCTGATCACCGGCGCGGTCTCCGTGGCCGAAGGCGGGCGGGTGAACGTGAAGTTCCGCCTGTTCGACGTGTTCTCCGAGGCCCCGCTGGGCGACGGGCTGCAGCTGGGTGGCACCACCACCAGCTGGCGCCGCATCGCGCACAAGGTGGCCGACCAGGTCTACTCGCGCATCACCGGTGAGGGCGGCTATTTCGACAGCCGGGTTGTCTTTGTTCACGAAGAAGGGCCCAAGAACGCACGGCAGAAGCGCCTTGCGGTGATGGATTACGACGGGGCCAACGTGCAGTATCTGACCGACAGCGCCTCGATCGTGCTTGCGCCGCGCTTTTCGCCCACGGGTGACCGGGTGATCTACACCAGCTACGAGACCGGCTTTCCCAAGATCTACATGATGGACGTGGGCACCGTGCAGCGCCGCATCCTCGAGGATCAACCCGGCACCATGACGTTTGCGCCGCGCTTCGCACCGGACGGTCAGACCGTGGTTTACTCGCTCGAACGGGGCGGCAACACCGATATTTACCGCCTGGTCCCAGGCGGGACCGCACAAGCTCTGACCAATGCACCGTCGATCGAAACAGCGCCGAGCTACTCGCCGGACGGCGCGCAGATCGTGTTCGAATCCGACCGTTCCGGCACCCAGCAACTCTACAAGATGTCGGCTGGCGGCGGTGAGCCGACCCGGATCAGCTTTGGCGAGGGCCGCTACGGCACGCCTGTATGGTCGCCGCGCGGCGACCTCATCGCCTTCACCAAGCAGCACCAGGGCAGGTTTCACATCGGCGTGATGCGCACGGATGGCTCCGAAGAGCGGCTTCTGACCGCGAGCTTCCTCGACGAAGGCCCGACCTGGAGCCCCAATGGCCGTGTGATCATGTTCACCCGGTCCGGAAGCGGGGCAGGGGGCGAAAGCGCGCTCTACTCGGTGGATATCTCCGGCCGGAACCTCAGGAAGGTGCCGACCCCGGGAGCCGCCTCCGACCCGGCGTGGTCGCCGTTGCTGCCGTAGGAAATGGCGCCACGCTTTCGTGCGTGGGGCAAGTCATACAGGTGTTTCCCAACGCCATCGCGGGATGGTATAGACACCGGCAAGAAAGCGCCCGCCACAGGGCGCATCATGAGAGAGAGGCAGTCGAGATGAACAAGTTCCTCGTGAAGTCCGGGCTGATTGCCCTTGCACTGGCCGTGACGGCCTGTACCGATCCCGGTCGTTTCGGCAGCGGAGCCGGTGGTGACGGCTCGGTCGGTGCCGATGTCTACAACCCCAACGATCCGGCCTCGAACCCGAACTCGCCGGCCTACTTTTCGCAGCGAGTCGGCGACCGTGTGCTCTTCGCCGTCGACCAGTCGACCCTGTCGCCCGAGGCGCAGTCGACCCTTGCGGCCCAGGCCCAGTGGCTCAATACCAACTCCTCCTACCAGGCTATCGTCGAAGGCCACGCCGACGAGCAGGGCACCCGCGAGTACAACCTTGCGCTGGGTGCGCGCCGCGCCAATGCTGTGCAGGAATACCTGATTTCTCAGGGTGTTGCCGGTTCCCGGCTGAAAACTGTCAGCTACGGCAAGGAACGCCCGATCGAGGTTTGTTCGACCGAGTCCTGCTACTCCAAGAACCGCCGCGCCGTGACGGTGCTTTCGGCGGGCGCAGGGTTCTGATCCGATGATCCGCAGGGCGCTCTTCGCTTCGCTGATCGTGGCAGCTGCACCGGCGGCGGCGCAGGATGCCCAGACGCTTGCCGACATTCGGCAGGAGCTGGCCACGGTCTACGTGTCGATGCAGGAGCTCAAGCGTGAGCTTTCGACCACCCAGGGTGCTGCGGGCGGCCAGGTGGCGGGCTCCGTGCTTGATCGTGTCAACGCGATCGAGGCGCAGCTTCAGGCCCTCACCTCGCGCACCGAGGAGATGCAAAACCGGATCGACAGGGTGGTGACCGATGGCACCAACCGGATCGGCGATCTCGAGTTCCGGGTTTGCGAGATCGAGCCGGGCTGCGATTTCGGCGACATCGGCGACACGCTTCCGCTCGGCGGCACCGCGCCCGCATCTGGCGGCGGTGGCCAGACGGCGGTGATCACCCCTGACACCGGAAACGGTGGCTCCACGTCCGCTCCCTCTACCGGCCCTGCGATGGCCGTGGCCGAACAGGCCGATTTCGACCGGGCGAAGGCGGCCCTCGACTCCGGTAGCTTTCAAAGCGCCGCTGACCTCTTTGCGGCCTTTGCCCAATCCTACCCGGGTGGCCCGCTGACCAGCGCCGCCCATTTCTGGCGCGGCGAGGCGCTCTACGAACTGAACAAGGTGCCCGAGGCCGCGCGTGCGTTTCTCGAGAGCTACTCCTCCGATCCGCAGGGGTCGATGGCGGCCGACGCGCTCTACAAGCTCGGCACGTCTCTGGCCGATCTGGGACAGAATGCCGAGGCCTGCACGACCCTTGGTGAAGTGCAGTTGCGCTTTCCCGAGAGTGACGTGGCCTTCGACGCCGGTGCCGCCCGTCGTTCGATCGGGTGCATTTGAGCCTCGCTGAAAGGGTCTCTGCTGCCTACGCGCGCCTGTTCAAGGGCTCACCGCCTGAACGGATTGGCATTGCCCTTTCGGGCGGGGGCGACAGCACCGCACTCCTGTTTCTGACCCGTCAGCTTATTCCTCAGGTGAACCTTTTCGCCGCCACGGTGGATCACCGGCTTCGAGAGGGGTCCGCCGCCGAGGCGGAAGAGGCCGGAAAGCTCTGCCGGTCGATGGGAGTTCCTCACGAGATCCTCCCCTGGGAGGGATGGGCAGGGGAGGGCAATCTTCAGGCAGCGGCCCGCTCCGCCCGTGTTGCGCTGCTCGCCGACTGGGCAGACAGGAATGATCTTGCTCAAGTCGCTCTGGGCCACACGCGGGACGATCAGGCGGAAACATTCCTTTTGCGTCTGGCGCGCGGGTCCGGTGTGGATGGGCTTGCCGCCATGGCGCCGGCGCGCGTGGCTCAGGGCATCCGCTGGCTCCGGCCCCTGCTGGACACCAGCCGGGACGAACTGCGCGCCTGCCTAGAGGCGCAGGGCGTCGCCTGGGCAGACGATCCGTCGAACGAGGATGAACGGTTTGATCGGGTAAAGGCGCGGCGCATGGCCGAGAGCCTTGGGCAGCTCGGGCTGACGACCGAGCGGCTGGTGCGAACCGCCGCCCAGATGGCGATGGCGCGCGACGCCTTGAACGAAAACGCCGCCAACGCTCTCAGGCGCGCAAGGCTGGAGCAGGGCGACCTTCTGATGCCGAACCCGGGGCTGCTCGATGCGCCGCGCGAGGTGCAGCTGCGCGCCTATGCTCACGCCCTCCGCTGGATCTCGTCCTCGGCCTATCGGCCGCGCTTCGAACCACTGGAAGCGCTGGTCGACGGGTTGGAGCCGGGCAAGGCTGCCACCCTCCACGGCTGCCGGATCACCTGCGAAGGTGCGGTCTGGCGTATCGCAAGGGAGTATGCCGCGGTTGCCGAGACGGCGACACCACCCGCCGCACTCTGGGACAAACGCTGGAAGATCGAGGGTCCGCCGCCTCCTGCCGAAAGCCACATCGGTGCGCTTGGCGAACTTGGTTTGGCCGAGTGCGAGGATTGGAAGGCCAGCGGGCTGCCCCGCGCAACCCTGCTCGCCTCTCCGGCGCTCTGGAAAGGTGAGAGGCTGCTGGCCGCACCTCTGGCGGGACGGCCGGAAGGTTACACCGCGCGCCTTTGTCACGGGGTGGAACACCTTGTTTCCAGCCTTTGGGCGGATTGAACCCCCGCCAAAAAACCCTATGTTGAGCGATGAACCGCGCCAGCGCGGTATTTTAGCTTTCCGGGAGGTGTCTGCCTGATGGGCAATGCACGCAACATCGCGTTCTGGGTCGTACTGTTCGTTCTGATCCTTGCGCTCTTCAACCTCTTCTCCGGCGACAACGCGACCATGTCGTCGCGCAACCTGAGCTACTCCGACTTCATCGAAGCGGTCGAGAAAGGCTCGGTGAGCGAAGCCACCATCGACGGCGAGGAGATGCGGATTCGCACCAAGGACGACACGACCTACACCACGATCATCCCGCCCGGCGTGGATCCGACCGAAGTGCTGATCGCGAACGACGTGGAAGTGACCGCCAAGGCCCAGCAACAGAACGGTTTGCTGGCCTATATCGGCACGCTCCTGCCGTTCATCATCCTGATCGGCATCTGGATCTTCCTCATGAACCGGATGCAGGGCGGTGGACGTGGCGGCGCGATGGGCTTCGGCAAGTCGAAGGCCAAGCTGCTGACCGAAAAGCACGGGCGCGTCACGTTCGATGATGTTGCAGGCATCGACGAGGCCAAGGAAGAGTTGGAAGAGATCGTCGAGTTCCTGCGCAACCCGCAGAAGTTCTCACGGCTCGGCGGCAAGATCCCCAAGGGCGCGCTTCTGGTCGGCCCTCCGGGCACCGGCAAGACCCTGCTGGCGCGTGCCATTGCTGGTGAGGCGGGCGTGCCCTTTTTCACCATCTCGGGCTCGGACTTCGTGGAGATGTTCGTGGGTGTCGGTGCCTCCCGTGTGCGCGACATGTTCGAACAGGCCAAGAAGAACGCGCCCTGCATCGTCTTTATCGACGAGATCGACGCCGTGGGCCGGTCGCGTGGCGTGGGATACGGCGGCGGCAACGACGAGCGCGAGCAGACGCTGAACCAGCTTCTGGTCGAGATGGACGGTTTCGAGGCCAACGAGGGCATCATCATCGTGGCTGCCACCAACCGGCCCGACGTTCTTGACCCGGCGCTGCTGCGGCCCGGTCGCTTTGACCGGCAGGTGCAGGTGCCCAACCCCGATATCAAGGGCCGGGAGAAAATCCTCGGCGTCCATGCCCGCAAGGTGCCGCTTGGTCCGGACGTGGACCTGCGCATCATCGCGCGCGGCACCCCGGGCTTTTCGGGTGCCGACCTTGCCAATCTGGTCAACGAGAGCGCCCTGATGGCCGCCCGCGTCGGCCGGCGCTTCGTGGTGATGGAAGATTTCGAGAACGCCAAGGACAAGGTGATGATGGGGGCGGAGCGCCGGTCCATGGTGATGTCCGAGGACGAGAAGAAGCTGACCGCCTACCATGAGGCCGGGCACGCGATCGTTGGCCTGAACGTGCCGCAGCACGATCCGATCCACAAGGCAACGATTATCCCGCGCGGTCGGGCGCTGGGCCTGGTGTTGTCGCTGCCCGAGCGTGACCAGCTCTCGGTGAGTTTCACCAAGTACAAGAGCCAGATCGCCATGGCGATGGGCGGACGCGTGGCCGAAGAGCTGATCTTCGGGCCGGAAAATGTGACCTCCGGCGCGGCTTCCGACATCCAGCAGGTGACCCGGATCGCCCGCGCCATGGTGACTCGATTCGGTTTTGACCCTGAGCTGGGCTACGTGGATTACGCCAACGAGCAGCAGAGCTATCTCGGCGGCTACCAGGGCCAGACCAGCCATTCCGGCATCACCCAGAAGCTCATCGACGACAAGGTCCGCAGCCTTGTGGAAGAGGGCTACCAGACCGCCAAGCGGATCCTGACCGAAAAGGCCGATGACCTCGAGCGACTGGCGCAGGGACTGCTTGAGTACGAGACCCTGACCGGCAGCGAGATCACTCGCGTGATCGCCGGCGAGCCGATCAAGCGGGGCGACGATGACGACACTGGCGCCGCGCCCGGTGGCGGCCAGTCCGACAAACCCTCGCTCACGGCCATCCCCAAGACCAAGCCGCGAAAAGGCGGCGGCGGGATGGAGCCGGAGCCTTCCGCCTGAGGGAAGCCACGAGCAGAGAAAAGAGACGCCGCGCCCCGCGCGGCGTTTTTTTGCGCTCGTTCCGGGGCGCATGCGGCGGCGCCGCGTTCTGAAGGTAGTTCAGGGAGGAAATCTCGCGTTGTCCGATGCCTCCCCTGCGGAGCCGGTTGCACCGGTGCTCTTCCTCTTCCGGCGGCTCTTGCTTACGGTCCGGCGCAACAGTTGAAGGAGCGCCTCATGGCCGGATTGAAGAAGCTCGACACCACCGCCACCGTGACCTGGCTCGGCTGGGTCAAGAGCCGCGAAGCCAGCCTGCGCTCGGAACCGCTCGAAGCGGTGCAGGCCACGCTCGACGGCTTTCCGGGGGAGGATCATGGCGGGGCGACGCGGCCGTCCTGCTCGAGGGTGCTGGCGCTCTACCCCCAGCGCGGAACAACCATTCGCAACACGCGGCAACTTTCGATCGTGTCGGCGGAAGAACTCGCCGAGGTAGCGGCCACTCTGGGCCTCGAAACCTTGGAGCCTGAGTTGATCGGGGCGTCGGTGGTCGTGTCTGGCTTGCCGAACTTCTCGCATGTGCCACCCGGTACCAGGCTTCAGGCCCCTTCGGGTGCCACCATCACGGTGGACGTCGAGAACGGCCCCTGCAATTTTCCAGGCAAGGAGATCGAAGCGGTTCACCCCGGGCGTGGCAAGGGTTTCAAGGCCGCCGCCTTGGGCAAGCGCGGTGTTGTGGCCTGGATCGAGCGGGAGGGGCGGATTGCCTTGGGCGACCCGCTCACCGTGTTCGTCCCCGATCAGCCTGCCTGGGCGGGGGCCTGAGGGCTCGCCCGGCAAGGACCGGATGGTTTAGGATCTGCGGCATCGGTTTCCGGCTTCCGGCGCTTCCGTTGTGCAGAGTGTCGCAAACCGCACCCGCCCGGGGTGGCTGCATCGTTACCACTCCTGATACACCGCAATCGGAGGAGGGAGGCCCCATGAGCGTGAAGTCCGACATCGAAATCGCCCGCGAAGCTGAGAAGCGTCCGATCCAGGAGATCGGAGCCAAACTTGGCATACCGGAGGCCGACCTTGTGCCCTACGGCCATGACAAGGCGAAGGTGTCGCAGGCCTTCATCTCGGGCCTGAAAGACCGCCCGAACGGCAAGCTCATCCTCGTGACGGCGATCAACCCCACGCCTGCGGGCGAGGGCAAGACCACCACCACCGTGGGGCTGGGAGACGGGCTGAATGCCATCGGCAAGAAGGCGGCGATCTGCATCCGCGAGGCCTCTCTGGGCCCTTGCTTTGGCATGAAGGGTGGTGCTGCGGGCGGCGGCTATGCACAGGTCATTCCAATGGAGGAAATGAACCTTCATTTCACCGGCGATTTTCACGCGATCACTTCGGCGCACAATCTGCTTTCGGCGATGATCGACAACCACATCTATTGGGGCAATGCGCTGGGCATCGACGAACGCCGCATCACCTGGCGCCGCGTGATGGACATGAACGACCGTGCGCTGCGCGACACCGTCGTGGGCCTCGGTGGCGTGGCCAACGGGTTCTCGCGTCAGACCGGGTTCGACATCACGGTGGCCTCTGAGGTCATGGCGATCCTTTGCCTTGCGACCGATCTTGCAGACCTCGAGGCGCGGCTCGGGCGCATCATCGTGGCCTACACCCGTGAGCGGGAGCCGATCACCTGCGCCGACATCGGCGCGAGCGGGGCAATGACGGTTCTGCTGAAGGACGCCATGCAGCCCAACCTCGTGCAGACGCTGGAGCACAACCCGGCCTTCGTGCATGGTGGCCCCTTTGCCAATATCGCGCACGGCTGCAACTCGGTCATTGCCACTACGACAGCACTGAAGCTCGCTGACTACGTGGTGACCGAGGCCGGCTTCGGGGCCGACCTTGGTGCAGAGAAGTTCATGAACATCAAGTGCCGCAAGGCCGGGCTTGCGCCCGATTGCGTTGTGCTGGTGGCCACGGTTCGGGCCATGAAGATGAACGGTGGCGTGGCCAAGGCCGACCTTGGGCCCGAGAACGTGGCCGCCGTGAAGAAGGGCTGCGCCAACCTCGGGCGCCACATCGAGAACCTCAAGAGCTTCGGCGTGCCGGTCGTTGTGGCCATCAACCACTTTACGTCTGATACCGAAGCCGAGATCGCCGCCGTGCAGGCCTATGTCGCCCAGCACGGCTCCGAGGCCATTGTCTGCAGGCATTGGGCCGATGGTTCCAGGGGGATCGAAGCGCTGGCAAGGCGCGTGGCGGAGGTGGCCGACGGCAAGTCTGCCCAATTCGCGCCGCTCTATGAAGACGACATGCCGCTCTTCCAGAAGATCGAAACCATCGCCACACGCATCTACCGGGCCGATGAAGTGCTGGCCGACAAGAAGGTGCGGGACCAGCTGCATGCATGGGAGGCGGCGGGTTTCGGCAACCTGCCGGTCTGCATGGCCAAGACGCAATACAGCTTCTCCACCGACCCGGCACTCCGGGGCGCGCCCTCCGGCCATTCCGTGCCGATCCGCGAAGTGCGGCTGTCGGCGGGCGCAGGCTTCGTGGTGGCGATCTGCGGCGAGATCATGACCATGCCCGGCCTGCCGCGCCACCCTGCCGCGGAGACCATCGGGATCAATGACGCGGGCGAGATCGAAGGGTTGTTCTGATGCGCAGGAACCCGGGCGAGATCGGCACGATTGCGGAGATGCGGGCGCAGATCGACGAGATCGACGCCGAACTCGTCGCGCTACTGGCCGAACGACAGGCGCATGTCGATTGCGTGCCGGCGCTGAAGCGCGCTGCGGGCATATCCGCGGCGGCCCCCTCGCGCTCGGAGGCCGTTCTGGCTCATGTGACCGAACTGGCGGAGCGGAAAGGCTTCGCGCCGGAATTGGCCCGCATCCTGTGGCGCGAGATGATCGCGTTCTACGTCGCCCGCGAACAGGAGCACCTTGGCATCGGGGGAGAGGACCTTTAGGTGCCTGACTTGACGTTGGCAGAGCTGCTGCGGCACACCCACGAAAGCATGAACTGACGGAGAGCCCCATGAGCGCAAAGATCATCGACGGAAAGGCCTTTGCCGCGACTGTCCGCGAGAAGGTCGCCGGGCATGTCGCGCACATCAAGCAGGAGCGCGGCATCACCCCGGGGCTGGCGGTGGTGCTTGTCGGAGAAGACCCGGCGTCTGCCGTCTACGTCCGCAACAAGGGCAAGCAGACCGTCGAGGTCGGTATGGCGAGTTTCGAACACAAGCTGGCTGCGGACACTTCGGAGGAGGCCCTGCTCGCCCTGATCGAACAGCTCAATGCCGATCCCGAAGTTCACGGAATTCTCGTGCAGTTGCCCTTGCCGGCTCATCTGAACTCCGACCTCGTCATCAACGCGATCGACCCGGCCAAGGACGTGGATGGCTTTCACATTTCGAACGTCGGACTGCTCGGCACGGGGCAGAAGTCGATGGTGCCCTGCACGCCGCTCGGATGCTTGATGATGCTGCGCGACCATCACGGTTCGCTCTCCGGCATGGACGCCGTCGTGGTCGGGCGCTCCAACATCGTGGGCAAGCCGATGGCCCAGTTGCTGCTTGGCGACAGTTGCACCGTGACCATCGCCCACTCGCGCACCAAGGACCTGGCCGAGGTGGTCCGACGGGCCGACATTGTCGTGGCGGCGGTGGGTCGGCCTGAAATGATCCCGGGAGACTGGATCAAGGAGGGAGCGACGGTGATCGACGTGGGCATCAATCGCGTGCCCGGCGACGCAGGCAAGACCCGGCTGGTGGGCGATGTGGATTACGCCTCTGCCTCGGAGCGCGCAGGCGCCATCACGCCGGTTCCGGGCGGAGTTGGCCCCATGACCATCGCCTGCCTTCTCGCCAACACGGTGACCGCCTGCTGCCGCGCCAACGGCCTCCCGGAGCCCGAGGGCCTAACGGCCTGACCGCAGACGGATTTCTCGCGCAATGGCCAGGCGCTCTTCGGCCAGGGCCCCCTCTATCGCGAAGGCCGTATCGCTGACGGCGCCCGGATCTTCCTGGCCATCGCGCATGGCGTCTTCGAGCCATTGCAGGATCTCGTCCGTCGAGCGCCCCGCTGCGAGCATCGCGATGACTTGCCGCTGAGCAATCAGGCGGCCCTCGGTTGTCGGGTCCATTCCGTCCTCCTTGGTCACAGTCCCTCAGGCAAAGCTAACGCGATCGGGGAGAAAATCACATCAGAGGCACGGCCAAGGCAGAAGGGCCCGTCAGCACGGCAATGGCTCGCGCCGAGAACAGGTTGCGCAACACTGGCGTGTCGCACCGCAGACCGCCGGTGTAGGCCCCGAATGCCGGCAGGATGAGGCGTCTGTCGTCATAGACGAACGCGGGCCGCGAGGTGCCTGAGCGCGGCAGCCTGTGCTTTGGGTGGTAATGCCCGGAGACCTCTCCCGCCGGGCAATCGCCCGCGGCGATGTGGCGAAATACCAGGCCCGCCAGCGCAATTTCGGCCAGGTGTTCGCCCCCCAACTCGACCGGCCCCGGATCGTGGTTTCCCTCGATCCAGACCCAGCGACGCCCCGCCTGCATGGTGCGGATGCGCAAGCCAACCTCATCGGCAACGGCCCGAGCAGCGCCGAGATCATCGAAGCTATCGCCAAGGCAGATCACCGTGCGGGGATCGAGAGCCGAAACCTCGGCCTCGAACCGCGACAACGTCTCCTCCGTTTCGTAAGGCGGCAACAGGGCGCCACCCCGGCGCGCCATGCGTTCGGATTTTCCAAGGTGGAGATCCGACACACAGATCAGGCGCAGATCCGGCCACCAGAGCGCGCCCGACGCCCGTGCCTCCAGCGCGGAACCTGCAAGATCAAAGCGGTGTACGTTCATGCTCCGTTCTTATGGCGGAAGGTCGGACGCCTGCAAGGCCTAGCTCGTGAGTCCGACCCTGGCCATAAGCGCCGCAGCCTCTTCTTCTGCCAGTCGCTCGCGCCCCTTGCCGGCCACCGGCACCTTGCCCACTTCAAGCAGAAGCGGTGCCGCCATCGGGCTGACACGGTCGAGCACCACGTGATCCACGCGACCCTCGACACGAGCGAGCATCTCTTCGACACGTCCGAAGTCCACCAGTCCCTTCATGGCCTCCTCGCGGGTGATCCGCATCAACAGGTGATCGGGGTCGTACTTGAGGAGGGTGTCGTACAGGATGTCTGAGCTGAAGGTTGCCTGCCGCCCGGACTTGCGGTTCTGCGGCAAGTTGCGCTCGATCAGCCCTGCAATGGTGGCCGACGCGCGGAAGGTGCGTTTCATCACGGCATTCCGGGCCAGCCACCCGTCGAGCACGTCGCGCAGGACATCGGGGGCGAGCAGAGGCGAGGGGGCATCAATCGGCTCGAGTCCCCAGATCAGGGTGGCGTAGTCCGTGGCGACAAACCCCAGCGGGTCGAGCCCGGTTTCCTCCATCCGCCGTGTCACGAGCAGGCCGAGGGTTTGCTGGGCGTTGCGCCCGGCAAATCCATACAGGCAGGTATGCGCCCGGCCGTCATGCGGAAAACTTTCGACCAGCAATCGGTCTCCCCGCGGCAGGTGCGATACCTCGCGCTGCAACACAAGCCACTCGCGCACGTTCTTTGGCAGCCCGCTCCAGTCGCCGTGGATCAACTGGAGAATACGCTCGGCAAGTCGCGTGGATGCAGAGAACTTGGTGCCCCCGAAGACGGCGATCTTCGGGGTCTTGTGCTCCGATCGCGTGACCTGGACGGTCATCTCCTTGAGCCCCTCGTAGCGCACGATTTCGCCCCCGATCAGGAAAGTGTCGCCCTCGGTCAGGGAGGCGGCAAAGGATTCTTCGACCTCGCCCAGGGGCTGCCCACCCCTGCCGCGCATGCGCACCTTCAGCAATTCGGTGTCCTGTATGGTTCCGATGTTCATGCGGATGCGCTGGGCCGCGCGGGGGTCGCGCAGGCTCCACAGCCCGTCGCGTTGCATCAGCTTCTGCCAGCGGTCATAGGCCTTGAGCGCGTAACCGCCAGTCGCGCAAAAATCGAGACAGTCGTCGAAGGCCGCACGGCTGAGCGCGGCATAGGCTCCGACGGTCTTCACCTCGCGGAACAGCTCCGCATCATCGAAGGGCCCGGCACAGGCGCGGATAAGGATGTGCTGGCAGAGCACGTCACGAGGGCCGGGGCCGCGCGGCTCGCCGTCCAGATCATGTTCGGCCACGGCTTCCAGAGCAGCGCGGCACTCGAGCACTTCGAAACGGTTGGCCGGGACGAGGCGCGCTTTCGACGGCGCGTTGTAGCGGTGGTTGGCCCGACCGATGCGCTGGACGAGGCGCTTGATGTTCTTGGGGCCGCCGATCTGGATGATCAGGTCGACATCGCCCCAGTCGATCCCGAGGTCCAGTGTCCCGGTGCAGACGATCGCCCGCAACGACCCGGCCACCATCGCGGCCTCCACCTTCTGCCGTTGCTCGCGGGCGAGCGAGCCGTGATGGATGGCGATGGGCAGGCCCTCGTCGTTTGCGAGCCAGAGGTTGTGAAAGAAGATCTCCGCCTGAGCACGGGTGTTGTGGAAGATGAGTGTGGTCCGGTGCTTTCGAACCTCTTCGAGTACTTCCGGGATGGCATGCACCGCACCTCCACCAGCCCACGGCGGGGGCGCCGCAGTCTGCAACATGGCGATATCGGGCAAGGGGCCTGGGTCCGCCATGACCAGGGCGCAAGGCTCGGGGTGGCAGGCGAACTGGCGGGCCAGCGCAGGCGCGTCCTCGACGGTTGCCGAAAGGCCAACGCGCCTGAGCCCCGGGGCCAAAGCCTCCAACCGCGACAGGGCCAGCATCAGCTGGTCACCGCGCTTGCTCTCGGCGAGGGCATGGATTTCATCAATCACGACGCGGCTCAACCCGGCGAAGATGCGCGGAGCGTCTTCATAGGAGGTGAGCAGGGCGAGGGACTCCGGTGTGGTGAGCAGGATGTGTGGCGGGTCGGCGCGCTGGCGCCTGCGTGCCGAGGAAGGCGTATCGCCGGTGCGGTCCTCGATGCGGATCGGCAGCCCGATCTCCTCGACCGGACGACGCAGGTTGCGTCGGATATCTGCGGCAAGCGCCTTGAGGGGCGAGATGTAGAGGGTGTGCAACCCGCTGTGGCTCCCTTCGGCCAGTTCAGCGAGCGAAGGAAGAAAGCCCGCGAGGGTCTTGCCGCCGCCGGTGGGTGCGATCAGGAGCGTTGCACGCTCGCCGGCGCGCTCCAGCATCTCCAGCTGGTGCGGGTGTGGCTGCCAGCCATGCGCGGCAAACCACTCGGCAAAGCGCGGCGGAAGCGCTGCCCTCGACATCGGCGGTCAGCCGTCGGGTTTTTCGGTAGACAGGTCGGCCAGGCTCTCACGCAGGGCGGTGATTTCGGCGACGGTCCGGTCCGTTGGATCATCCGGAGCTGTCGACCATTTGCTGAAGCGTTCCAACAAGGGCAGGAAGGTTGCGACTTCCTCCTCGGTCCAGGTCTGCAGGAAATGTCCGAGGGTCAGGAACTTGAAGGTCCGCACGGCGGTTACGATGCGATCGCCATTCTCGGAGACCTTGAGGATCGCGCGCCGCGCGTCCTCCTGGCTCACGCCGCGCTCAACCAGACCTTTGCGAATGAGTTCGGATGTAAGCCGCGACGCGCGGGACGGGTCGATGCCAAGCCGGTTCGCAACCGTGCCAACCGTCGTTTCCCCCTCCTCTTCGTCTCCGAACTCATTGGCGGGCCGCCATACGGCGATCAATGCGTCAAGTTCGGCCAGCTCGAGAGAGAGGCCGAGCTCCTGAACCGCCCGTACGCCCAGCTCGCGCCGGACAACAGCACGACGACGCCATCGTTGAAGAACGGCGTCCAGTTCCAGCGCACTTTGAGACAAGGATTGCTCGATGCCATAGGTTTCGAGCTTTCGCAGAAGTTCCTGGTCTCTCTCGCCCAAATGGACCTCCGTATGTCGTTGACATATATATGCCGCAGGCACATATATTCGTCGAGTGAAATTCGCAGGTGCGAATGTTTGCGCTTGAGGGGATTTACCCGTGCCGACGCCAGACGACAACAATCTTGTTACAATCGACGAAAGGTCGCGCATCGGGCTTGTCCTGCTTGCCGTTGGGGCAACTTTGCTCTTTGCCTCCCTGGGGCAGACGATCGTCACCACGGCGATGCCGACGATGGTTGCCGACCTGGGAGGTGTGAACCATATCACATGGGTCATCACGGCGTTTCTCCTGGCCTCCACCATCGGCGCTCCTGTCAGCGGAAAGCTGGGTGATCTGTTCGGCCGAAAGATCGTCATCCAGGGCGGAATTCTGATCTTCGTGCTCGGTGCCGCGATCTGCGGATTTGCCCAGTCCATGGGCATGCTGATTGCCGGGCGTACTGTGCAGGGGCTTGGTGGCGGCGGTCTCATCGTGGTGTCGATGGCCGTAGTGGCCGATGTTCTGCCGCCGCGCGAACGGGGCAAGGCCCAAGGGCTTCTGGGTGCCGTGTTCGGCGTTTCAACGGTGATCGGGCCGCTGATCGGCGGATTCCTCGTAGAAGCGCTGTCCTGGCACTGGATATTCTTCGTCAACTTCCCTGTCGGCCTCCTCGCTTTCGTGGTGCTTGGCATCGCCCTGGAAACACCAGTGCGCAAACACCGGGCGAAGCTGGATTTTCTCGGAGCCGGCCTGCTTGCCACCATCCTTTCGGTGGCAGTTCTCGGCTCCAACCTTGGCGGGACGGTCCTCCCCTGGGGCAGCCCGCAATTCCTCGGCCTTCTGGCCCTGGGACTCGCTGCTGTTGCCGGGTTCGTCCTTGCCGAGCGGCGTGCGGAAGAGCCTATCCTCCCTCTTGGGCTCTTCCGCAACAACACCTTCCTCGTGGTGAACTCGGTGGGCTTCATGGTGGGTGTGGCCATGTTCGGGACGATCACCTTCATCCCGCTCTATCTGCAGGTCGTCCAAGGGGTCTCGCCCGCGGTTTCCGGCCTCTTTCTGACACCGATGATGGCAGGTCTCATCGCTTCGTCCACGGGCGCCGGGCTGATCATGGCCCGCACAGGGCGGTACAAGATCATGCCAACCCTTTCCACGGCGTTGCTGGCCCTGGCGATGCTCTCGCTGTCTACCCTCTCGGAAGGCTCCCCTCTGTGGAAGGTTACCGTGTCGATGATCTGCGTGGGCCTTGGCCTCGGGCCGGTCTTCTCGATTGGTGTGGCCGCGATCCAGAATGCCGTGCCGCGCCATATGCTCGGGGTCGGCACCGCTTCGGCCAACATGTTCCGGCTAATCGGCGGATCGGTGGGCACCGCGGCGTTCGGAGCGCTATTCGGAACCGGGTTGATGCACAATCTTGAAGGCGCCCTGCCGGATGGAACAGGTATCCAATCGATGAGCGCATCGACGCTGGCCAAGCTCAGCCCGGAGGCGCAAGCCCAAGTTCAGCACGGATTCGCCATGGCTTTGCACCCCATCTTCTGGATCGGCGCTGCCGTGGCCCTGTTGGCCTGCCTCGTTTCTCTCAGGCTGCGTGAACTGCCCTTGGAGAACGGCGAAGCGCGGGCCTGAGCCCGCGCTCTCCAATCATCGTTCCGGAGATCAGTGAACGATGGTTTCCTCTTTCACGAACATGTTCGCCCAGGCCCGGTCGATCAGTTCCGGCGTCATCTGGTAGGGGATGCCCTCGAACTCGCAGATGGCGATCATCTGGTCGATCAGGAAGATCGGCTGATAGTTCGCGTAAATATTGTCGATTTCCGGGTACTTCACCTTCAGAAGGTGGATGAGCGCATCCTGACTCAGCGGCATGCCGCGCTTCTTGGCCACCATGGCGAAGATCTTCAGGTAATCTTCCTGGCAGGGACCGTCGATCTTGATCTTGAAGAAGATCCGGCGAAGGGCCGCCTTGTCGAAGATCTCGTTGGGGTGGAAGTTGGTCGAAAAGATCACCAGTGTGTCGAAGGGTACCTCGAACTTTTCGCCCGATTGCAGCGCGAGGATGTCCTTGCTCTCTTCGAGCGGAACGATCCATCGGTTGACCAGCGCCTGCGGGGGCTCGGCCTGGCGGCCAAGGTCGTCGACGATGAAGATCCCGCCCGATGACTTCAGTTGAAGCGGCGCCTGGTAGGTGCGGGCGGTCGGGTTGTAGACGAGGTCAAGCATGGAGAGCGAAAGCTCACCGCCGGTGATGACGGTCGGGCGCTCGCAACGGACATAGCGGGTGTCGAACCGGCCCGAGGTGCGGCGCAGGCTGTTTGGGTCGTCGGCCTCTTCTTCCACGGCGCTGTGCACGATCGGGTCGTAGACGGTAATCACCTGCCCCGCGTATTCGATGGCGCGCGGCACATAGATCTTGTCGCCCATGGCATCGCGGATACCGTTGGAGATCGACGATTTGCCGTTACCCGGAGGGCCATACATCAGGATCGAGCGACCGGCGGAGACCGCCGGGCCGAGGTGGTCGAGCAGGCTGTCGGGCAGGATCAGGTGACCCATCGCGCCGGTAAGCTGCTGGCGGCTGATCTGGATGTTGCGGATCGACTGACGCTTGACCTGCTCCTGGTAGACTTCGAGCGGTACCGGCATGGCGCCGTAATACTCCGATTGTGCCAGCGCATCGAGCGCCCGGGCCTTGCCGGCATCGGTCAGTTGGTAGCCCATCTCACCCGATCCGCCTGCTGTCATCGAGCCGGTGGCCTCGATCAGCTTCTGGCTGCGGGCGAGATCCACCAGCTCTTGCGTGACCGGGATCGGCAGACAGATCGCGGGCGCAATCTCCGCCACGGTCTCTACGTTCTTGCGGAAGATCGTTTTCAGAACGATATCGCGCATCATCACCAGGGGCAGTTGCATGTCCTCCAGCCGTTTCGGGGCGGGGGGCGCAATCACGTTGGCCACTTCCATGTTCATCCGGGTCACCTGCTCGTTTCGGGCGCGCGTCAAGATTTTTCCCCGGGTTTCGCCCGATAACCGCCCTACGCTTGGACAATACCCGTGGTGAGCTGGACTGTGCCCGGTTAATGTGGCCAAAAAATGGACAAGAGCAGTGATGAAAAAGACAAACTCTGGAAGGTTGTTCGCGTTTCTGCTTGCGGTTCTGGCCGTTGAAGCCGGGATCGCCCTTTGGCGGGGGCAGTTGCTGGTGGGCAAGCATGAGGGCGACATGCTGCACCTTCTCGAGATCGTCTTTCGCATGGCGGACGGCGAGTGGCCGCATCTCGATTTCATGACACCGATCGGAGTCATGGCCTTCGCTCCCATCTCGCTCTTCGTGAAACTGGGGGCAGGGGTGGGTCACGCCATCCACTATGGGCAGCTTCTGGTGGGGCTATGCCTGATACCCCTGGCGTGGCGGGCGGGCCTCTCGCGCCTTACCGGATACTGGCCTTACCTCTTTGGCGCTCTTATCATCATTCTGGCCACGGCGCTCGTTCACGGTGAGGCCGAGCGTTCTGTCTCGATCTCGATGCACTACAACCGTTGGGCATGGGCTTTTGCCTTCGTCGCAATCCTCATCGCGGCGCTTCCGCCAGTCGACGGCACTCGCAACCAACTCGCCGACGGCGTGGTCATAGGCGTGGCATTGGCCTTCATGGCGCTTTGCAAGGTCACATACTTAGCCGCATTCCTGATCCCCGTCTCAATCGGCTTGCTCGCCCACCGGCAACTGCGTGCCTTCGCCGTGGCGTTTGTGACCGGGCTGGCGATCGCCGCAATCGTGACAGTCTTCGCGGGTGTGGACTTCTGGCTGGCCTATATCGGGGACTTGCTGAGTGTTTCCCGCTCGGATGTGCGGTCCAACCCCGGCGAGCCCTTCACGGCCGTTGTGGCCGCACCTGCCTATATCGGTGGCTCGCTCGTGCTGCTGATCGGGGTGATCCTGCTGCGGCAGGCCGGAAAGGCCACCGAGGGGCTCATGTTGTTGCTGCTGGCGCCGGGTTTCTTTTATGTCACCTTCCAGAATTACGGCAACGACCCGCAATGGCTGTTGTTACTGGGAGTGCTGCTCTTCGCCGCCCGCCCGGAAGCGGGTGTGAAGAATGGCCTGGGATGGGACATGCAGATGTCTGTCGGCCTTGCAGGCGCTGCCGCCTTTGCCATGATCATGCCATCGGCCTTCAACCTCGCCTACAGCCCGCTCCGGCACCTGGGCCAGGACTCGGCCCAGTACTTGCCGCTTCTGCCCCGCGCGGCCCTGCATGACGATCTTCGAGCGGGGGCTGTGCGCGCCTTGCGCGCCGACAAGCGCGTGCCGATCGAGTTGCCCGCGACGGTGCCCGCGTCCTGGGAAAAGCTGACAGCGCGAGAGACCCCTACGGAGCTGAACGGCGAGACTCTCGAGCAATGCGACCTGCAACTTGGTCTCGTGGCCGTCTTCGACACGATGGCCCAGAGCCTCGAAGACAGCGGTCACAGCGGCAAGCGCATCTTCGTGACCGATCTGTTGTCGTCGATCTGGCTGTTCGGAGATTTCGCTCGTTTGGAGAAGGGAGCCCCGTGGTACTATGCCGGGCTGCCCGGCTATGCCTCCGCCGACCTCGTGCTCGTGCCGCTCTGTCCGGTCAACCCGATGGTGCGCAAGCTGACGCTCGACCGTATCGCCGAGCAGGGTGACACCCTGGAGGAGGTGGATAGGACGCCGTTCTACATCTTGCTGAAAAAGGGCTAGACCCCGTATTTTGCACTCATTGCAAGGTATGCGGCCAGCGTCCCTCCGAGGGCGAGACCCATCGGAAAATCCTTGCGGGTCCAGCTCTCCCAGTGCGGTACCAGGTTGCGGACCGGCGGAATGGACCGCGCAAGCCGATGGGTGAAAAAGGCCGCGAGCATGATTGCGGCGAAAAGCATCATCACGGTGAACAGGTCTCCGAGGGCAATGAACGGCGCCATGGCGGCTGCAAACTTTGCATCCCCCGCGCCAAGCATGCCGACCATGTTCATCACGAAACCCACGGCCAGAACCGCCAGCAGATGCACCCAGCGCCACGCATAGTCGGTGAAGGGCAACAGGATGAGCCCGGCGACAGCGAAAATGCCGACCGTTGCGAGGACCGCCTTGTTGGGGATTTTCATCCGCGCCATATCCGACCATGCCACGTAGAGGCAGATCGGTGCCGTAAGGATGAAGAACCACAGGCTGGCCGTGGCGGGGGCGAGCATTCTTGCGGCCCCCGGATCAGTTGGTCACGTTGTTTTCCAGCGCCCTGAGCGACCGGACCGCCTCTTCGAAATGCTGCGGATGCGCGTCGATCGCCTCTTGCAGAAGGCCCTTGCCGGTTTCCACGTCACCCTGCTTGACGGCGGTGAGCGCCGCGGTGTGCAGCAACTGCGCGCGCTCGATTTGCGACATCTGAACCAATGGCAGCTGATAGTTGCGCTGGGCTCCACGGGCGAGCACGAGGTTGTTCTTGGCGGTGAACAGCTCCGGATCGTACTGGATGGCCTCGACGAAGAGCTTTTCGGCGCCCTTGTAGTCTCCGCGGGAGAGCTTGGAGAAGCCCCAGTTGTTCAGAACGCCGGAAGGCTTGGTGGTGAGCGCGACGGCCGTTTCATAGAAACTGTCGGCTTTCTTCCACTCCTTGTTGCTGTCGGCCACCATGGCCTCGAGCCGGTAGCGTTTGTAGGTCTCGTGGGTCGGCGGAATGGAGTCGAGGGTCGCCTCGGCCTCCTTCCAGTCGCCATTGCGCAGGAGCGCGTCGGCAAAGTCGACCTTGTCGTCGAGCGTGCTGTCCTCATGCTTGACGACTTTGCGCCAGGCAGCGACGGCCTCGGTGTTCTTCTTGGCGCGGACGAGGCTGAGTGCCAGGCCGCGTTGCAGGTCGATCCGCTTCGGATTGTCGCTGCTGGCGCGTTTGAAGTAGCTGACGGCCTCGTTGGGGTCGGCGACGGTGAGCATGATGTCCGACAGGCCGTTCTCATCGACGGCGTTGACCGAGGCCATCGCGCGGGACACCTCGCCGTCGCCGGATTTCTGGCAGGCCGAGAGGACCAAGGCACCCGTAAGGGCAAGGGAAATAAGGGATGTCTGGCGCATTTTCTGCGTCCTTTTACTGCTCTTGCTGCCTCATGGCGTGCTGAGAAGAAGGTATTGCCCGCTGCCCCTGCGCACCAAGTCGAAATTGGTTTCTTGTTCTTCTTCAGAACCATAGCCGGGGAGTTGCATGCGATCCATGGCGAGGTTCAGATTTTTCTTGATCTGGGCGGAATTGCCACTGTCCAGCGCGAAGGCGATCTTGAACACGCGTTCGGCCTCTCCGTACTCCCGTTTTTCCATCAGGATGACGCCTAAGTTGTTCCAGGCAGGAGGAAATTTCTCGTCCTTCTCGATCGCCCGGCGGAGCAGGTCCTCGGCCTGGCCGAGGCGGCCGAGCTTGAGATTTGCACTGCCCAGCGCGCTCAGCACATCAACCGTCAACCCTTGCTCGGCGGCGGCGCGGTAATAGGCCGAGAGCGCCAGCTCGTACTCGCCGGCGGACATCAGGCGATGCCCGACGATGAGGCCGTCGGGGTCTTCGAAGGAGCGGGAGGAGGGGGCTTTAGTGCCCTGATTCAATTCGGAAAGTTTGCCCGACCCGCAGGCGGCGAGGGCCAGCAGGAGCAGGGCCGCGAGGGCCTTGGGGAAGTGTGCCATGTGTGACAGGAGACTGCTCGCCTGCGTTGTTTTTCTGGCCGCGAAGATGCGCCCGCAGGGGCCTTCTGGCAAGGATCTTCGGGCCGTCGGGTGGCGAAAGGGGCAAAAAGGTGACAGCAGCGCCCGGTGGGGCAGGACTTGGCCGGGAGGTATCAGAGCACCTTAGCACAACCCATGCACAACTGATGCACAACCCATGCATACGCGATTTGGGGCGAAAGGCGGTTAAGGCGCGGGGACGGTGGCTTGAGCCTTTCTTCAGGTCTCGCGGCCCTGTCTGCCGCACGGCTGCGCGGACCGCCGGCCGACAGGCGCACAGGTCTGGCCCGCATGCGGGTATCGTCGTGGCGTCCGCCCGGGCTGCGCCGCGGGTGATCCTCGGGTCGGGCCCGAGGATGACATGGCGCCCAGCGATGGGGTGAAGGGGGCGGGGGCCAGTGTGGCCCCTGCCTCAGAAGAACTTCGCGTTGCTCAGCGTGTCGTAGATCTGGTAGACCGACGGGCCGATGAGGATGATCATCAGCGGCGGCACAGTGAACATCATGGTGCCGAGCGTCAGCTTGGTGGGCAGGACGTTGGCCTTTTCTTCCGCCCGCATCACCCGCTTGTCGCGCATCTCCTCGGAGAACACCCGGAGCGCGTCGGCGATGGAGGTACCGAAACTGGCGGACTGGATCATCACGGTCACGAAGCTGGCGATGTCGGGCACGCCGCAGCGCTCGGACATGTCCTTCAGCACGTTGGACTTGTCCTTGCCGGCCTTCACCTCGTGGGCGACGATCTCGTATTCCTCGGCGAGCGCGGGATAGCCCTGGCGGATCTCCTTGCTGACGCGGATGATCGACTGGTCCATCGACTGGCCGGCCTCGACGCAGACCAGCATCATGTCGAGCGAGTCAGGAAAGCCGTTGGTGATGTCGGCCTGGCGTTGTTGCAGGCGGCGGTTGATCCAGTAGCGGGGCAGGTAGTAGCCCGCGAAGCCGGGGATCAGCACCATCATCAGGAGCTGCTTGGTTTCGACCTCGCCGGTCGCCGAGCTGACGATGGCGACGAGGAGGCCGATCAGCAGCATGCCGATGCCGAGCGAGAACTGGATGAAGTGGAACATCCGCACCGCGTTCTTGCCGCGGTAGCCGGCCTGGAGCATGCGCAGGCGGGCTGCGCTCATTTCCTCGGCGGACTGCGGCTCGAGGAAGGTGGCGAACTTGTCGAGCTTCTCGCCGCTCTTGCTGGAGGAGCGCAGCTTGGCGCCCTTGCCCTCGGCCAGCTTGGAGGCACGGCTGGCGGTGCCGCCGGTGCCCTTGAGCTTGTCCATCGGGTCTGCCTGCCGCTTGAGGAAGGTCGGCAGGGTGAGCAGCACCAGCAGGAGGCCGAGTGCGCCGATGGCGTAGAGCGGACCGAGCTCCCCGAAGGTGGCGATGAGCCAGTCGTTGGCGTTTTGCAGTAGTTCCATGCTTGGGGCCTCAGACTTTGATGTTCACCATGATCTTCATGAAGATCACGTTTACGACGAGGAAGGTGGCGACGACGATGCAGGCCGGGATGAAGGCCGCGGTTTCCTTCACGTCGTCGTAGTAGTCGGGTTTGATCACGTTGATCATGATGATCGCCAGGATCGGGAAGAGCGACAGGAACATGCCGGACCACTTGGCCTCGGCGGTGATCGCCTTGACCCGGCGGAACAGCTTGAAGCGGGCCCGGATCACCTTGGAGAGGCCTTCGAGGATCTCGGCGAGGTTGCCGCCCGACTGCTGCTGGATGGTCACGGCGACGGCGAGGAAGCGAAGATCCTGCATGTCGATCCGTTCGGCGAGGTCCTTCAGCGATTCCGACATCTCGCGGCCATAGGCGGCCTCGTCGGCGATGACGCCGAATTCGGTGCCGAGCGGGTCGGGCACCTCCTTGGCGACGATGTTGACGGCCGAGGAGAAGGGGTGGCCGACGCGCAGCGAACGGACCATCAGCTCGACCGCGTCGGGGAGTTGCTCCTCGATCAGGGCGAGGCGCTTCTTGGCCTTGTTGTTGACCCAGGTGTAGACGCCGCCGATGCCCATCGCGAGGGACACGATCAGGCGGACGCCGAAGCCCGCCGAGGAGGCGACCGAAAGCGCGCCGAAGGCGACCACGGAGAGGCCCAGCATGATCAGCACGAGTTGGCCGGGAGAGAAGGCGATGTTGGCCTTCTGGGCCTTGTTGGCAAGGATCGAGTAGAGCGGGATGCTCTTGGTCGACATGTGCTGCTTCATCTCCTTGCGGAGCTGTTCGAGCACCTCTTCGCGGTTGCCGCCCTTCTCCATCATGTCGAGGCGGCGGTTGACCTTGCTGTTGAGCGAGATCGACTTGCCGAAGACGACAAGGTAGAGGCCTTCGACCATCACCAGGACGGCAACGAAGATCAGGCCGTAGATGAGTGGTTCTGCGGAAATCTGCATGGCTGCGCTCCCCCTTATTGCGCGGCGATGGGTTCGAAGATCGAGGCCGGGAGGTCGTAGCCCCAGGCCTTGAAACGATCGGAATAGGCGGAGCGGACACCGGTGGCGTTGAAGCGGCCGATGATCTTGCCGTCGGACGCCAGCCCGAGACGCTCGTAGCGGAAGATCTCCTGCATCGAGATGACCTCGCCCTCCATGCCGGTGATCTCGGTGATCGAGACCATGCGGCGGGAGCCGTCCTGGAGACGGGAGGCCTGCACGATGAGGTTGACGGCCGAGGAGATCTGCGAGCGCACGGCCTTGAGCGGCATCTCGATGCCGGCCATGGCGATCATGTTCTCGAGACGGCTCACGCCGTCGCGGGCGGAGTTGGCGTGGATCGTGGTCATCGAGCCGTCGTGGCCGGTGTTCATGGCCTGCAGCATGTCGATCACTTCCTCGCCGCGGGTCTCACCCACGATGATGCGGTCGGGGCGCATCCGGAGCGCGTTGCGCAGACAGTCGCGCTGGGTCACGGCGCCCTTGCCCTCGACGTTTGCCGGGCGGCTTTCCATCCGGCCGACGTGGGTTTGCTGAAGCTGGAGTTCCGCCGTGTCTTCGATGGTCAGGATCCGCTCGGAGTTGTCGATGAAGCTCGACAGCGCGTTGAGCGTGGTGGTCTTGCCCGAGCCGGTACCGCCCGAGACGATCACGTTCAGGCGGCAGGCGACGGCGGCCTGGAGATAGGCGGCCATCTCCTCGGTGAAGGCGCCGAACTTCACGAGGTCGTCGATCGCAAGTTTCTCTTTCTTGAACTTACGGATCGAGACGAGGCTGCCATCCACCGCGATGGGCGGCACCATGGCGTTGAAACGCGACCCATCCGACAGACGCGCGTCGACGTAGGGGTTGCTTTCATCGACCCGGCGGCCCACGGCCGACACGATCTTGTCGATGATCCGCAGCAGGTGCTTTTCATCCTTGAAGGTGATGTCGGAGAGCGAGAGCTTGCCCGCCCGTTCGACGAAGATCTGCTTGGGACCGTTGACGAGAATATCGTTGACGTCGTCGTCCTTCAGCAGCGGCTCGAGCGGGCCCAGGCCGGTGACCTCGTCGTAGAGATCCTGGTGGAGGGTGACGCGCTCTTCCTTGTTCAGGACAACGCCCATCTGCTCCAGCGTCTCGGAGGAGATGGCGACGATCTCGGCCTTCAGGTCGCTCTCCGTCGCGGTTTCCAGCGCGGCGAGGTTGAGGTTGTCGAGCAGCGCCTTGTGCAGCTCCACCTTGATCTCGGAGAGCCGCTCCTTGCGCTTTTTCTCCTTGTCCTCGGGCGTGGCGGCCGCGGCGACCTTGGCGCTCTTCTGCGGCGCCATGGCGGCACGTTGCAGCTTTGTCTTCGGCGCAACGGCGGGCGCCGCCTGCGCGGCGGGCGCGGCGGCGGGTGCGTTTGCGGCAGGACCTTCGGGCGTTGCCTGTTTCTTGTAGCGCGAGAACATGGCGGTATTCCTTGGTTGCTAGTCGGTCAGGCGGCTTCTTCCGCGGATTTCACAAGCTCGAGCAGCGACTGGGCCAGTTTCTGGATGTCGCGGCGGAGCGGGTTTTTCGGGGCGAACTCGGCCAGCGGCTGGCCGTGGTCGGCGCTGTCGCTCACCTGCTTGGCGCCGTTGGCCAGCATCAGCTCGATGTCGATGTCGAGCCCTTCGGCCATCCGCTTGACGCGGGCCTTGCCGGAGAGGTCGGTGAACTTGGGCGAGCGGTTGAGCGCGAAACGCAGCTTCTCGTAGGGCAGGTCCTCGGACTTGAGCGCCCGGATCATCCGCATCACGTTTTGCGCCGAGCGCATGTCGAGCTCGATGGGCGCGAAGTAGACCTGGGCGGCATCCAGCACCGTCTCGGTCCAGGCGCAGACGGTCGTGGGCATGTCGATCACGACGAAGTCGAAGTTGGCCCGTGCGACCTCCAGCACGGCGGAGATGTCATCCGGCGTCGC
The DNA here is from genome assembly GCF_900142295.1 of Vannielia litorea. Lineage (NCBI taxonomy): Bacteria > Pseudomonadati > Pseudomonadota > Alphaproteobacteria > Rhodobacterales > Paracoccaceae > Vannielia > Vannielia litorea. The sequence continues at coordinate 507,174 of NZ_FSRL01000001.1, forward strand.
GATGTCGAGCGGGAGCATCTCGGCGGGGGCGGTGAGCACGTGGATCTTGTCGTTGTAGGATTGCAGCGCCGCCATGAAGGCGGAGCTGTCCATCGACGCGGTATCGCTCAGGATCTCGTAGACCGCTTCCTTGCGGTCGAGGTCGAGAAAGGTGGCGGTCGAGCCGAACTGGAAGTCGAGGTCGATCAGGCAGACGCGCGGATTGTCCTTCTTCTCCTGGGTGGCGAGCTCGTAGGCGAGGTTCACCGCGAAGGTGGTGGCCCCGGTGCCGCCGGCCATGCCGTGCACGGCCAGCACGACGCCGTCACGGTCGCCGGTGGCGGTGAGCGTGGGCGTGGCGGCCTGGGGCGCAAGCTGCACCGGTGCGGGTGCGGGCTTGTTCAGCCGCTCGATCGCATCGTGCAGGGCGTTCTCGGGAAGCGGGTAGGGAACGAAGTCATCGGCGCCGTTGTGCAACAGCTGGTGCAGGACAATGGGGCTGACATCCTCGGCAATCAGGATGACCTTTACGCCCTTGTCGCGGGCCTTGGTGATGAGCGCGGTGATCTCGGGAAGGTTGGCCTCGTCCTGGCTGTCGAGCGCGACAGCGAAGAACTTGAGCTCCTCGGCCTCGTCCTGGTCGAGGAAGGCGGAGGCGTCGGCAAAACCAAGGTCACCCCAGCTCTCTCCAAGCTCGGTTTCCATGTCTTCGATCAGAAGATCGAAATTCTGCACGTCGCGCGACACGGTGCAGGCAGTGATCGGCGCCGGTTCTGGCTGCAATACTGCGGTCATCGTCATTGCCTCACGTCCTTTTTCTACGGTCACACCCGGAAACCGCTGAAGGGAGGAGCATGTTTTGCCTGGCAACCGCCCCCTCTGGCCCGGGTGCCTGCGCGAGTCGTTATACGCGCACTGCTCCCAATGAAGAGTTGATGCCCCCCAAAATGGGCAAGATTGCGGCTGAAAAGCCGAAATTGTTGGGTATCTGCGGTGGGATTAACCCCCTGAAGGGGCGTTGTTTCTCAGCTGCGGGGCAATCGTTCGATTTCTCCACAGATTTTGTTGCCCGGCTCGAAACGATAGCCCCGAACGAAGAACGCGCGCCGGGGTGCGGCGCGCGTTCGGGTCTGGCTTGCGGGGGCCCCTGCCGTGAGAGAGGCAGGGCAGGGGAGAACCCCTTGGCCCGGGGTCAGCGTTCTTCGTCGCTGCCCTGTTCGTCGATGATGACCAGCTCGTGGGGCTCGGTCGCCGAGGTGATCGTCTCGGTGTAGGAGAACAGCGCGTACTTGCCGTCCTGGAACTGCTGGCGCTTGCCCAGGAAGCCCGACACCTCGGTGACCGTGCGGCGGTTGCGGCGCTCGCGGGTCTCGGTGTGGATGAGCGGCTGGGTCTCGCCGAAGCTGACCACCGCCTCGAGCCGGGAGCGGGAGATCCCGCGCGACACGAGGTAGTTGACCGCGGCCCGTGCCCGGCGCAGGCCGAGGGCCTTGTTGTAGCCCTGCGAGCCCACCAGGTCGGTGTGGCCGAAGACGCGGAACCGCACCGTCGGATACTGGGCGATCCACGAGGCCTGCTTGTCGAGGGCGGCCCGGGCCGAAGCATCGAGCGCCGCCGAGTTGAAGGCGAAGTTGATCGTGGTCGGGGCCTCGGCGGCGAACTTCCGGCTCAGTTCCACGGCGGCGTTGAGCTGGCCGGTGTGGACGAGGTGGTTGTTCATCGTCGCATTGCCGAAGCCGCCGATGTCGAGGTCGCTGCCCACCACACGGTCGGCGGAGTCGCTGCACCCGGCCACCGCGAGCGCGGTGGAGAGGATGCCAAGGGTGAGTGCCTTTTTCATGGTCTTCACTCCATCACGTAGCCGTAGGAACCGGAAAAGTCCTGCCGGGCCACCTCGCCTGCGCCGCCCTTGGTGGAGGTGCGGGTGGAGGAGCCGTTGGCGGGCATTGCGTCGTTGCCGCCGAGGAAGAACTCACGCTCGGTGGGCGGGCGCACACGGTCGGTGGGAAGCGCGAGGGCTTCACCGGCTGTGGGCGTCACCAGGTGGGCCGAGACGATGATCACGAGCTCGGACTGGTTGCGCTGGTAGTCCGACGAGCGGAACAGGGTGCCCAGGATCGGGATGTCACCGAGCCATGGCACCTTGGAGATGCCGTCGGTGAAGTCGTCCTGCAGCAGCCCCGCGATGGCAAAGCTCTCGCCGTCGCGCAGCTCCACGGTGGTCGAGGTCGACCGGGTGCGGAAGCCGTTCACGGTGAAGCCCGCATCGGTGAAGCCAATGGTGGTATCGACACCCGACACTTCGGCGGTGAGCCTCAGGTTGATGTTCTTGCCGATCACGCGGGGCGTGAAGTTCAGCAGGATGCCGAAGGGCTTGAAGTCCACCGTCACCGAACCGTTGTCGTTGGCCACCGGCACCGGGTACTCGCCACCGGCGAGGAATTCGGCGTTCTGGCCGGAGAGCGCGGTCAGGTTGGGCTCCGCCAGCGTGCGGATGAAGCCGCGGGTCTCGAGCGCCTCGAGCAGGATCGCCAGCTCGACGTTGGAGCCGCCGAAGCCGAAGGAGATGGCGCCGGTCGACTGCCCCGAGCGGGTGACGCTGGTGTTGGGGTCGCCGTCGAACAGGTTCGACAGGTTGTTGCCCTCGAGATAGGTGCCGGATCCACCGGCCGCGCCGAAGTTGCCCTCACCGCCGGAGACACCCGCGATGCCCACGGACGCGGAAAGCGACTTGGACACGGAGCGGTTCATCTCGGCGAAGCGGACCTTCAGCATCACCTGCTGCGAGCCGCCCACGGTCATCAGGTTCGACACCCGCTGCGGCGCATAGCGCTGGGCGAGGTCGAGCGCCCGGTCAAGCGATGCGGCCGAGCTGACGATACCCGAAAGGATCAGGCCGTCGTTGGCGGGGCGCACCTCGATCTGCTCGCCCGGAAGCACCTCGCGGAGGCGCTCCTTGAGCTCGGAGATATCCGGCGTGACCTGCACTTCGACGTTGGTGATGAGCGAGCCATCGGGCGCCAGAAGGGTTAGCGTCGTCCGCCCCGGCGCCTTGCCGAGCACGTAGATCGTGCGCTCGGAGAGCGTGGAGATGTCGGCGATGCCGGGGTTTGCAATGGAGAGTTCCGCGAAGGCCTCGTCGCTCTCGACGACGACGGCCCGGTTCATCGGAACTTTCAGGCTGGAGGAGGCCGATCCGGACATGACCCGGAGGGATTGGGCGGCCGCCCCCTTTATATTGGGAATGATTGCAGCAAGGCCGATCAGGCCCGCCGCCATAAGCGCTTTAAGTTTCATGTGACCCTGCCTCTATAGTCACTACGATGGAATGGGGCCTTGAGGCCCACTTGTGGTGCCCACATCCTGCGGGCAGTCATGTTTTTTTGCAAGAATCAACGCGTTGTGGCGATTCTTTTATGTAGTTTCACAGCAACACGGGGCTAGTTGTAGCGGACGCACGCCTGGGTTGCCCCTAGGGGTAGCGCCCTGCCGCTCAGTAATTCACCGTCACCACCACGCTGTCGGTGTAGGTGCCGAACTCGGCCGACTGTCCGGCGTGAATCCGGCCGTAGATGGTGTAGCCCTGGTTCAGGCCGGCGCCGGTGGCGTCGAGGTCGGTCGTGGGGGTCGCGCCCCAGACGGCGCTGCGGGCGGCATCGCGGTAGAGCCCGTATTCAAGCACATTGGCCCCGTTCTTCATGCGTCGGCGCGCCGGATCGGTGCCGCCGCCTGTCCCCTGGCCGAGGGTCACGGTGTAAGGCGTGGCATCGGAGCAGCGCACGTTCAGCGAGGCGGTCTGGTCGACGGGTGCGGTCAACTGGGTGGGGATCACCCCGAAGTTCATGCTGCTCACGTCGATCTCGCAGCTCGCCTCGAGCTGGGCCGACACGGTGAACGGGGCGGGGGTGCTGGTTTGGCCGAGAAGCCCGCAGGCCAGCACGCCGTAGGTGAGCTTCACCTGTGTCGGGCCGCTGAAGTTGCTGGCGTAGCTGCCGGTGGGCACGCTGGGCGCGTTCTCGACGATGCGGCCGTAGATCGGGATGTCCACGGTTCCGCCGAGACCGACCAGCATGGTGATGGACCGGAACACCTCGGTGGTCGGCCCGGTCACGGCGGAGGAACCGCCGAGGCGCAGGTCGTAGGCAAGTGCGCGGCCCGAGCCGTTGCGCATGTAGCGCGGCGAGTTGCCGGCCCCCGCGCCGCCCGAGCCGGGGCCGATCTGCACGCAGACGCCGACGACATCGGCGACCAGCAGCAACGGATTGCTGCAGGTGACGCGGATGTTGCCCTGGGTCGTGTTGTTGGCGCCGGCGCGCAGCGTGACGGTGCCGAAGTTCACATCGGTGACCGTGGCGGTGCAGTTGGCCGCCTGGGCGGTCATCGGTGCGACGGCCAGGGCGGCCATCGCCGCGAGGGTGCGGAGGGTGCGGGGGATCATTGGCATGTGAACGGTCCGATCTGCGGTTGCAGCTCGCCGGTGGGCGTGAAGGCGAAGCTGGCCCTGCAGCTGCCTCCGCCCGCGAGCTCGACCTTGAGCGTGTTCTGGCTCTTCAGCCCGTCGACGTAGGTGAGCCCGTCGTAGCCCACAGGGAAGCCCGCGCCCTTGCCGCCGAGCTTGGCCTCGGAGCCGGGGGGCAGGGGCGCGCCGGAGGCGGAGACCAGCGTGACGAGCGCGGAAGCGTCGGCCTCGCCGCTGGCGCCTTCGAGTTTGAAATCCACCAGCACACCGCCGCGCCGGCTGGGCACCACATCGGCCCCGGTGGCCCCGAGCACGACACTGTCATCGAGCTTTTTGGGGTCGACCGACACATGGCTGAGGCGGAAGGAGCTGAGGCCGGGCACCAGCGCCACGCCGCCCATGCCGGTGCGGGTGACCTCGCGGTGATGCAGCTGCACCGGAAGGTCGGGCACGCCGGTGCGCACGACGGCGAAGCTGTCGGAGATGGTGTTGCCGAGCGCAGGCTGCCCGCCCGCTATGACCACGGCCCCTTCGGCCGCGCCGCGCAGGTAGCTCTGGCCATCGGAGTACAGCAGTTCGCCCGAGACCTTGCCGTAGCGCCCGAGATACTCGACCGATCCGCCACCGTAGTAACGCCCGTCCTGGCGCTCCAGTCGGGCGGTGTAGCCGTAATCGCCCACGCCGTCAGAGATGGCGCGGCTGGCATAGAGGCTCTCGATCCGCTCGCCGCTGGAGGAGGTGGAGACCTGCGCGCGCCCGGTGGTGCGTTTGCCCAACGGCATGGAAAGCGCCATGGAAAAGCGGCTCTCCTCGCTCTCGAAGTTGTGGCTGCCGTAGACCGAGAAGTTGGCGCCGCCCTTGTCGAGGCTGTGCGAATAGGCGACCGAGGCGATCAGGTCGCGGCTCGAGGCGCGCTCGGAGCGCACCAGCGAAAGGCCGAGGTTGCGGTAGTCGTCGGAGATCGGAATCCCCACCGAGATCACGTCGGTGATCGTGGGAAACTCGAGCAGGGAGCCTGCATCGGAGATCGCGTCGGCCCCGAGATACTCGAGGCCGGTGACATAGGCGAGGTCGGCAAAGCCTGCCTCGGCGCGCAGGCTCGAGACCTGAAGATCGACCTTGCCGATCTGGGTGCTGAGCGTGCCGTAGGCAAAGCCCGCCGAGGTGCCGAGATAGTCGCTCTGGCCGACCGCGAAGGAGAGCTCGCCGATCCGGGTGGCTGCATGAATACCGAAACCCGCCAGCAGCAGGTCATCACTGCCTTCGACATGGGCCTCCAGGGTCATACGGCGGGTCAGGCCATAGGCGAGGGTCGCCGAATAGAGATCCGTCCCGCCATACTGGCCGCTCTCGGAGCCGTAGGCCTCGCGGGCACGGCCGGTTTCGAGCGAAAAGTCGAAGCGGCCCTTTTTCAGAAGGTTCGGCGAGGTGAAGAAGGAGACCTCGCGGGTGACCTCGCGCCCGGTCGCGTCGCGCACCACGACGACAGCATCGCCGCCTCCGGAGGCGATCGGCACATCCTCGAGCCGGAAAGGACCGGGCTGGACCTGGCCGGTGTAGGCGCGGTTGTTCTCGATGTAGACGTCGACGGAGGAGGGCACGGCGGCGGCCCCCTCGAAGGAAAACAGCTGCTCGGTCACGAGGTCGGAGCGCAGCGAGAAGTCGCGGCGGAGCTGGACCCCGCCCATCCGGATCGGGCGCGACCAGGCGGTGGCCGAGGTGGTCACGTCGCCCAGGGTGAGGGTGACGGCGCGATTGAGATTGTGCAGGTCTAGCCGGGTCTCCTGCCGGATGAACCCGCCCGCCTGGGGGTTGTTGGGGTAGTGGCGGTAGAAGCCGGTGGAGGAGAGGGTGCCGAAAGGGGTGAAGACCCAGCCGTCGACCGCGCCGGTGAAGCTGGTGAAACTGTAGTTGCCGCTGCCGTCCGGTCCGGCCTGGGCATCGAGCGCGTAGTTCAGCACGGCGCCGTAGCTCTGCTCGGGCTTGGTGAACTCGGGGCGTTGGGCCGCCGATTGCACCTTGGGCAGAAGCGCCGAGAAGGGCGCGGTGATGGCGATGCTCTGGGAAATCGGGTCGTAGTCGTAGTCGACCCCCTCGATCTCGTCGAGATAGACGCGGCCGAGGTTGGTGGCTGGCGCCCGGATGCCCAGCTCGCGCAGCTCGGAACGGGTGGCCGAGATCCGGCCCGTGCCGCCCTGCTGGACAAACTCGGCAACAAGGAAGGTGTCCTGCCCGTTCAGCGCCACTTCGAGGGCGAGCGGCGTGTCGGCGGCGGGGGCGTTCACCCGTCCTGCGACCGAGGCGGTGATCTCGAGCCCGTCGCTCACCTGGGTGCGGTCGACGGTGTCGGCACGGGTGGGCGTTTCGGGCGCGCCGACGACGAGGCCGCCACCGGCGGGCGCCGCCGGGGCCGGGTTGCCCACGACGAGGCCGCCCGTGGCCTGCTGCGCCAGCACGGGGACCGCGGCCATCAGAGCCGTGGCGGCCAGCGCCGCGAAGGCGCGCTTATAAGATTGTGAAACCGTTCTTGTCACGGGTGCCCCCACCTTCGACCACGTTCATGATGACACCGGCACACGCGGGAGGCGTGCGCCGGAGGTCGTTCACGACGAGAAGCAAAGTGGCACGGAGTGGCGGACCTGGAGTTTCACCGCCTGGTCGGCCTGCTCGATGCCGGGGAGGCGGTCGATCAGGACGCGGTAGCACTCGCGGCCCCGCACCTTCCGGCCCTTGGTCCGGACGATCCGTGCGGTCAGCTCTTGCCGGGGCTTCAGCTTGACCACGGGTGGCGAGATCACGACGTCGCGGGTAGATTTGACCCGGTTCGGATCGGTGCCTTCGCGCCAGGCCATGACCCGGAGCTGGACGATGGAGGTGCCGCGCCCGTCGGCCTTGACGGTGACGGTGGTCTGGTTGACGCCGGGGGCCTCGAGTTTGGTTGGAGAAACCGAAAGCGACTGGGCGATTGCGCCGGTTCCGCCGGCGACGGTCAGGCCGGCCACCCCGAGAAGGGCGGCCAGCGTGGCCTTCTTGACTGCGGTGATAATGCTGCTCTGCATCGTTTTTATCCTTTTATCCTCGTTTATCGAGGCCTGCCTGTTTTGAGACCTCTTAGCACATTTCGGTCAGGCTCAATAGGTTAGAGTGACCAGCACCGTATCGGAGTAGATACCGGCGGAGTAATTGCCCGCAGCAATGGTGCCGTAGACCGGGATGTTCTGCGGGGTGATTGCGGTCAGGTCGCCCTCCCAGATGTTCTCGTCGATACCGACCTCGTCTGTGTGCGTGGAATCCGAGAAGATCGAGTAGGGGATCGTTGCGGAGCCGGAGTCCGACATGTTGCGCGAACCACCCGATGACGCGGCACCGGCCCCGAGCTTGACCGACACATCGGTCTTGGCGGAGCTGCACACCACGTTGATCAGGCCGGGGATCGTCTGGCCTGCATCGGTGTTGGTGTCGATGCTGCCGAAGCCGAGCGCCGTCACGGCGGTGACGGTGCAGCTGTCGAGCACGATGGCGTTGACGGAGAGGTTGGTGGTTTTCTCGGCGGCTTGTGCGGCCCCCATGCTCATGCCCATGCCGACAGTGGCAGCACAGGCAAACTTAGCAAACTTGGTCATGGCGTTCCCTTCCAGACAGACGGGGGAGCAAATCACGCGTGCCGGACCATCCAACAGCCACTCCACCGAATATGTGTCAATTTCGCCCTGAAATTTTGGCTTTTATTTGGTCAACCTCGGTCGGTGTGGCGGTCAAGATTGGGTATTACTGTGTGACGAATGCATGCTTTTTGCGCCAATACACGTTTCGTGCGATTGCCTTGAATCACCCTTCAACCTGGCGTTGCCTATCTCATCTTTGGATTGAATGGAGCATCGGGAAGCGAAAAAGCCCGGCGCCTCGCGGGAGCGCCGGGCCTTTTGGCAAGTGATTTGGCGGAACGGGTCAGTTGGTGCAGGGGATCGGCTGCTCGATCACCTCGGCTCCCTTGCGGACCTTGGTGGTGCAGACGCGCTCCACCTCGACCTGGCGCACTTCCTTGTCCTTGATCCCGAGCAGGCGCTTCTGGTCGACCTCGACCTCGGCGGCCACGGTCTCGTCTTCCGCGCCAACGAGCGAGAGCGACAGGCGCCCGGTGCTCTGGGCCTGGGCCAGCGATGCCACCTGATCGGGCGAGATCGCCACGGTGACGGTGCGCGCAATCGACGGGCTGGAATGGCCCTGGTCGTAGGTCTGGTCCACCGCGATGAGCTTGATGCCCGCCTCGATGAGCTTGGTCACCTCGCGGCCTTCGATGCCGCCGGTCCAGTACACGTCGACCCGGTCACCGGGACGCAGGAAGCCCGACACGCCCGAGGTGGCGTCGACCTTGATGGCGAAGGCGCGCATGCCCTTGTCCAGGCGCGAGGTGATGCCTGCATCCTCGCCGGGTTCCGTCACCTTGGATTTCAGCACCGGCTCGAACTTGGACATCGCGGTGATGATGGTGCGCGGGTCCTTCCCGGCGGGAAAGAGATCTTCCATCTTCAGGTAGTGGCCTGCGGGCAGGCTGTCTTGCTGCCAGCGGATGGCAATGACGTCCTCGGGCATGAGGCGCTCGCCGTAGGCCTTGTTCTTGGACACCACGATCACGTCGACCGTGGGCTTTGCCTGTTGCTGCGCCGCGATCAGCGCATTGCGCTCGGCGGTCGTGCGGGCGAGATAGCCCTGCACCATGTAGGCGGCAAAACCCGCCAGGGCGACGCCGATCGCCAGAACCAGTGCGAAAACGATACGCATGGTATTTCCTTTCTCACTTGCCACGGGTCGGGGGAAGAGGCGGAAGGGCCCCACGCGCCGCCCGAGAGTCAAACTTGCTCGTGATGCGTTTATTCCCGGTGAATCTGGCAAAACCGGGGCGGGGCGACGGCGCCGAGAAGAAATGTTCGCAAAAACGAAACGCCGGCCAGGGGCCGGCGCGATTGTCTGCTCTCGCCCCGCGTCTTGCGGAGTTGGGCCGGTGCAGGGTCAGTACTGCTGGACTTCCATGCTGCCCAGCACGTTGCCGATGCTGCCGGACGTCTGGGTCGCGCCCTGGGCGATCATCGCGATGACCGCGATCCCGAGGCCCACGATGGCGGCTGTGAGAACGACCCAGTCGACCGTCACGGCGCCGGAGTCGTCGCGGGAGAAGCGGGAGAGAAATTTAATCATCGGTTTGTTCCTCATTGTGCCGTCCCACCTGTTGCCGGCGCTTGATGTCCTTGGTTTCGATCGTTGCGCTCAAATGCGGCGAATTGATGTTGCCCAAGGGGTATCTCCGGGACGTTCCGGACCGCAGCCGGGCCAACACTTGCGAGCAGCTGAAACGAGAAGGCCGCGCCTCCCTGGGAGAGGCGCGGCCCTGGCAACATAGGCGTGTGAGCCTATTAGTCGGTGGAAGTCGGAACGCCCACGGAGACCGAAGCCACCTCGTTCGAGATGTTCTGGGCCAGGGTGTTCACACCGCCGGAGACGGAGGCGAGAACGGCGATGCCGAGGCCCACGATGGCGGCGGTCAGCACGACCCAGTCAACGGTCACGGCACCGTCTTCGTCGTTGCGGAAGTTCTTCACGAGAGTGAACAGTTTCATAGTATATCCCTCCAAGGATTTCGCTCGTTTCCAGTGTCAACCAGGGCGGATCTTCTCGGGCCGGCCTCTGAAATGGCCCGATCCCCGTCTCGGTATGGATGCTAATTAGCCCTCGGATTGGGGCATGAATTGGGCGTGCGTCGTACAATTTTGAAGCGCTTCAAAAAAAGCGTTGGGTGTCGAGTAACGCGCGGAAAAATAACGAAAATATAGTTAACGAGAGGTTGGCTTGGCTGGCGATTGCGTGCGCAGTGCGGCAAAATCACCGCGACCCGCCGCGATTGTTTCATGCCTTCTGGCCATGTGGCGCTGTTTTTGCGAGGCTCGGGCAAAACGATAACAACGTTATTGAGCAGGAAAGGCGCGAAACATGCGTCAGATGATGTTTGCAGGCCTCGCTGCGGCCGGTGTTTGCCTGTCCGGCCCTTCCTGGGCCGAGACCTCGGGGGCCTACCCCGACTTCACCTTCAAGCGTGTGAAGGCGGGCAAGGGGCTGCCCGGCAAGAGGATCACCGTGCAGATCGACCCCAAGGCCCAGGCCGAATACATCGCCGCGCGTCCGAATGCGCCGCAAAAGGGCGAGGGCGCGGAGCCCGCGGTGGCCACGGCAGGCGAGGGAGAGGTGATCACGGCCAGTGTCGACCCTGTGGCCCTGCCCGACGCGCCGACCTATGGCTGGTTCTGGACGGCGATCTCGCCCGATCTCAGCGCCAAGGCGCCCGGACGGCTCGACGCCGCGGTGCAGATGCTCAGCAACGGCCCCGAGGGTCAGACGGTAAAGGCGCCCCGGCTCTCGCACATGAAGAAGATCTCCGACAAATATGGTGCCGAGATCCTGAAGGCGACCATCGGGACCGATGTGTCGCCGGCGCTGGTGCTGGCGGTGATCGGGATCGAGAGCTCCGGCAACGTGACCGCCGTCAGCTCTGCCGGGGCCCAGGGGCTGATGCAGCTGATGCCCGACACGGCGGCCCGCTTTGGCGTGACCGATTCCAACGATCCGGTGCAGAACATCAAGGGCGGCGTGGCCTATCTCGACTTCCTGATGAAGGAGTTCGACCGCGACCCGATGCTGGTGCTGGCCGGATACAATGCGGGCGAGGGCGCCGTTAAGAAGAATTCAGGGGTTCCGCCCTATGCCGAGACGCGCGACTATGTGCCCAAGGTGCTTGCGGCCTGGACGGTGGCGCGGGGGCTGTGCCTGACCCCGCCGCAGCTTGTCACCGACGGATGCGTCTTCGCAGGAGGCTGAGAGGCGTGGCTGACGCGAAACCGCTGGTGCTCGATGTCGACGGCACCTTCCTGAAGACCGACCTGCTGCTCGAGAACTTCTGGGCCGGGCTGGGGCGCGACCCTGTGGCGACGCTGGCCGTGAGCTTTCGGCATCTGCGCCACCCCGAGAAACTGAAGGCCGAACTGGCGCGAATTGCCCCGCTGCGCACCGACCTGATGCCGGTGAACCCCGATATCAGGGCGCTCGCGGTAAAGTCGAAGGCGGCAGGGCGCGAGGTGGTGCTTGCCTCCGCCTCGACCGAGCCGCTGGTGAAGCAGGTGGCCGCCGATCACGGGCTGTCGGACCGGGTGTTTGCCTCGACCACGGAGATCAATCTCAAGGGCAAGGCCAAGGCCGGCGTGCTGGTGGAGGCCTATGGCGAGCAGGGCTTCGACTATGCCGGCAATGCGCCGGTGGATGCCAAGGTCTGGGACCACGCCGAAAACGTGATCATGGTGGGCGAGCAGCCTTCGGTCGCCGCCCGCCTCGCCGCGAAGGGCCGCAACGTGGTGACCTATGGCGGCGGCTGGCGCTTTGCCGACCTCATGAAGGCGCTGCGCCCGCACCAGTGGGTGAAGAACGTGCTGCTGCTGCTGCCTCTGGTGGCGGCGCATCAGTTCAGCTGGGCGGCGCTGCTGCCGGTTCTCGTCGGCATCCTTGCATTCTCCTTTGCGGCCTCGTCGATCTACATCGTCAACGACCTGCTCGATCTCGAGGCCGACCGGCTGCACAAGAGCAAGTGCAGGCGGCCCTTCGCCGCCGGCACGGTGCCGATCGGGGTGGGGATGATCATAGGGGTGGCGCTGGGGCTCTCGGCTCTGATCCTTGCCGCCGCGCTCAACTGGGCGTTCTTCGGGATCGTGGTGCTCTACATCGTCACCTCGCTGGCCTATTCGCTGAAGCTGAAGCGGATGCGCTGGGTCGATATCGTCGTGCTGGCCTCGCTCTACACCATCCGGGTGGTCGCGGGGGCCGCAGCGGGAGAGGTGGCGATCACCAGTGCTTTGCTGGTCTTCGTCTTTCCGGTCTTCATCACGCTGGGCTGCGTGAAGCGGATCACCGAACTGGCCAAGGCGGAGGATGACGAGCGGCTGCCCGGGCGCGGCTACGGGCGGCCCGACCGGCACGACCTGCTGAACGTGGCCGGGATCGGCGTGTTCGGGGCGCTGCTGATCTTTTTCATCTATACGCTGAGCCCGCAGGCAAAGGCGCTCTACCCGGATCGCTGGCTGCTTTGGGCGGCCATGCCGTTCCTCGCCCATTGGCTGATCCGGATGGTGCGGCTCGGCTGGCAGGGAAAGATGGATTACGACCCCATCGTCTTTGCGGCCCGCGACCGGGTGGGGCTGGGCGTGATGCTCTTCACCCTGTCGCTGATGTTCTGGGCGGCGAAGCTCTGGCAGCAATGGTTCGGCGCGTAGCGCGCGGCGGACCGCCCGAGCGGCTGGCCTCCTGCGACGGAGGGGGCTGCGGGGTCAGACCGAGAGCTTCTTGAAGATTGGCTCGGGAACGCTGCGGATGATGGCCATGATGTAGCGCCAGAAGAACGGCGTGTAGAGCACGTTGCGGCCCTTGCGCCCGGCCTTCAGCATGTGGGCAGCGACCTGCTCGGGGGAGGCGACAAGAAACATGCCCTCGACATCCCATGTCATGGCCGTGTCCACGAAGCCGGGCTTGACCGTCATCACATGCACGCCGGAGCGGCCGAGACGGTTGCGCAGGCCTGAGAGGTAGGTTGCAAAGCCTGCCTTGGCGGCGCCGTAGACGTAGTTGCCGATCCGGCCCCGGTCCCCGGCGACCGAGCCCACGCCGATGACGAGGCCCTTGCCGCGGGATTCGAGCCGGGGCGCGAGCATCTGCAGAAAGCGGGCGGGGCCGGTGAAGCTGTCGGTCACCGTGCCGTCGATCAGGGAAGGGTCGGCGTCGATGCTCTGTTGCGGGGGCATGGAGCCCACGAAGACCGCGCAGTTGATCGGGCCGTCACCGGCGAGGGCTTCGGCCTCGGCCAGGAGGGGGGCGAAGGTTTGCGCGTCGCGGGCGTCGAACCGGGCGGCCTTTGCGTTGGTTGCACCGCGCAGGGCAAGGTCGGTGGCCTGCGCCTCCAGATCGGGCATGTCGCGGCCGGCGAGCAGAAAGTTGGCGCCTTCAACGGCAAGATGGCGGGCCATGGCGCGGGCCATCGAGGAGGTGGCGCCGAGGAGTATCCAGGTTTCGGTCATTTGGTGCTCCTGAGGCTCAGACGGCGGGTGAGATCGGTCTCGTAGCGGTGCTCGGGGTCCGCGGCGTTGACGGCGGCGGCCCAGTCGGAGAGCTCGGGGTACATGCCGGGGATGTCCTCGGCCCGCGCCACGGAGTCCTTGGCGAAATAGATGCGCCCGCCGGCGGCCTTGGTCTCGGCGATGAGCTCCTGGATCAGCCCGCGGGTGCCGGTGCGATTGCGGAAATCGACCGCCAGCGTGTAACCCTCCATCGGAAAGCTGAGATGCCCAGCGCGGCCCGCACCCATGCGTTTGAGCACCGCGAGCGGCGAGGCGAGGCCGGAACTGGCGATCGCTTCGAGCATCGAGCGCAGGGTGCCGCGCGCGGTCACGGGCACGACGCATTGGAACTGGTGAAAACCCTGGCTTCCGTAGAGCCTGTTCCAGTCGTGGATCCGGTCGAGCGGGAAGAAGAAATCGTCGATCGGCTTGACCAGGGTGCGCCCGGCGGCCGGGACGCGGCTGTAGTAGAGCTTGTTGAAGAGCCGCACGACCGGCGCGGCCAGTGCCCAGCCGGGGGCGTTGAACGGCACCCTGCGGCCGCGTTTGGCGGACGGCACGAGGCCTGCGCCGGTTTCACCCTCTTCGAGGATGCCGCGCCCGAGGGACTCTCCCGTGGCGGTGGCGTCGATCCAGCCGACGGTATAGGTGGCCTCGCTCTCGTCGAGCAGATCGAGGAAGCTCTCGAGGTTTTCGGCGCGGCGCTCGGTGACCATCATCACGTCGACCTTGGCGCGGAGCAGCCTGAGCCGGGCGGAGCCGATCGGGCCGGTCTGGCCGAGGCCGCCGACGGTGGCGGCAAAGAGCGGGTCCTGCGGGGTGAGCACCTTGCCGGTCGCAAGGGTGATCTCCGTCACATGCTGGCCGAAGCTGCCTGCGCCATGGTGGTTCTTGCCATGCACGTCCATGGCGATGCAGCCGCCGACGGTGGCAAAGCCGGTGCCGGGCATGACGGCGGGCAGGAAGCCCCGGGGAGCGAGGATGCGGGCCAGGTCGGAGATGGTGGCGCCGGCCTCGACATGGATCACCGCTTCGGCCGCGTCGAAATCCAGGATCTTGTCGAGCCGCGCCATGATGACGGCGCGCCCCTCGCTCACCAGCGCGGCGTCGCCATAGGAGCGGGCGTTGCCGATGGCGGGGCCTTCGGTGGCGAGCGCGGCAAGCGCGGCGCTGCGTTCGGGGCGGGCGAGTTCACCCGTGGCAGAGAGCACGCGGCCCCAGCCTGTCCATGTGGTTTTCTTCCAGCTCATGACATTGCCTTGAGAGAGGCCCGCTCGGCGAGGGGAAAGACCAGAAGGCCGATGCCGATGGCGAACCAGAGGGTTGTGACGCGGATGACGGCGGTGGCGGGCACCGAGACCTCCAGCGGGATGCCGTGGAGCTTGAGCAGCGCGATCATCGCCGCCTCGGCTCCGCCCACGCCGCCCGGCGCGCCGGTGAGGCCGCCCGCGAGGGTGGAGAAGACGAAGATTGCCACGGCGGAGAAGAAGCCGATATCGGCACCCATCCACATCAGCAGCAGGTGGAAGGCGTAGCCCTCGGCCACCCAGCCGGCGAGCCCGAGAGTGAGCGATCCGGCGATGACGGGCAGGGTGGAGAACTGCCGGAGCGAACGTGCGGCGCTGCGGATGCGGGCAAAGAGCCGCGGCAGCCAGCCTGTGGCGCGGTAGCAGAGGGTCACGAGCAGGGTGAGCAGAGCGGGGCGGGTGACCACCACGGAGGCCACCAGCGCCAGCACGGCGACCGAGACCGCGCCCTTGATGCCCATGGCGGAGAGCGAGAGCGCGACGGCGAGGATCAGGCCCATGGCGGCGAGGTCGGAGGCCCGGTCGACCAGCACCAGCGGCGCGGAGCGGGTGAAGGGCCAGCCGGCCTCGCGGCTGATCCAGCGCATCCGCACCAGCTCGCCCACGCGGCCGGGTGTGGCGGTCATGGCGAAACCGCCCAGGAAGTGGCGCATGTTGGCGACGGGGGTGAGCGGCAGGCCGAGACGTCGGGCGAAGAGATGCCAGCGCACCCCGCGGAAGAGGTAGTTGACGAGGGAGAGGGCAAAGAGCGCAGACAGTTGCAGCGCCGAGAGCTGCAAGACCTGTTGCCAGCTCTCCTTCCACCCGCCCGCAAGTGCCAGCCCGAGGAAGCCGAGGGCGAAGAGGCCGAGGAGCAGAAGCACGAAATAGAGCTCACGTCCCACGCGGGGCGTGCGTGCACCGGATCTGGCGCTGGGTTGTCTGCTGCTCGTAGCCATTGTCATTGATCGCCCGGTTAGCAACAGAATGGGGCGATAATGTGAAGTTGTTTCTAAGATTTCAACAAGAGCCGGTGTCAGCCGATGCCCCAGCGGGCGAGGTCGAGCTCGTTCTGGCCAAGTGCCGCCAGGCTGACCTGAAGGCGGGCCTTGGCATCCTCGAAAGCGGGCGTGTCATGCAGGCGCGCGGCCTCTTCAGCCTCGGCCAGCTGGGCCTTGGCGGCGCAAAGCGTTTCCCGCATTTCCGGAAAGCGGGCGTTCTGCGGGAAGCGGTCACAGAGGCTCTCCGTGATCTCGACCAGCCGGGCATGCAACGGCGCGAGCGTGCCGAAGCAGGGCGTGCTGGCGGCGGCCTGGAAGAGATCGAGCGTTTCGGTGGTGCCTTTTGCGTGCATGGGAAAAATATGGATGGTCCGCGCGGGCAGTTGAAGAGGGCTCGCGTGCAAGTGCCGCAACGTGAGACATGGGAACAACAGGTGCCGCTGGCAAAAAACCAGGACGGCCGCCTCGCCTTGGTAGGGCGGGGCGGCCGCAGGAGCTGCCGGGCGTGGCGCGAGCGCGCCCGGAAAGATCAGACGAGGGTGGCCTCGGTGGCGGCACGGAGCTCTTCTTCGGTGACGCCATCGGCCAGTTCCACCAGCTTCAACCCGCCTTCGACCACGTCGAGCACGCCGAGGTTGGTGATGATCCGGTCGACCACGCCGGTGCCGGTGAGCGGCAGGGTGCATTGCTTCAGCACCTTGCTCTCGCCGTGCTTGTTGGTGTGGTCCATCACCACGATCACGCGGCCGACGCCGGCCACGAGATCCATCGCGCCGCCCATGCCCTTCACGAGCTTGCCGGGGATCATCCAGTTGGCCAGGTCGCCGTTCTCGGCCACTTCCATCGCGCCCAGGATCGCTGCCGCGATCTTGCCGCCGCGGATCATGCCGAAGCTGGTGGCGCTGTCGAAGTAGCTGGTGCGCTTCAGCTCGGTGATGGTTTGCTTGCCGGCGTTGATGAGGTCGGGGTCTTCCTCGCCCTCGAAGGGGAAGGGGCCCATGCCGAGCATGCCGTTCTCGGATTGCAGGGTGATGTCCTTGTCGCCCACGTAGTTGGCCACCAGCGTCGGGATGCCGATGCCGAGGTTCACGTACCAGCCGTCTTCAAGCTCTTGGGCCGCGCGGGCGGCCATCTGGTTGCGGTCCCAGGGCATTATGCGTCCTCCTTCTTGCGCGTGGTGCGCTGTTCGATCCGCTTTTCGTGCTCGCCCTGGATGATGCGATGCACGTAGATGCCGGGCAGGTGGATGTGATCGGGGTCGAGCGAGCCGGTCGGCACGATCTCTTCGACCTCCAGCACGCAGGTCTTGCCGCACATCGCGGCGGGCGGGTTGAAGTTGCGGGCGGTCTTGCGGAACACGCAGTTGCCGGTCTCGTCGGCCTTCCAGGCCTTGACGATGGAGAGATCGGCGAAGATGCCCTCTTCGAGAATGTAATCCTTGCCGCCCCAGCTCTTCACTTCCTTGCCCTCGGCAATCACGGTGCCCACGCCAGTGGCGGTGTAGAAGCCGGGAATGCCGCAGCCGCCGGCGCGCATGCGCTCGGCCAGGGTGCCCTGCGGGTTGAACTCCAGCTCCAGCTCGCCCGAAAGATACTGGCGCATGAACTCGGCGTTCTCGCCGACGTAGGAGCTGAGCATCTTCTTGATCTGCTTGGTGTCGAGCAGCTTGCCGAGGCCAAAGCCATCCACGCCGCAATTGTTGGACGCGATCGTGAGATCCTTGGTGCCGCTCTCGACGATGGCGTCGATCAGAAGCTCGGGGATGCCGCAGAGGCCAAAACCGCCCGCCGCGATGAACATGCCGTCGAACAGGAGGCCGTCGAGGGCCTCCGCCGCGGAGCCATAGACCTTTTTCATGAGAACTCCTCTTCCTGGACTTCGTGACGTTGTCACGCGGCGCGGGAGAGGAGTCAATGAAATGCCGCAGTGCGGCAGGACGCGGGGGGCCTGCGCGGGTCGATCAGCCCTGCTGCCGGGGTTCGGCCGTCTTCTGCTGCTTGCGCGCGCCGCGCCGTTCGAGGCGTTCGAGCAGCCAGGCGACGGTGAGACCGGCCAGACCCCAGACGAAGACCGCGCCCAGCGTGTACCCCAGGATCTGGGGCGCTGTCATCGCGGCGCCGGCCTCCACGCTGTCGGTATAGGCTCCGGCGGCCCGGACCAGGCCGTAGAGCACCCCGCAGAGGGGAATCACCACCATGGAGTTCATGCTGTCGTAAATTCTGCGGAGCATCCGGCGCCTCTCTGTCTGTCCGAGACTTGGTTAATCAGAGTTTCGGGCGGGAGAGGCGCGAGATTGCGGTAATCCCGTGGCGCGGCCTACTTTTTCGCTGCCGTCTTCTTTGCCGGGGCCTTCTTGGCGGTGGACTTGGCGGCAGCCTTCTTGGCCGGGCGTTTCTTGCCCTTGGAGGCGGCTTTCTCGGCGATCAGCTCGACCGCGGCCTCCATGGTGAACTGCTCGGGATCGGTGCCCTTGGGCAGGGTGGCGTTGATCTTGTCCCACTTCACGTAGGGCCCGTACTTGCCCTCCATGATCGACACCACGCCGCCCGCCTCCGGGTGATCGCCCAGCTCGCGCAGGGTTTTGGCCGCACCGCGCCCGCCGCGGGAGGCGACCTTCTCGGCCAGAAGCTGGACGGCGCGGTTCATCCCGACCTCCCAGACGTCCTCGATGCTCTCGAGATTGGCGTTCGTACCGCCCCGGTCCGAGGTGCTCTCGGCGTGCTTCAGGTAGGGACCATAGCGCCCGATGTTGGCCCAGACGTTCACGCCATCCTCGGGGTGGGGGCCGATCAGCCGCGGAAGCTGCAGCAGGCGAACGGCCTGCCCGAGTTCCACCTCCTCGGGTTTCCACTCCTTGGGCACCGACTGGCGCGGGGGTTTCTTGTTGTCTTCGGTCAGCTCGCCGCGCTGAACGTAGGGGCCGAAGCGGCCCTTCATGACCCAGATCTTGTCACCCCCGTCCTCGCCCAGAAGTTTGCCTTCGGGCGGGATCGCGGAGGCCTCGGCCTCGGCATCGGGCGGCCCGAAGGGGCGCGTGTAGCGACATTCGGGGTAGTTCGAGCAGCCGATGAAGGCGCCGCCCGAGCGCGCGGTGCGCATCGACAGCCGTCCGGCACCGCAGTTGGGGCAGAGCCGCGGATCGCCGCCCTCGGGCAGCGGCGGAAACAGGTGCGGCTCCAGCACCTCGTTGATCTTGTCGAGCACCTCGGTGATGCGCAGCTCGGAGGTCTCTTCGATCGCGGCCTTGAAGTCGCGCCAGAAGGAGGCCAGCACGCTGGTCCACCGGGCATCGCCCGCCGAGATCTCGTCGAGTTCCTCTTCCAGCTTGGCGGTGAACTCGTAGCCGACGTAGCGGCGGAAATAGTTGGTGAGGAACACCGTCACCAGGCGGCCCTTGTCCTCGGGGATGAGGCGGCCCTTGTCCTTGGTCACGTATTCCCGGTCCTGGATCGTGGTGACGATCGAGGCGTAGGTGGAGGGCCGGCCGATGCCCAGCTCCTCCATCCGCTTCACCAGTGTGGCCTCGGTGTAGCGCGGCGGCGGCTGGGTGAAGTGCTGCTCGGGCGTCACGCTCTCCTTGCCGGCGGTCTCGCCCTCGGCGACCTGGGGCAGGCGGCGGTCGTCGTCATCGGCCACCTCGTCGTCGCGGCCCTCCTCGTAGACCTTGAGGAAGCCGTCGAAGAGCACCACCTGGCCGGTTGCGCGCAGCTCGACCTGGCCATCGCGGGAGCCGACCGTCACCGTGGTGCGCTCGAACTTCGCGCTCGCCATCTGCGAGGCCAGGGTGCGCTTCCAGATCAGGTCGTAGAGCTTGCGCTGGTCGGGCTCGAGGCGAAGGCTCTCGGCGTCGGCGCTCATGTCGGTGGGCCGGATGCACTCGTGGGCTTCCTGAGCGTTCTTGGCCTTGTTCTTGTAGATCCGCGGCTCGCCCGGAACGTACTCGGCGCCGAAGCGGGCGCCGATGGCGTCGCGCGCGGCGGTCACCGCCTCGGGGGCCATGTCGATGCCGTCGGTCCGCATGTAGGTGATGTGACCGGCCTCATAGAGCCGCTGGGCGGTAGACATGCAGGCCCGCGCGCCCATGCCGAACTTGCGGCTGGCCTCCTGCTGGAGCGTGGAGGTCATGAAGGGGGGCGAGGGGTTGCGGGTGTTGGGCTTGGCTTCGACCGACTGCACCGTCAGGTCGCGGCTCCGGATCGCCTGCACCGCCAGCTCGGCGGCGGTCTCGTTCTCGATGTCGTAGCGGTCGAGCTTCTTGCCGCCCAGAACGGTGAGGCGGGCCTCGTAGCTCTGGCCGCGGGGCGTGGAAAGCAGGGCCTTGACCGACCAGTACTCGCGGGCACGGAAAGCCTCGATTTCCATCTCGCGCTCGACGATGAGCCGCAGGCAGACCGATTGCACCCGCCCCGCGGAGCGCGCACCGGGCAGCTTGCGCCAGAGCACCGGGGAAAGGTTGAAACCCACGAGATAATCGAGCGCGCGACGGGCGAGATAGGCCTCGACCAGCTCCATGTCGATCTCGCGCGGCTCGGCCATGGCCTTGGTCACCGCGTCCTTGGTGATCGCGTTGAAGGTGACGCGGGAAACCGGCGTGTCCTTCTTGATCGACTTGCGGGCGGTCAGCGCCTCCTTGAGGTGCCAGCTGATCGCCTCGCCCTCGCGGTCGGGGTCGGTTGCGAGGATGAGCGCGTTGTCGTCCTTCAGCGCGTTGGCGATGGCGGCGACGTGCTTCTTGCTGTCGGAGGCCACCTCCCATTTCATCGCGAAATCCTGCTCGGGATCGACAGAGCCATCCTTGGGCGGCAGGTCGCGGACATGGCCGTAGGAGGCGAGAACGGTGTAGTCGGGCCCCAGATATTTGTTGATTGTCTTGGCCTTGGCAGGGGACTCGACAACGACAACTGGCATGGGGCGCCTTTCGGGGCTGGGGGGTGACTCGGATTGGCGCGCAACATGTGGGGGGGGATCGCGCCTTGTCAATGGAACCTTGAGAGGGCGGCGTGGGGCCTCGCGCGGGCGCGCGTTGGCCCTTGCCCATCAAGCAGTCTTGACGATGAGGCCGCCGGGCTGGCGGGCAATCCGGCCTTCGAGTTCGAGCGAGGTAAGGTTTTCCGCAAGGTGGCGGGCGGGAAGCGACAGATCCCGCGCCAGCTGGTCTTCGGCCACGGGCGCCGGGCCGATGAGCCCGAGGATGCGGGCATGTAGCGCGCGGGTCTCCTCCTGCGGGCGTTCGGGGGCGCGGGGCAGGTCGGCCGGGGCGACAGGCGCCGCCCGGACAGCGGGGGCGATCTCGGCGGGGGCGGGGCCGAGCGCCTCGATCACGTCTTCGGCGCTGCGGATCAGCGTGGCGCCATCCCGGATGAGCAGGTTGCAGCCCGAGGCGCGGGCATCGAACGGGTGGCCGGGCACCGCCATGACCTCGCGGCCCTGGTCGAGTGCGCCGCGCGCGGTGATCAGGCTGCCCGAGCGCGCACCCGCCTCGACCACGATGACGGCGCGGGCGAGGCCCGAGATGATGCGGTTGCGCTTGGGAAAATGGCGGGCTTGCGGCTGAAGGCCCGGCGGCTCCTCCGACAGGATCAGACCGCCCTCGGCGATCCGGGCCATCAGCGCGGCATTTTCCTGCGGGTAGGTCACATCGACCCCGCCGGCGACCACGGCGATGGTGCCGCCGTCGAGCGCGGACTTGTGCGCTTCGGCGTCGATCCCGCGGGCGAGGCCAGAGGCGATGACGTGACCGGCCGCCGAGAGCTCGCCCGAGAGGCGGGCGGCCATGCGGCGGCCCAGCGAAGAGGCATTGCGGGCGCCGACGAGGGCGAGGGTGGGGCGGTTGGCGAGGGTCAGGTCGCCGCGCGCCCAGAGCAGGGGCGGGGCATCGGAGATGGCGCGCAGGACGGCAGGGTAGTGGCGTTCGCCAAAGGCGAGAAGGCGGGCCCCGCACCGCTTGCCGGCGGCGAGTTCACGGGCCGCCAGATCACGGGGGAAGGGCTGGTAATCGGCCACCCCGGCCTCGGCCGCGACACGGGGGAGGGCCGCGAGGGCGGCTTCGGCGCAGCCGTATTCATGCATGAGGCGGTAGAAGGTACTCGGCCCCACCCGACGTGAGCGCAAGAGACGAAGCCACGTCAGCTTATCTTCTTCCGAGGTGGGTGGTGCGAGGGGGGGTGGGGAAGAAAACAAATCCACGCCAACGTCGCTCCGTCTGCTTGCAGGACCGTTTTTAGAGCGCACTGGTTAACCGGCCCTTAACGCAGCGGAAGAAATCGGGCGGGAATGAGGATTTTTTTGCGAAGTCGCTGACAAATCCTGATTATCGAAAGAATTTCAGAGGCTTACCTGCCGAGCAAAACGGAAGCAGCCCTCGGAGATGGACAGACCGGAGCCTTCGCCCCGGCCTATCGCGTCGGAGGATTGATCGCGCGGCCTCAGCCGCCCGACCCGCCCACCGTCAGCCCGCCGATCCGCAGGGTGGGCAGGCCGACCCCCACCGGCACCCATTGCCCGGCCTTGCCGCAGGTGCCGATGCCGGGGTCCAGCGCCATGTCGTTGCCGATGGCGGCGATATTTTTCAGCGATGTCGCGCCGTCGCCGATGAGGGTCGCGCCCTTCACCGGCGCGCCCACTTGGCCGTTTTTCACCCGGTAGGCCTCGGTGCAGGAAAACACGAACTTGCCGGAGGTGATGTCGACCTGGCCGCCGCCGAAGCCCACGGCATAGAGCCCGTCCTCGAGCCCGGCGAGAATCGACTCAGGCGCCTCGGACCCTCCGAGCATGTAGGTGTTGGTCATCCGCGGCATCGGCGGGTGGGCATGGCTCTGCCGCCGGCCGTTGCCGGTGGCGGAAACGCCCATCAGGCGGGCGTTCTGCCTGTCCTGCATGTAGCCCACCAGCACACCGTCCTCGATCAGAGTGGTCTTGCTGCTGGGCGTGCCCTCGTCATCCACCGAGATCGAGCCGCGCCGGTCGGGGAGGGTACCATCATCCACCACGG
Organism: Vannielia litorea; assembly: GCF_900142295.1. Taxonomy (NCBI): domain Bacteria; kingdom Pseudomonadati; phylum Pseudomonadota; class Alphaproteobacteria; order Rhodobacterales; family Paracoccaceae; genus Vannielia; species Vannielia litorea. Next base: position 530,036 of record NZ_FSRL01000001.1, read on the forward strand.
TCACGCCCCTGGCCGCGACCTGCTGGCCCATGAGGCCGGCGAAGGCGGAGCTGCCCTTGCGGTTGAAGTCGCCCTCCAGCCCGTGGCCCACGGCCTCGTGCAGCAGGATGCCGGGCCAGCCGGGGCCGAGGACCACGTCCATCGTGCCGGCCGGGGCGGGCTCTGCCGAAAGATTGACCAGTGCGATTCGCAGCGCCTCGCGGGCGGCGGGCTGCCACATCCGGGGCGAGATCAGGCCTGTGAGGTCCACCCGGCCGCCGCCGCCATGGCTGCCGCTCTCGCGGCGGCCGTTCTCCTCGACGATGAGCGACACATAAAGGCGGGTCATCGGGCGAGTGTCGGCGACCTGGGTGCCATCGGGGCGGAGGATCACCACCTCCTGCAAACCGGCCGAAAGCGAGGCCGAAACCTGCACCACGCGGGGGTCGAGCGCGCGGGTGAAGGCATCTATCTCCGCCAGGGTCTCTATCTTGACCGGAAACGCCACGCCCTCGATCGGGTCGGCATCGCCGTAGAGCTTGCGGTTGGTGGGCTGGGGGCCGGGGGCCATGGTGCCGCCACCGTCGCCCACGGCGAGGCGGGCCGTCTCGGCGGCGCGCAGCAGTGCCTTTTCGGAAAGCTCGGTGGAATGGGCATAACCGGAGGTCTCGCCCTTCACCGCGCGCAGGCCGAATCCCTCGCTGGCATCGAAGCTCGCGGTCTTCACCCGGCCGTCCTCGAACACCAGGCTCTCGGAGGCGCGGCGCTCGAGAAACAGCTCGCCATCCTCGGCGCCATCGGTCGCCTGCCGGAGCGCCCGGAGGGCTGCGGCTTCGTCGAGGCTTGTTTCAAAGGGGCGAAAGCTTTGGGGCATCGGGTTTCCTCTGGTCATTTTCACGGCCTACGCGCCACATTGCCGCGCTGGAACCGCTTGAGCGATGTCACGTAATATGGTTTGAGACGCGCGAAGGAACAACGGGCGGCCCCGCGAACGCCGCCCCGCAGACGCGCTTCAGACAAGCGAAGGGACGTGCCGATGAAGATTTTCAAGCTCCTTGCCGCCGTGAATGCCGCCCTGGTGGCGCTGTTCGCTGGCTTTGCCGCCTACGCCCAGGACGGGATCGAGGGGCTCGAGTCCATCGGAAAGCCGCATCCCAAGGGGATCGACTGGCAGCCCGCCGTCACCGAGCTGGCGCGTGACATTCACTGGCTGGAAGGCATGGTGAACGTGATCATCATCGCCATCTCGCTGTTCGTGGTGGCGCTGCTTGCGATCATCATCCTGCGGTTCAACCAGAAATCCAACCCGAAGCCCGCCAGCTTCACCCACAACACGCCGCTGGAGATCGCCTGGACTCTCGGCCCGATCGTGATCCTCGTCTTCATCGGCGCGTTCTCGCTGCCGGTGCTCTTCAAGCAGCAGGAAATCCCGCAGCCCGAGCTGACCATCAAGGCGACCGGCTACCAGTGGTACTGGGGCTACGAATATCCCGAGGAGGGCATCGCCTTCGACAGCCTGATGCTGGCGAAGGACGAGCTGGCCGACTACGGCTATGCCGAGGACGAGTACCTGCTGGCCACCGACAATGCCGTGGTGATCCCGGTGGATACCGTCGTGGTGGTGCGCGTGACCGGGGCCGACGTGATCCACTCCTGGACCATCCCCGCCTTCGGCGTGAAGCAGGATGCCGTGCCGGGCCGGACCGCCGAGCTGTGGTTCAAGGCCGAGCGCGAAGGCGTCTATTTTGGCCAGTGCTCCGAGCTCTGCGGCAAGGACCACGCCTACATGCCGATCACCGTCAAGGTGGTGAGCCAGGAGGCCTATGCCGCCTGGCTGGAGCGCGCCACCGAGGAATTCGCCGGGGTGGCCCCCGCGGTGAAGGTGGCTTCGGCCGACTGATCGACGCCGGGGCGGCCCCTGCGCCGCCCGGCCCATTGCTACTGCGCGGGCATTGCGAACCGGACCCGCTAGGGAGGCAGACGACTTGAGCGACGTGAACGCATATGAGCGGGCGGAAGAGCCGGGCTTCGGGGACTACGTGGCCCTGCTGAAGCCGCGGGTGATGTCGCTCGTGGTGTTCACCGCCATGGTGGGCCTGCTGGTGGCGCCGGTTCCTGTGCACCCGTTCATCGCCTTCACCTCCATCCTCTTCATCGCCATCGGGGCAGGGGCCTCGGGCGCGCTGAACATGTGGTGGGACGCCGATATCGACGCCGTGATGAGCCGGACGCAGAAGCGCCCGATCCCCGCGGGAAAGGTGCAGCCGGGCGAGGCGCTCGGCCTCGGAGTGGCGCTCTCGGGCCTGAGCGTGATGATGCTGGCGCTCGCCGCCAACCTCGCCGCTGCCGCTCTGCTGGCTTTCACCATCTTCTTCTACGCCGTCATCTACACCATGATCCTCAAGCGCTGGACGCCGCAGAACATCGTGATCGGCGGCGCGGCGGGGGCCTTTCCGCCGATGGTGGGCTGGGTTGCGGCCACGGGTTCCGTCAGCCTCGAGGCGCTGCTGATGTTCGGCCTGATCTTCTTCTGGACGCCGCCGCATTTCTGGGCGCTCTGCCTGTTCATGAAGTCGGACTACGCCGATGCCAAGGTGCCGATGCTGACGGTGACCCACGGCCATGACGCCACGCGCCGCCAGATCTTCGTCTACACCCTCGTGCTGGCCGCCTCGGCGCTGGCGCTGGGCTTCACCTCGATTGCCGGTCCGGCCTATATCGCCACCGCCGTGGTCATGAACGCCCTCTTCGCCAGGGGCGCATGGATGATCCTGCGCCGCTCGACCGAGACCGCTCAGGCCGATGGCTACAAGGTGGAAAAGAGCTTTTTCAAGCTGTCGCTGATCTACCTCGCGCTCCACTTCGGCGCGTTGCTGGCGGATGCCGCCCTGCGCGCTCTGGGGCTGATCGGGGGTGCGGCATGATCCGCGCCGAGCACGAGCTGCACCAGCGCCGGCTAGGCCGGAACGTGGGCGTTGCCGTTTCCCTTGTGGCACTCGTCGTCATCGTGCTGGGCCTGACCTTCGTGAAGGTGACCCGCGGCGGGGCCGCGGCGATGGAAGGCTTCGACCATGCCGTGCGCCCGGCGATGACCACCTCGGAAGGGGGCAACTGATGGCCACTCCGGATCAGAAGAACGCCCGCGTCGCGCTCTATGCTGCCGGGGTCGTCGTGTTCATGGGTGCGATGGCCTGGGCCGCTGTGCCCTTCTACAACTGGTTCTGCAAGGTCACCGGCTACGGCGGCACGCCCTCGGTGGCCGAGGCCGGCTCCGACGTGGTGCTCGACCGCGAGATCACCGTGCGCTTCGATGCCAACCTGGAGCGCGACATGCCCTGGGTCTTCACGCCGATGCAGCAGAAGATGACCCTGAAGATCGGCGAGACGGGCCTGGCCTTCTACGAAGCCTACAACCCGACCGACCGCCCCGTTGCGGGGCAGGCCACCTACAACGTGGCCCCCTATTCGGCGGGGGGCTACTTCGACAAGATCGACTGCTTCTGCTTCACCGAGCAGGTGCTGCAGCCCGGCGAGCGGGTGCAGATGCCGGTGAGCTTCTACGTCGACCCTGAGATCGTGAACGACCGCGATGCGAAGTTCACAAACTCGATCACGCTCAGCTATACCTTCTACGAGATCGACCTGCCGGAAGAGCAGGCAGCGCTTTCGCCCGACGCGCCCGACACGGCGCCGAAGGCCAACTGAACCGAAGAAAGAGACCGTCCGAGGAACCAAAGATGGCCCACGAAAAGAACCACGACTACCATATCCTGCACCCCTCGATCTGGCCCTTCATCGGCGCTATTTCGGCCTTTGTCATGCTCTTCGGCGCGGTCCAGTGGATGTCTCCGCAGGTGGAGACCAACCAGCCCTGGATGTTCCTGCTGGGCTTCATCGGCGTGCTCTACGTCATGTTCGCCTGGTGGTCGGACGTGGTGGAAGAAAGCAAGGTCGGCGACCATACGCCGGTGGTGCGGATCGGCCTGCGCTACGGCTTCATCCTCTTCATCATGTCGGAGGTGATGTTCTTCGCGGCCTGGTTCTGGAGCTTCTTCAAGCACGCCATGTACCCGATGAACCCCGAGATCGACCTGGCCCCCGCCGTGGACGGCATCTGGCCGCCCGCAGGGATCGAGACCTTCGACCCCTGGCACCTGCCGCTGATCAACACGCTGATCCTGCTCTGCTCGGGCATGGCCGCGACCTGGGCGCACCATGCGCTGGTGCATGAGAACAACCGCAAGGCCATGGCCGAGGGGCTGATCCTCGCCGTGGTGCTGGGCCTGATCTTCACCGTGCTCCAGGCCTACGAGTACAGCCACGCAGCCTTCGGCTTTGCGGGCAACATCTATGGTGCCAACTTCTTCATGGCGACGGGCTTCCATGGCGCGCATGTGATCATCGGCACGATCTTCCTGTTCATCTGCTACCTGCGCCTGCGCGCCGGGCACTTCAGCCAGGACAAGCACATCGGCTTCGAGGCTGCCGCCTGGTACTGGCACTTCGTCGACGTGGTGTGGCTCTTCCTCTTCGCCGCGGTCTACATCTGGGGCGGCTGAGCGAATGGTGGGCAGATCGCCCACCCTGCGGAATACGGAACGCGGGCTGGAAACGGCCCGCGTTCGGCTTTGAAGGACACCTCATGCGCTATCTCTTCCCGGCACTCCTCGGCTTCTGCGGCATCGCCGTGCTGGTCAGCCTCGGCACGTGGCAGCTGCGGCGACTGGAGTGGAAGAATGCGATGCTGGCCGAGATCGACGCCCGCATCACCGCCACCCCTGTGGCCGTGCCCGCAACGCCAGACCCTGACGTGGACCGCTTTCTACCCGTGCAGGCGGAGGGCACCTTGGGCGTGGCCGACCTGACGGTACTGGCCTCCATCAAGCAGGTCGGCGCGGTGCACCGGGTCGTGACCACGCTGACCCTGAAAGATGGCCGCCGCCTCCTGGTGGACGCGGGCTATCGCCGGGTGGGCGAGCCTGTGGCGGCGCGGAAGGAGCAGATCGTGTCGGTGACCGGCAACCTGCATTGGCCAGACGAGACCGACAGCTTCACCCCGGCGCCCGACGGCAGCCTTTGGTTTGCCCGCGATGTGCCCGCGATGGCCGCGGCCCTGGGCACCGAGCCCGTGCTCATCGTTGCCCGCGAGATCGCCCCCAACCCTACGGGCCTCGCCACGCTGCCGGTGAGCAGCGAGGGCATCCCCAACGACCACCTCGAATATGCGCTCACCTGGTTCGGGCTGGCGCTGGTGTGGCTGGGGATGACACTCTTCCTGATGTGGCGTATCAAGCGCCGCACCGCCTGAAGGACACCCGATGCGCTATATCTCCACGAGGGGCCAGGCCCCGGTTCTGAGCTTTGAAGACGCCATGCTGAGCGGGCTGGCCCGTGACGGCGGGCTCTATCTGCCCGAGACCGTGCCGACCCTCAGCGAAGCCGAGATCGCAGCGCTGGCGGGGGTGAGCTACGAGGAGGCGGTGGCGCGGATCATCGCGCCCTTCGTGGGCGATGCGCTTGGCACGCCTGAGGAGGTGGAGGCGCTGATCGGGCGGGCCTATGCGGGCTTCGGCCATCCGGCGCGGGCGCCGCTGAAGCAGCTGGCGGACAACCACTTTCTGCTCGAGCTGTTCCACGGGCCGACGCTGGCCTTCAAGGACTTTGCCATGCAGCTCATCGGGCAGATGTTCCAGACCGTGCTCAAGCGGAACGGCCGCAAGATCACCATCGTCGGGGCCACCAGCGGAGACACCGGCTCGGCGGCGATCGAGGCCTTTGCCGGGCTCGACAACGTGGATGTGTTCATCCTTTTCCCGCATGGCCGGGTGAGCGAGGTGCAGCGGCGGCAGATGACCACGCCCGAGGCGGCCAACGTGCATGCGCTGGCGGTCGATGGCGATTTCGACGATTGCCAGGACATGCTGAAAGAGATGTTCAACGACTTCACCTTCCGGGACGAGGTCGGCCTTGCAGGGGTGAATTCGATCAACTTTGCCCGGGTGCTGGCGCAGATCGTCTACTACTTCACTTCCGGGGTGGCCCTGGGCGCACCGCACCGGAAGGTGAGCTACTGTGTGCCCACGGGCAATTTTGGCGATATCTTCGCGGGCTTCCTGGCCAAGCAGATGGGTCTCCCGGTGGACAAGCTCATCATCGCCACCAACCAGAACGACATCCTGCACCGCTGCCTGACGACCGGCGACTATGCCAAGGCCGGGGTGAAGCCCTCGATCTCGCCGTCGATGGATATCGAGGTGAGCTCGAACTTCGAGCGCGCGCTGTGGTTTGCCTACGGCGGCGACGGGGCCGCGGTTTCGGCGCTGATGGAGGAGCTGAAGGCCGGCAGGTTCCGGGTGAGCGAGAACGCCATGGGCGCGCTGACCGAGCACTACCTCTCGGGCCGGGTCGGCGAGGCGGAGACGAAGGCTGAAATTGAACGCATGTTCAAGGAAACCGGCGAGGTGATTTGCCCGCATACGGCGGTGGGCACGCGGGTGGCGCGGGACCACCAGGGCGCGACCCCGGTGATCACGCTGGCCACGGCGCATCCGGCCAAGTTTCCGGCCGCCGTGGAGGAGGCCTGCGGCGTACATGCCGCCCTTCCCAAGCGGATGGGCGACCTATATGACAGGTCCGAACGGGTGACGCGGGTCGACAACGACCTTGCCGCCATCGAGACTCTCATCAGGGAAAGGCGGTCTGCGTGAGCGTTCAATTCGACAGGCTTCACAATGGAATGCGCGTTGTCACCGAGGCGATGCCGGGGTTGGCGAGCGCGTCGGTGGGGCTGTGGATCAACACCGGCGGACGGCACGAGCGGATTGACCAGAACGGGATCGCGCATTTTCTGGAGCACATGGCCTTCAAGGGCACCGCGCGGCGCTCGGCCTTGCAGATCGCCGAGGAAATCGAGGACGTGGGCGGCTACATCAACGCCTACACCGGGCGCGAGATGACCGCCTATTACGCCCGTGTGCTGGCCGCCGACGTGCCGCTGGCGCTGGATGTGATCGCCGACATCGTGCTGGAGCCGGCCTTCGACCTGGGCGAGATCGAGGTGGAGCGGGGCGTGATCCTGCAGGAGATCGGGCAGGCACTCGACACGCCCGACGACATCATCTTCGACTGGCTCCAGGAGGCCGCCTATCCGGGGCAGGCGATGGGGCGGACGATCCTGGGCGAGCCCGAGGGCATCAAGCGCTTTGGCCGGGGCGATCTGGCGGGCTTCGTGGCCGAGCACTACGGGCCCGAGCACCTCGTGCTGGCCGCCGCCGGCGCGGTGGACCATGACGAAATTCTCCGGCTGGCCGAGCGCGCCTTCGGCCACCTCACCCCGCGCCCGCGCCGGGTGGAGGAGCCTGCGCGCTTCGTGGGCGGTGAGTTTCGCGAGATCCGGCCGCTGGAGCAGGTGCATTTTGCCATGGGGCTGGAGAGCCCCAACTACCGTGACCCCGATATCTACACCGCGCAGATCTATGCCAGCGCGATGGGCGGCGGCATGTCGTCCCGCCTGTTCCAGGAACTCCGCGAGAAGCGGGGCCTGTGCTACTCGATCTACGCCCAGGCCGGGGCCTATGGCGACACCGGGCTGATGACGATCTACGCGGGCACCAGCGGCGATGACATTGCCGGGCTGTCCGACGTGGTCATCGACGAGCTGCGCCGCGCGGGGGACGACCTGACCCACGCCGAGCTGGAGCGCGCCCGCAACCAGATGAAGGCGGGCCTGCTGATGGGGCTCGAGAGCGCCTCGAGCCGGGCCGAGCGCATCGCCCGGATGGTGACGATCTGGGACCGTGTCCCGACCCAGGAGGAAACGGTGGAGAAGATCGACGCCGTCACCCTCGCCGACCTGCGCCGCTTTGCCACCGGCCTCGCCGCCGACGCGCCCGCGGCGCTGGCGCTCTACGGGCCGGCAGAGCGCGCCCCCGGCCTGAGCGGCCTGAAGGAGCGGCTGGCGGCCTGATGCTGCTAGGGCGGCGGAAAGTCCGGATCGACACGCCGCGGATGCTGCTGCGCCCGCCCGCCCATGGCGATTTTCGCGGCTGGTGCGACCTGCGCCGGGAGAGCCGCGAGTTTCTCACCCCGTGGGAGCCCACTTGGGCCAGCGATCATCTTTCCCGAAAAAGCTTTACAAACCGTGTCTACTGGGCGCAGCGCGCGATTGCCGGGGGATCGGCGGTGCCGCTGTTTCTGTTTGCGCGCGACGGCGAGACCCTGCTGGGCGCGATCACGCTCGACAACATTCGCCGGGGGCCGGCGCAGTCGGGCACGCTGGGCTACTGGATCGGCGAGCCGCACAAGAGGCGCGGCTTCATGAAGGAAGCCATTGAAGCGGTTGTGCATTATGGCTTCACCGCGCTCGATCTGAGCCGGCTGGAGGCGGCCTGCCTGCCCGAGAACCTGGCCTCGCGCGGGGCGCTGGAGAGATGCGGCTTCAAATACGAAGGCGTGGCGCAGAGCTACCTTCAGATAAACGGGCGGTGGCGCAATCATGTGCTTTACGCCAATTTGCGCCGCGACCGGCGCGGCCGGACGGAAGCGGGCGCGTAAACTTTTCGTGGGGTGGCTGCGGGGCCGCGATTTGCGGGTAACGTGAGCGGCAGGAGGCGCCGCCCATGTTCAGACCACTCGTTGCCCTTGTTGCCCTTGCCGGACCGGCCCTGGCCCAGGATGCGGAGCGGCGCGCGTCGCATTGCATCGCGCTGGTCGAGAATGTGCCGGGGCTGGAGTATGTGCAGAAAGCCGCCTGGACCGACCCGGTCGGGCAGGATGCGGTGCGGATCACCTATGTCGATCATTCGGTCTACGTGGTGCAGACGCAGGCGGGGCTGGCGGTGGCGACCGACTACAACGGTTATCTCGGGCCGGAGGACTTTGTGCCCGACGTGGCGACGATGAACCATGCCCACGGCTCGCATTGGACCCCGAACCCCGACCCGCGAATCCCTCATGTCTTGCAGGGCTGGGGCGATGGCGAGGGGCCGGCGGCGCATCACCTCGACCTGGGCGAGATGCTCGTCCGCAACGTGCCGACCGATATCCGCTCGGGCTATGGCGGGGTGGAGGAGGATGGCAACTCGATCTTCGTCTTCGAGGTGGCGGGGCTCTGCATCGGGCACCTGGGCCACCTGCACCACGAGCCCAACGCCGAGCAATATGCGGCGCTGGGGCGGCTCGACATCGTGATGGCCCCGGTGGATGGCGGGATGACCGTGGATATTGCCACGATGCAGCGCATTATCAGCAGGTTGCGCTCCTCAGTCGTGCTGCCGATGCACTGGTTCTCGGGTTATTCCCTGGAGCAGTTCCTCGAAGGGATGGCCGGGGAGTTCGTGATCGAGCGGCGGCGGGAGAGTTCGTTAACCATGACGCTCCGCGACCTGCCGTCGCGGCCGACCATCGTGGTGCTGCAACCCTTGGTGCTTTCGGCCCGCGATTGAATTTTGCGCGGGGCCGTGCGTAATGGCCCCATGTTGAACGACGCGACCCCCGAGATTGTTAACCGTTTTCGCGGAAACCTGCCCGAGGGCGTGGTGCGCGAGGTGGCCCAGAGATACCTCGAAGAACCGAGAGACAGGTTAACCGGCCGCGCCGGGGCGGTTCTTGCGCCCGCGACGGTGGAGGAGGTCTCGGCGGTGCTGCGACTGGCCTCGGAGGCGCGGGTGGGCGTGGTGCCCTATGGCGGCGGCACCGGGCTGGTGGGCGGGCAGCTCGCGCCCGAGGGACCGGTGCCGCTGGTCCTGAGCCTGGAGCGGATGAAGGCGGTTCGGGGCATCTGGCCGGACGAGGGCGTGATGACCGTGGAGGCGGGCGCGATCCTGGCCGATGTGCAGCGGGTTGCGGAGGAGCATGACCGGCTCTTTCCGCTGTCGCTGGCCAGCGAGGGCTCGGCGCGGATCGGCGGGCTTCTGGGCACCAATGCGGGCGGGGTGAACGTGCTGCGCTACGGCAATGCGCGGGAGCTGTGCCTCGGCGTGGAGGCGGTGCTGGCCGATGGCCGCGTGATGCGCGGGCTGAAACGGTTGCGCAAGGACAACACCGGCTATGACCTGCGCAACCTGCTGATCGGCTCGGAGGGCACGCTGGGCGTGGTCACCGCCGCGAGCCTGCGGCTGTTTCCACGCCCCGAGAGCCGGGCGGCGGCGGTGCTGGTGGTGGAGAGCCCGGAGGCGGCGTTGCGCCTGCTGGGTCAGGCGCAAGCCGTTGCGGGGCCTGCGCTTTCGGCCTTCGAGCTGATCGCGGGGCAGGGACCGCGGTTTCTGGCCGAGCACATGCCCCAGGTGAGGCTGCCCTTTGCCGAGATCCCCGAGTGGTGCGTGCTGATCGAGCTGGGCTGTAGCGCCGGGCAGGATGCCGATGCGCTGATGGAGGCGCTCTTCGCGGAGGCCTACGAGGCCGGGCTGGTGCGCGATGGCGTGGTGGCCGCGAGCGAGGCGCAGCGGGCGGAGTTGTGGGCGATGCGGGAGAGCCTGCCGGAGGGCAACCGGAAGGTCGGCTCGATCCTGTCGAACGACATCTCGCTGCCCTTGAGCGCGGTGCCCGAGTTCATCGCGCGGGCCGGGGAGGCGATTGGAAAGGCGGGGGATTTCAGGATCAACTGCTTTGGCCACATGGGCGACGGGAACCTGCATTACAACGTGTTTCCGGTCGCGGGAAAGGCGCGGGGCGACTACCCGGCCGACACCTCTGACCGCCTGAAAGAGCTTGTGAATCAACTGCTTGCGGAGCTGGAGGGCTCGTTCAGTGCGGAGCATGGGCTGGGGCGGGCCAAGGTGGAGGACCTGGTGCGCTGGGGCGACCCGGTGCGGATCGAGATGATGCGGGCGATCAAGAAAACCCTTGATCCATTGGGGATTCTGAACCCCGGTGCGATATTCAGAATTGAATAGGTCAAGGCGACGGGCAGCGTTAACCGCAAATATGTCACAGTCACAACCCATGCACATCCGATGCACAACCCATACATATTCAAAAATGAATAGCGCGAGGGGTTAAGGCACCGGGCGCGGGGGGTTGACACCCGGCCCGGCTCGGGGTGGAGGGAGGCGCTCATTCCACGGCACCCTCGGAGCGCGATCATGGACCGGCTGGCTATCGACTTTGGCACCTCGAACTCGGCGGCGGCGGTCTTTGCCGGCGGCGCGGTGCGCCGGTTGCCGATCGAGGCGGGGGCCGAGACCTTGCCGACGGCGGTGTTCTTCCCTGAGGGGGGCGGCGCGATGCGGATCGGCGCGGCGGCGGGCGCGGCGCTGATCGGCGGCGAGGAGGGCCGCTACATGCGCGCTCTCAAGAGCGTGCTGGGGCTGCCGCTGTTTCACGAGAAGCGGCTGATCGAGGGCAGGCGGCGCACCCTCGCGGAGGTTGTCACGGCCTTCCTGGTGCAGCTGCGGGAGCGGTCGGAGGGCTTTACCGGGATGCGCTTTGCCCGGGCGCTCTCGGGGCGGCCGGTGCATTTTCATGGCGACGCGGAGAAGGACGCGCAGGCGGAGGCGGACCTGCGGGGCTGCTACCTTGCGGCGGGGTTCGAGGAGGTGACGTTTCTGCCCGAGCCGGAGGCGGCGGCGGTGGCCTGCCAGGGGATGGGCCGGAGCGAGGGGATGGGGCTGATCGTGGACATCGGCGGCGGCACCAGCGACTTCACGCTGTTCCGCAGCGGGGCGGAGGTGGAGATCCTGGCCAGCCACGGCCTGCGGCTGGGCGGCACCGACTTTGACCGGGTGGTGAGCCTGGCGGAGGTGATGCCGCTCCTGGGGCTGGGCGGGGAGCTGCGGCGCGAATTCGGGCCGGGGCTGCTGCCGGTGCCGGCGGCGATCTTCGTGGACCTGGCGACCTGGCAGAAGATCCCGTTTCTCTACGCGCCGGATGTGCGCCGGGAGGTGGCGGGGATGGTGAAGCTGGCGGTAGAGCCTGCGCGGCTGGGGCGGCTGGCGCGGGTTCTGGAGGACGAGCTGGGCCATGCGCTGGCCTTCGCGGTGGAGAAGGGCAAGATCGCCGCGAATGACGCGGGCCTGGGCCGGATCGGGATGGGGATGGTGGAGCCGGGGCTGGCGGCGGAGCTGACGGCGGCGCGGATGGACGCGGTGCTGGGCGAGGCGCGGGCGGCCCTGGGCGCGGCGGCGCGGGAGCTGCTGGCGCGGGCGGGCGTGGCGCCGGAGGCGGTGGGCCGGGTGATCCTCGTCGGCGGGTCGAGCCTGATGGGCTTCGTGGAGGCGGAGATGCGGACGGTCTGCGGGGGCGCGGAGGTGCTGCGCTCGGAGGCTTTCACGGCGGTGGTGGACGGGTTGGCGATGGCGGCGGCCGCGCGGTAGGGGCGGGGGCGCGCGCGAGGCATCGGCGGGTGTCGCCGGGAGAGAGGACGCCTCGAAGGGCGGATGAGCCGTGTCGGAGGCTGCTCTTCGGGGCCTTCGGCCACTCATCGCAGATGCGGGGGGGCCTCAGGCGCCTTCGTAGGCCACCAGCGCATGCACGTCGAAGCCCAGGCCTTCGAGCCGCTTGCGGCCGCCGAGGTCTGGCAGGTCGACGATGAAGGCGCAGCCGGTGATGACGCCGCCGAGCCGCTCGACCAGCTTGATCCCGGCTTCGGCTGTGCCGCCGGTGGCCAGCAGGTCATCGACCAGCAGGATGCGCTCGCCCGGCTGGATCGCATCGTCATGCACCTCCATGATCGCCTCGCCGTATTCCAGCGTATAGGCCTCGGAGATCACCGTGCCGGGGAGCTTGCCCTTCTTGCGGATCGGCACGAAGCCGGTGCCAAGCTGGTGCGCGATGGCGCCGCCGAGGATGAAGCCGCGCGCCTCGAGGCCCACGACCTTGTCGATCGGCTCGCCGGCGTAGGGGTGGAGCATCTGGTCGACGCAAAGGCGCATGCCGCGCGGGTCGGCGAAGAGCGTGGTGACATCGCGGAACATGATCCCTTCGTGGGGGAAGTCGGCGATGGTGCGGATGTAGTCGGCGACGGATTTCACAGCGGTCACTCGGTGGTCACTCGGTGGTCACTCGGCGGGCGCTTCGCCTTCGGTCTCTTCCTTCAGCGAGTTCTGGAAGATCGCCTCGGTGACCTGGAACAGGCGGGCGTTGGGGCTGGCCTGGCACTGGGCGAGGGTGATGTCGATGATCTTGGCCGGGCCGACCTCCTGCATCTTGTCGAGCAGCGCCTTGGGGGCGTCGATGGAGGCGTGGGACCAGTAGCCGAGGATCCAGCCGGCGACCTGGCCCTGGTCGGTCACGTTTTCGGTGACGAAGGCGGCGCGGGCGCGTTCGCAGGTCCATTGGCCGGTGCCCATCATGTAGGCCTCCGAGAGGGCCGGAGCCGTGGAGGCGGCGCAGAGGGCGGCGGCGAGGATGGTGCGGTGCATGGGCTTCTCCCTTGGTCGGTCGGGGCTATTGGTAGCCGGGCGGCGCCCGGATGAACAGGGGTCACCAGAGCTGCGGCTTTGTGACCATCAGCCAGAAGACGCCGGTGAGCGCCGCGAAGGCGGGCCAGCCGAGCGCGAACCAGATGCGGTAGGCGCGCAGGGCGGCGGCGGGCAGGGGCGCGCCTGTGGCGGCGGCGGTGCGGGCTGCGTTGCGGATGCGGATCTGCAGGTGCACCACCGGCGCCCAGCAGGCGAAGGCCAGCGCGTAGAGGGCGTAGGTGACAACGAGCCAGGGCTCGGTGAGGCTGTAGCCCAGGGCCTGGATCAGCGCGAGGCCGGTGAGCGGCTGGACGATGCCGGCGGGGGTGGTGAAGAGCCAGTCGGCCAGCACGACGTGATGCGCGGTATGGGCCACGGTTTGCGGATTGCGGGTGCGCATGGCCATGACCATCTGGAACGCCGTTCCGATCCCGGTGCCGAAGAGCACCGTGGAGGAGAGGATATGGAGCCATTTGAGGAGTTCGTGGAGGTCCATGCGGGGGCCTGTTGCGGGTGTTGGAGTGGGGGGGCAGCCCCCACGCCCTTCGGGATACTTGTGGCAGGAAAATGAGGGGGCGGTCGGGGCGGGGTGTGATCCTTGAGCTTGGGTCAGCGCTCGGTGTCGAGGGCGCGGGCGGTGAGCAGGAGGGCGAGGATGGGGAGGTTTTTCAGCAGGGCGCCGTAGGGGTCGAGCCAGAGGTGAGGGGCGGCCATGGTGAGGCCTGCGGTGTAGCCGGTGACGAGGAGGATCTGTGCCCAGAAGGTGAGGCGCGGGCGCCAGTTGCGGAAGAGCGCTGCGGCCAGCGCGAGGTCGATCACGCCGAAGGCGCGGGCGGCGGTGGTGAGGGTCTGCTCGGAGAGGCCGGTGGCGGCGAGGTCGGGGAGGTAGCTCTGCGGCGGCGTCAGCAGGCCGAGGAGGCCGGAGACCAGCCAGAGCAGCACGAGCGTGAGGCGCAGGAGCGGGCGGAGCAGGTAGAGGCGGGCGTGCCAGAGATCGGCCGGGGTGGGCGGGCGCCGGGCGAGGAAGGCGGAGGCGCCGGGCAGCGGCGTGGCGGTGGGCGCGAGGACGCCGTGCTCGAGCTGGGCGATGGCGGTGGTGGAGAAGGGGCCGGCGCGCATGGCGTCGCCGAGCCGGCCCATGAGCCGGGCGAGGGCCATCGGGACGGGCAGCGCGGGCACCGGCCGCAGCCCGAGGTGGGCGCGGGTGGCGGCGGTGAGTTGCTTCAGGGTCAGGGTGTCGGCGCCGCCGGTGGGGATGGCGCGGGGGCTGCCTGCCTCCCCGGTTGCGGCGAGCAGGCGCTGGGCGAGGTCCTCGGCGTGGCAGGGGTTGAACTGGTGCCGGCCGGAGCCGAGCACGGGCATGACGAAGGGAAAGGCCGAGAGGGCGCGCAGCACGGCGGAGCCGCCATAGGCGCCGTCGCCGAGCACGAGGCCGGCGCGCAGGATGGTGAGCCGGTGGTGGCCGGTCTCGGCGGCGAGCCGGGCGGTCAGCTCGCCGGTGCGGCGAGCCTCGGCGAAGGGGGTGTCGGCGTCGATGCCGGTGGCCGAGAGCAGGGTGAGGAAGCTGCCGTGGGGCAGGGCATCGTAGAGCGCGGCGGGGGCATGCTCGTGGACGGCGGCGAGGGCGGCGGGCGATCCGGTGAGCAGGCCCGCGCAGTTGATGACCCCGTCGGCGGTGCGGGCGAGGTCGCGCCAGGAGGAGGCGCTGTGCCACTTCTCGGCGGTGAGGTCGGCGGCGAAGGTCTCGAAGCCGAGCGCCTTCAGGGCCGAGGTGCGGCGGGCGATGCAGGTGACGCGGTGGCCCGCCGCGCGGGCGGCATAGGCGACGTGGCGGCCGATGAAGCCGTCGGCGCCCAGCAGGAGGATGTGCCTCTGGTCGGTCACGCGCGGCGCAGCGTGGCGGTTGCGGCGGCCATGGCCAGCAGCGCGCCGCCGCCGGCGCGGGTGAGCCAGGTCAGCACGGCGGGGCGGCGGATGGTGGCGCGCAGGCGGTCGGCGGCCAGCGCGTAGGCCAGCGCGTTCAGCGCGGCGAGGGTGACGAAGGTGGCCGTCAGGATGGCGAACTGGGGCAGGAGCGGCGCGGCGGGCGTGACGAACTGCGGGACGAAGGCGATGAAGAAGGCGATCGACTTGGGGTTGAGCGCGGTGACGGTGGCGGCATGGCGGAAGATGGTGGCGGGCCGGGCCCGGGCGGCCTCGGGGCGGTCGAGCGTGGTGGCGGGGGTGCGGAGCAGCTTGAGGCCCATCCAGGCGAGGTAGGCCGCGCCGAGCCACTTGAGGAGCGTGAAGGCGGTGGCCGAGGCGGCCACCAGGGCGCCGAGCCCCGCGAGCGAGGCGGTCATGGCGAGGAGGTCGCCCAGGGCGACGCCGGTGGCGCAGGCCATCGCGGTGCGGCGGCCCTGGCTGAGCGCGTAGGAGAGCACCAGCAGCACGGTGGGCCCCGGGATCAGCAGCAGGGCGGTGGAGGCTGCGGCGAAGGCAAGCCAGAGGTCGAGGGGCATGGGGCGGTCTCCTTTGCGGGGGAGGAAGCCACGGGGGCAGCCGAGGGTCAATGGGGCGCGGGGGCGAGGCGCCGCGCATGGGTTGCACCCGCCCGGCGGGCGGGGTCTGATGGCGCCAGGAGGGCGGCTGATGTTCGAGACGGTGGCGGCGGGGCTGGACTGGTTCGGCCTTTGCGTCTTTGCGGTGACCGGCGCGCTGGTGGCCTCGCGCAAGGAGATGGACGTGGTGGGCTTTGTCCTGCTCGCGGTGGTCACCGGCGTGGGCGGCGGCACGCTGCGCGACCTCGTGCTGGGGCTTTCGCCGGTATTCTGGGTGGAGCGGCCGGAGGTGCTGCTGGTCTGCGCGGGCGTGGGCGCGCTGGTGTTCTTCGTGGCCCACATCCCGGCCTCGCGGTACCGGGTGCTGCTGTGGTTCGACGCGGTCGGGCTGGCGCTGTTTGCCGTGACCGGGGCGGAGCGGGCGCTGGATGCGGGCGCGGGCCCCTCGGTGGCGGTGGCCATGGGGGTTGCCACGGCCTCCTTCGGCGGCATCCTGCGGGACCTGCTGGGCGGCGAGGAGCCGGTGATCCTGCGGCGCGAGATCTACGTGACGGCGGCCTTTGCCGGTGCGCTGGTGCTGGCGCTGGCGGATGCGGCGGGGCTTGCCCGCGAGCCGGCGCTGGTGGCAGGCTTTGCCGTGGCGCTGGCGCTGCGGGCGGCGGGGCTCTGGTGGGGGCTCTCGCTGCCGCGCTACCGGGCGCGGCCCGGGCGGGAGGTTGCCGAGATCGAGAGGGACCGCTGATGCTGGGGCAACTGGCGCTGGGCTCGGCGATCATGGGCGCGACCACGGTGGTGGCGGCCCTGTCGCTCTGGGGGCTGGAGGCCTTCCTGGCCCGCATCCACCGCTGGGTGGTGCGCCCGCCGCAGGGGCCCAGGCTGGTGGCGGCGGTCACGGCGGTGATGATCTGGACGCTGGTGGTGATGACCGTCGCGGTCTGGATCTGGGCGCTGGCGCTCTGGGGCCTCGGTGTGTTCGTCACGCTGGAGGCGGCGGTTTACTTTGCGTTGGTGGCCTTCACCACCCTGGGCTTCGGCGACATCCTCCTGCCGCAGGAATGGCGGCTGCTGGGAGGGCTGGCGGCGGCGAACGGGCTGCTGGTGTTTGCCCTGCTGGCGGCGATGCTGGTGGAGACCCTGCGGCAGACGCGGCTGCGCCAGCGCGGCGACCGGCCCTAGGATGCGACCCGCCACGCGACGGGTTTTCGCTGCCCGCGCGGGGCGATAAGGTCGCGCCGCGACCGCCCCCCGTGCCCGCGTGGTGGAATGGTAGACACTGGGGACTTAAAATCCCTTGGCTTTACGCCGTGCCGGTTCGAGTCCGGCCGCGGGCACCAGGGGGGAGCGTGTTGCCCCCGGCAAGCGGAGGCAGATGGCCCGCCGCCGCCCGGATCAGTTGAAATCCATCGGCAGGTTGAACGACTGCGACCCGCCGCCGAGTTGGGCGGGCGCCCGGGGCATGCGCCCGGCGCTGCGGACGGCCTGGAGCGCGGCCTGGTCGAGGCGCGGGTTGCCCGAGGACCGCGCGAGGCCGAGGCCGGTGACCTGGCCGGAGGCGGCGACGGTGATGCGCAGCACAACCTGGCCGCGCCCGCCGGGCGACCGCTTGCGGCGCTCGACGCGCGAGCGGATCTGGGCGCCCCATTGGCCGATCAGGCTTTGCTTCTGGCTCGCGGAGAGCTGACGGGCGCCGGTGGTTCGGGCGATGCCGGCCTGCGACGAGCCGCCGGTGCCTGCGGATTTGGCTCCGGCGCGGGCCTGCGAATTTTCCTGCGCGGGCCGGGCCTTGGTGGGCTCGGCGCTGCGCTGGGGTTGCGGCGTGGCGGGCGGCTGGGGCTCGGGGGCCTTGGCGACGGGCGGCGGGGTGGGGCGCTCGGGCATCGCACGTGGCCTTATGCTGCGGCTCGGCGCGGTCTGGGGCGCGAGCGGCTCGGCGTTGGCGGTGTCGATCTCCGGCGGTTGCGGCGGCTCGGCCCGGGGCGGCGCGGGGTGGGGCGTGGCGCGCTGGGCCTCGGGCAGCGCGACGGGCACCGGCGCCTCGGGCGCGGCGGGAAGCTGCACCGGCGCCAGTGCGCTGGGCGGCACCTCGACGGCGGGGGGCACCGGGCTGGCTTGCAGCACCGGGGCGGTGTCGAGCGCGGGGGGCGCCTCGGCCGGTTCGGGCCGGACCGGTTGCGGCAGCGCGGCGGGGCGCAGCGCATCGGGCGTGCTCGTCAGCTCGGGCGGCGCCTCCGGCGCGGGCGGCTCGGGTGGGGCCTGCTCCGAAGGGTCGGACAGCTCGGGCGGGCGATCCCAGCTTTGGACCATCGCGGCGAGGGTGGCGTCGGCGGGGATGACGGAGGCGGCGCTCTCTCCGCCCTCGCCGCCCGTGGTGGTGCCGCCGTCGGAGGCGGGCAGGGCGAAGGCGATAGCGATGTGCAGGGCGGCGGCGAGGCCGACGAAGACGGGGAAGTCGTATCTCATCGCGGCACCGCCACGAGCTCGACGCGGGGCAGGCCGGCGGCGGCGAGTTGCCCGAGCACGCGGGCGACGACGACGGCCTCGGCGGCGGCATCGGCGCGGAGCTGGGCCGCCTCGCCGGCGACCGCGACGAAGCCGGCGAGCGCGGCCTCGCCTCGGGCCGCGCCGAAGGCCAGGGTGCCGTCGGGCCCGATGTAGAGCACCGCCTCGCGGCGCCGGGCCTCCTCGCCCGTGGCCTGCGGCGGCGCGACCTCGATCGGCTCGGGCGGGGCGAGGCTGGAGGTCATCAGGAAGAAGATCAGCAGCAGGAAGACCACGTTGATCATCGGCAGCACCGACTCGGTGGCGCTGCGGCGGGGCGGATCGGAGAACTCCATCATTCGACCAGCACCAGGGCGGTGAACCCCGCTGCCCGCAGGGTCTCGGCCAGGGTCACCACACGTTGCAGGCTGGCGCCCTCGCGGCCGCGCAGGATGATGGTGTCGCCCGGGGATTCGGTCAGCTGCGCCAGCGCGGTGGCCAGCACCTGCTCGTCGGTTTCCACCCCGTTCAGGCGGGTGCCCTGGGGGGTGATGTCGACCAGCCGGGGCGGGCCGGAAT
This sequence comes from Vannielia litorea, assembly GCF_900142295.1. Classification (NCBI taxonomy): domain Bacteria; kingdom Pseudomonadati; phylum Pseudomonadota; class Alphaproteobacteria; order Rhodobacterales; family Paracoccaceae; genus Vannielia; species Vannielia litorea. Next base: position 549,009 of record NZ_FSRL01000001.1, read on the forward strand.
AGGCCGCCGCACCGCCGCCGCTGCCCGCCAGCGGCAGGGGCAGCATGACCTCGGTGCCGAAGCGCGAGGCCAGCATGAAGAAGACCAGCAGCAGGAAGACCACGTCGATCAGCGGCGTGAGGCTTGGCCTGCGGGCCTTGCGGGGCGGCTCGAAGAGGGTCACTCGGCGGCTCGCGCCATGGCGGGGGCGGCCCTGGGCGGCGGGGTGTCGGCGATGAAGATGCGGGCGGCGATGTCTTCCATGTCGGCGCGGATGGAATCGCGCACGCTCTCGAACCAGGTCAGCGCGGCGGAGGCGGGGATCGCCACGGCCATGCCTGCGGCGGTGGTCAGCAGCGCCTCCCAGATGCCGCCCGCGAGCAGCGAGGGATCGGCGCGGCTGCCGGCGGTTTGCAGGGTCTGGAAGGCCTCGATCATGCCCAGCACGGTGCCGAGCAGGCCCAGCAGCGGCGCGATGGTGGCGATCAGCTCGAGCGCGCGCAGCCCGGTGGAGAGCTCGCCCAGCCGGCGGCGGGCGGCGCGGGTGACCTCCTCGCGGGCGGCGGGCTCGTCGAGCGCCAGGCGGGCCTCGATGGCAGCGCGGGTGAGGCGGCTGCGGGTGCCCTTGCGGCCTTCGAGCAGGGCGAGGGCGGCGGGGGCGTCGCCCGCAGCCCAGGCCTCGACGGCGCGGAAGGCCGCCCCGCGCGACCAGGCCCCGGCGAGGAAGAAGCGCCAGGTTTTCCAGAGGATCAGGGCGAGGGTGAGCACAGCCAGCGCGGTGATGGCCCAGATCGCCGGGCCGCCGTCGACGAGAAAGCGGGTGGCCCGGTCGAGCGGGGCGGCGGGGGTGGTCTCTGGTGCGGAGGCGGGGGCAGGTTGGGCCGCTGCCGGATCGTCGGGCGCGGGGGTGGTGTCGGGGGCGGCGGGCGCATCGGATGCCGCCGGGGCGGAGGGCGCGGGGGCCGTATCGGGTGCGGCGGGCGAGGTGTCGGCGGGGAGGACGGGGGCCTCGGGCGCCGGGGTCTCGGTGACAACCTCGGGGGCTGCGTCGGGCGCGGCGGTCTGCTGCGCGGCCGCGGGCAGGGCGCAAAGGCACAGCAGGGTAAGGGTGGCGGCCTTGAGGTGCGAGCTGGCGGGGCGGATCTGCATCGGGCGGACTCCTTGGGTCGGGTCGGGAGGCGCCGCCGGTGCGCCTCCCGCATGGTTGCCTATCAGAACTTCATGTTCGCCGAAATCAGGAAGGTCCGGCCAGGTTCGGTGATGGGTTCGACAGCCGAGAAGCCGACGCCGTCGTTGCCGCGCCCGGAATAGGTGGTGTCGAACACGTTCTTCACGTCGAGCCGGAGGGTCAGGGCATCGTAGGCGGGCGGGGTCCAGGTGGTCCAGAGGTTGACCACCTCGTAGCTCTCCAGCGGATTGTAGCCTGCGGGCACGTCATCGACCTCGAGCGCGATCTCGGCGGTGCCGCCGACGGTCCACTGGTCGTTGAGGTCATAGGCGCCGGACAGGCCGATGATGTGGCCCACCGGGCGGCCGATGTAATAGGCCGTGGTGCCCACCGGTCCGTCATCGACGGAGACATCGGCATAGGTCCAGTTGCCCTCGATGTAGCCGCGCGCACCGGTGTAGCGCAGTTTGGCGTCGAAACCCTCGGAGGTGATGTCGTATGCCGCCGCTACACCCGTGGTGGTGAAGGGATCGTCGGCGTCCTTGATCTCGGTGTGGAAGAGCGCGAAACCCGCCTGCCAAGGGCCCTGCTCGTAGCGCAGGCCGATGCGGTAGTTGGTCGACCGCGAGGTGATCTGGTCGCCGTAGACCGGCGCAGAGTTCAGGCCGATCAGCGCGGCCTCGTTGAGCTCGTAGCCGCCCCAGACGGAGGCCGCGCCGAGGTTGAGCGTCAGCCGGTCGGTCAGCACGACGTCTGCCGCGGCGTTGACGCTGACGCCGGAGGACGACCACTCCTGCCCGCTGTTGCCCGTGTAGGTCTGGCTGTCGAGCCGCAGGCCGTAGGAGAGCGAGACGCGGGGGCTCACGTCCTGCCGCATCTGGGCGTAGAGGCCGATATTGGAAAGCTCCTCCTCGCCGGCGGTGGCGGAGGTGCCGGTGTTGGTTGCGGTCTCGTGGAAGAAGTCGATGCCCGCGGTCAGCACGCCGGAGCCGAGCGCAAACCTGTTTTCGGCCTTGCCCGAGAGGCTGCGGTTGCGGCCCTGGGCGCTTTCGGCGTCGAGCAGTTGCTCGTTCCAGGCCAGCTGGATCGTGGGTGCCCAGAGGCCCTGCGGATTCTCGTCGGTGTAGGTGAAGCTGTAGCTGGTGCGCTCGGTGATCGCCCGGAGATAGGTCGTGGGGCGGGTCGGGCTGTTGAGGTAGTCGAAGTCGGGGCGGGGGAAGCCGCCCTGGAAGGCGCGCAGGCCCTGGTCGGAGATCTGCTCTGCCGAGAACTCGAAGCGTTTTCCGCTGTCGGTGGTGTAGGCCACCTTGGCGAACACGTCCTCGAGGTCGGGCTCGGTGCCGCCGACCACGGTGCCCTCGCCGTTCTCGTAGTCATCCCCGGTCTGGCGGGAGTAGGCCAGCAGGTACTCGAAGCCGCCCTGGGCGCCGTAGATTGCGGCCGAGCGGCGGAAGGTGCCGCCGTTGGAGCCGAAGGTGAGGCCGGTGAAGCCGCCGACGGTGGCGCCGGGCTCCAGCAGGTCGCGGGCGTCCTTGGTCTCGTAGGCGATGATGCCCGCGAGCGCGCCGGGGCCTGCATCGGCCGGGGCGAGGCCGGAGCTGACGTTCACGCTTTTCAGCAGGAACGGGTCGAGCGGCACGTTGCCGGTGTGGTGGAAGGCGCCCTTGTTCTGGCGGGCTCCGTCGATGGTGACGGCGAGGTTGCTCTCCTCGAGCCCGTGGACCAGCACCTTCTGGGCGATCACCGAGCCGCCGGAGGCGAGAATCTCGGACTGGCCGGCGAAGAGCTCGTCGGTGCTGGCGGCGTTGCGCTCCTCGATCTCCTGCGCGGAGATCTCGACGTTGCCGAGGCTGTCTTGCGCGGCATCTGATTCGACCCGGATGGCTTCGAGGTCGATGACCTCCTGCGCGGCCGCGCTGCCTGCGATCAGCACGGCGGTGGAGGCGAGCAGGATGGTTCGTAGTTTGTTGGTCTTCACGTCATGTCCCCATGTTCTGGTGTTTTGCCGACTGGCTTGCACCGGGGCGCCTTCTTGCGGGCCGCACGGGGGACTGGCGTGTCGTATGCGGGGGTCGATTGCGATAACCGACTAAAAGAGTCAAGCTTGGCCGGACGCATCCGTCCGGACCTGTGCCCGTCAGGTGGCGGTGGCCAGCCCTTCCCAGTCCATCGTCTCGAAGTTCTCGCGGAAGGCGAAGCGGACGAGGTGGTTGTCGATCACAGCGCGGGCGCGGGTCAGGCCTTCCTCGTCGGGGGCGGTGATCTCGATCACCAGTTCTTCCGGCTCGGCCCTCATCGTCGCGGGGCCGGGAGGCAGCGCGGCCTCTGCGGAGGTGGCGTCGTAGCGGACGTCGATCTTGTGGGCGAAGTGCTTGCACAGCTGTTGCATGTACTTGCTGGCCGAACGGGTGGCAAAACGGCCGGTGTCGTGGAGTTGCTCTTGCATCTGACGGATCTCTGAGTTCTTTTGTCGGAAATATCCTGAGTGAATGAATCGGGATTGTCCAGACACCCTGACCCACGAGAACGAGAGGCCCTCGCCATGAAACTGCTTTCTCCTGCCCTTGCGGCGCTGGCCCTGATGCCGGCCGCGCTGGCCGCCCAGTCGGTCGAGATAGAGACCTTTGCCGGCGCCGCCTCGGTGCCCGTATCGCCCGAGAAGATCGTGGTGCTCGACATCGCGGCGGTCGATTCGATCTCGGCGCTGGGCGTGACCATCGACGCGGTGCCCGCCGTCACCCCGCCGGCCTACCTCGCCGAGGTCTTTGCCGCCGCGCAGCCGGTGGGCAGCCTGTTCGAGCCGGATTTCGAGGCCATTGCCAGCATGGCCCCCGACCTGATCGTGGCGGGCGGGCGCTCGCAGAAGCAGGTGGAGCCGTTGTCGAAGATCGCGCCGACCGTCGACATGACGATCTGGGAGGATGTCGTGGGCGAAGGCCGGGCGCGGCTCGAGGCCTTTGGCAAGCTCTTTGCCGCCGAGGACAAGGCCGCAGAGCTCGTGGGCCAGCTCGATGCCGCCGTCGCGGGTGCCAACGCGGCAGCCGAGGGCAAGGGCGCGGCGCTGATCCTGCTGGTCAACGGCGGCAAGATCTCGGCCTATGGCGACGACAGCCGTTTTGGCTGGCTGCACACCACGCTGGGCCTGCCCGAGGCCTTCCCCGACCTGACCGCCGAGACCCATGGCGAGGCCGTGAGCTTCGAGTTCGTGGCCGAGGTGAACCCGGACTGGCTCTTCGTGATCGACCGGGGCGCGGCCATCGGCCAGGAGGGCGAAGCGGCCGCTGCCGTGCTTGACACGCCGCTGATCGCGGGCACCAAGGCGGGCGCGGCCGGGCAGATCGTCTACCTCGACAGTGCGGCGCTCTATCTCGCGGGCGGCGGCATCCAGTCGATGCTGGGCACCATCGCCGAAGTGACCACCGCGCTGGAAGGCGCCGGGGCGGGCAATTGACACCGGCCGCCCGATGGGCGGTCGCCGGAACGATCCTCGCCGTCCTGATCGTCGCCAGCGTGCTGATCGGGGCGGCGAGCCTCTTTTCGGGTGACGTGGACAGCGGGCTGCTGATGGCCGTCAGCCGCCTGCCGCGGACCCTTGCCGCCCTGCTGGCCGGTGCGGGCCTCGCGCTGGCGGGCGTGGTGGTGCAGATGGCGGTGCAGAACCGGCTGGTGGAGCCGGGCCTCGTGGGCACGCCGGAGGCGGCGATGCTGGGGCTGCTGGCGATCACCCTGCTCGCGCCGGGTGCGGCGCTGATGGTGAAGATGGGCGTGGCCGCCGGGGCGGCGCTGGCCGGCACGCTGGGCTTTTTGCTGCTCGCGCGCCATGTGCCGCGCCGCGACCCGGTGCTGCTGCCGCTGGTCGGGCTGATCTATGGCGGCATCCTCGGCGCCGCCGCGCTCTGGCTCGCCTGGACGACCGACCTGCTGCAATACCTCGGCACCTGGATGTCGGGCGAGTTCTCGGGCGTGCTGGCGGGGCGCTACGAGCTGTTGTGGCTGGTGGCCGCGCTGGCGCCGGCGCTCTGGCTTGCGGCCGACCGGATCACCCTGCTGGGGCTTGGCGAGGACGCCGCCCGCAGCCTGGGGCTGAACTACCGCCAGACGCTGCTTGCCGGCCTCGTGCTGGTGGCGCTGATCACTGCCGCGGTGGTGGTGACGGTCGGGGCGATCCCCTTCGTGGGGCTCGTGGTGCCCAACGTCGTGTCGCGCTGGCGGGGCGACAACCTGCGGCGCAACCTGCCCGTGGTGGCCTGGCTCGGGGCGGTCTCGGTGCTGGGCTGCGACATTCTCGGCCGGGTGGTGCGCTGGCCCTACGAGATTCCGGCGGGCACGATCTTTGCCGTGCTGGGGGCGGGGCTGTTCCTGTGGCTGCTCCATGCGCCGCGCCGGGAGGCCGCCCATGGCTGAGGCCCGCCGCCTTGTGCCGCTGGCGCTGATCCTGCTCGGGGTCGCGGCGCTGTTCCTGGCGTGGAAGCTGCGCGCGCCGGTGGAGTTCATCCTCGCGCTGAGGGCCACCAAGCTGGCCACGCTGGTGGTGGTGGGCGCGGCGATCGGGGCGGCGACGGTGATCTTTCAGACGCTGACGGAAAACCGGCTTCTGACGCCGGGCATCGTGGGGTTCGATGCGCTCTATGTCTTCATCCAGACCGGCGCGGTGATGCTGCTGGGCGGCGCGGCGCAGGCCGGGGTGCCGGTGGTGCTGCGGTTCGGGCTGGAGGCGGGCTGCCTCGTGGCCGCAAGCCTCGCGCTCTTCGGGCTGCTGCTGCGGCGGGGCGCGGGAGACATCCTGAGGATGGTGCTGACGGGGGTGATCCTGGGCATCTTCCTGCGCGGGCTCACCGGCTTTGCGCAACGGCTGCTCGACCCCTCGGAATTTGCCATCGTCCAGCAGGCGAGCATCGCCAGCTTCACCGCCGTCGACACCACCGTGCTGGCCATCGCCGGGGCCACGCTCGTGGCCGCGCTGGCGGGTGCGCTCCGGCTCGCCCCCGCGCTCGACGCGGCGGGGCTGGGGCGGCAGGCGGCGCGGGGGATCGGGCTGGACCATGACCGGGTGGTGCTGACCGGGCTGGCGCTGGTGGCGCTGATGGTGGCACTTTCGACCGCGCTGGTGGGGCCGGTCACGTTTTTGGGACTGATCGCCGCGAGCCTCGCCTATCGTGCCTGCGGCACCTGGCGGCACGGGGTGCTGATTCCGGCGGCGGCGCTGATCGGCGCGGCGATCCTGGTGGGCGGGCAGTTCCTGTTCGAGCGCCTTTTGGGGCTGCAATCCTCGCTGGCCGTGGTGGTGGAATTCCTCGGCGGCCTGCTGTTTCTCGTTCTCTTGCTGAAGAGGTCTGCCCGATGATCCGGATCGACAGTCTGACCGTGACCCGTGGCGAGCGGCCTGTGCTCGACAACCTGTCGCTGGCCTTCGGAGAGGGCGGCATCACGGCGCTGATCGGGCCGAACGGGGCGGGCAAGTCGACGCTGCTCCATGCCATCGCCGGGCTGCTCCCGGCGGGGCGGGGGCGGGTCGAGGTGGAGGGCTGCGACATGGCCCGCACCGCGCCGGCCGAGCGGGCGCGGCGGGTGGCGCTGTTGATGCAGAACGATCAGGTGACCGCGCGGCTCACGGTGGAGGACCTGGTGAGCTTTGGCCGCTGGAGCTGGCACCGGGGCCGCCCCGGCCCGCGCGACCGGGAGATGGTGGCGCAGGCGCTGGCGCAATTCGAGCTGGAGGCTCTGGCGCGGCGGCAGATCGACACGCTCTCGGGCGGGCAGCGGCAACGCGCCTTCGTCGCCATGGCCTGGGCGCAGGAGACCCCCTGGCTGCTGCTCGACGAGCCGCTCGCCGCGCTCGACCCGCGCCATGTGCGCGACCTGATGGAGCGGCTGCACGCGATGTCGCGGCCCGGCGCGAAGGGCGCCCGCAGCATCGTGATCGTGATGCACGACCTTGGCGCGACGGCGCGCTATGCCGACCGGATCATCGCCATGAAGGACGGGCGGATCGTGAAATCCGGCCCCAGGGCGCTGGCGATGACCGGCGGGGTGCTCAGCGCGCTGTTCGACACCGGGCTGAAGGTGGTGCGGGTCGAGGACGCCGACACGGTGGTGCCGGCCTAGTCGTAGCCTGTCATTTCCAGGTAGCCGCGGCCGTCGTGGCTGCCGGTGATGCTGACCGGCCCTTCCCAGTAGGGAAAGCTGACCTCCATGAAGGCGCGCGGGTTGAGCGCCTCGATCTCCACGTTCACGCCCCGGTCGGGCAGTTCGACCCGCCAGCGGGTGGGCGGGGTGGCCTCGGTCAGCGGGGTGAGGGTGAGGGCGCCGTCGGGATAGGCGGTGGCGGTGCCGTCGGGCTCGATCCAGGTGGCGGAGGTGAAGGCCGTGCCGTCGGTGCTGCGCAGGGCGAAGCCCATCAGGCGGGCACCGGAGGAAAAGGAGAGCGAGATCCAATCCCATCCGTCCTGGTTTTCGGCCAGCGGCTGGGAGGACCACTCGCGGTCGAGCCAGGCCTTGCCGGTGACGGGGATGGCCCGGTCGGGGAGGGTGACGGTTCCGGTGAGGTCGTAGAAGGGCTGGGAGTAGTAGTGGCTGGCCTGGCCGCCGGGGCTTTTGACCGAATAGCCCTCGGCCCCGTGCAGCACGAGCGGGCCGGTGGCGGTGAGCGCGAGGTCGTAGGCGAAATCGGGGGCGGAGGCGGTGAGGCGCAGCGCGTCGAGCGCGTCGCCGGTGGCGGCGGTGGAGGTCACTTGCCAGTCGTCGATCCAGGCGGAGAAGGGCGTGGCGGTGACGCCGGCCTGGCCCGTGCCGCCACGGGCGCGGCGCTCGGTGGAATGGTGGGCCTCGGGCGTGGTAAGGGCGGCATGGGCCATCCAGACCTGCGGCGAGCCCCAGCCCTTGGCCTCGCGGCCCTGTGCCTCGGGGGCGAGGGCGGAGCGAAACAGGGTCCACTGGACGCCGTAGGGGGTGCCGTCGGGGCCCTCGAGCGTGGCGGTGAGATACCACCATTCGATGCGGAACGCGGGGTGGGGGCCGTGGTCGGCGGGAAAGGCGAGCCGCGTGTCGCGGGAGGGCAGGGCGAAGCCCTCGGCCTCGGTGCCGAGACCGGCGAAGCCCTGGGCGCGGGCCGTGAGCGGGGTGGCCGCGAGGGCGGCGAGAAGGGTGCGGCGGGTGAGGGTCATCTTTCGCTCGCGAAGACCTTGAGGAAGGCGGAGGGCCGGGTGCGGCGGAGCTTGAGCACCGGCCAGAAGCAGGCCAGCGCGGCGGCGGCCATGGCGGTGGCGAAGAGCAGCGCCCATTGACCGGGGAAGAGGAACATCGGCAGCCGCCAGCCGAAGGCCTGGGTGTTGACCACGGCGAGCAGCGCCCAGGCGAGGGCGAGGCCGAGGGGCAGGGCGAAAGCGGCGGTGAAGGCGGCCAGCGCGAGGGTGCGGACGGCCTCCAGCGTGGCCAGCCGGGCGCGGGTGGTGCCCATGGCCCAGACCGGGGCGAGCTGGGGCAGGCGCATGGTGGAGAGGGTCAGCATGGCGGTGAGGATGGCCAGCGCCGCCACGCCGAGGGTGAGCGCGTTCAGCGCCGCCGTCACCGCGAAGGTGCGCTCGAAGATCGCCAGCGAGTAGGCCTTGATCTCGGCGTTCGGCACCAGCGCGGTGGGCGGCAGGCCGAAGTCCTCCGTCAGGGCGGCGGTGAGCGCGGGAATGTCGGAAGGCTCGGCACGGATGCCATGCCGGAGCCGGGACACATCGGGGAAGTGGCGGGTGAGCGCGAGGGTGGCGACGATCGCCTGGGGGCCGGGGTTTCCGTAATCGGAGTAGGTGGCGACGATGGTGGGGTGCCAATCGGGCGCGAGGCGGAGGCTGTCGCCGGGCGAGAGGCCGGCGCGGCGGGCGAGCTGCTCGTTGATCATCACCGCATCGCCGGTGGCGAGGCGGTCCCAGGCGTCGGGTGTGGCGGAGAGCAGCGGCCAGTTCTCGCGGTAGGTGGCGTGGTTGGCAACGCCGTAGAGCTCGCCGGTGCCCTGGTCGGCGAGCGGGAGGGTGACGTGCCAGATGGGCAGGGTGGCCTGGACCTCGGGGCGGGTGTCGAGGAAGGCGCGCAGGCGGGCCGCCTCCGCCTCGGTGCGGGCGGTGACGTAGAGCTCGGAGACGAGGCGCTGGTCGAGGAAGCCGGTGAAGGTGAGGCGGAAGGAGCTGACCATTGTGCCGACGCCGATGTTGGTGGCCAGCGCCAGGAGCAGGGCCATGAGGGCGAGGCGCAGGCCGGGAAGCTGCTGGCGGGCATCGGCCCAGAGCCATTGGGCGAGCGGGCGGCGGGCGAGGGCTTCGGCGGCGGCGAGGAGGGCGGCGAGCAGGGCGGGCAGGGCGAGGGCCGCACCGAGCAGGAGCCCGCCGAGCAGGGCGAAGCCGCCGGGGAGGCCGCCGACCAGCGGCACGGCGGCGGCCCCCGCGGCGGCGAGGGCGAGGCCGGCTGCGGCCAGGAGGGTGAGGCTGCGCGAGGAGGCGCGGGCCCAGGCGCGGGGCCGGGCGGAGGCGAGGATGGGCAGCCGAGCGAGGCCGATCAGCGCGCCGGTGCCGGCGGCCAGGGTGCCCGCGAGGGCGATGGCCAGCCCGGTGGCCGCCCAGGACGGCCGGAAGGCGAGCTGTCCGGGCAGGGCCGCGCCGTAGAGACCGCGCAGGGAGGCGGAGACATCGGGCAGGAGCGCGGCGGCGGTGACATGGCCGAGCACAAGGCCGAGGGCTCCCGCGACGAGGGCGAAGGCGGTGAGCTCTGCCAGGGTGAGCGCGGCGAGCAGGCGGGTGGAGAGCCCCAGCGCGCGGAGGGTGCGGATCATCGGGCGGCGCTGTTCGAAGGCCAGCCCGATCGCGCCATGGGCGATGAAGAGGCCGACCGCGAAGGAGAGCAGCCCGAAGGCGGTGAGGTTGAGGTGGAAGCTGCGCGTGAGCCGGGCGATCTCGGCACCGCCCTGCGGGCGGCTGCGGGTGAGGCTGGGCGCCACCTCGGAGAGCGGCGGACGGGTGAGCGGCTGGGCGGCATCGGGCGCGACCAGCAGGTGGGTGATGGCCCCCGAGGGGGCGAGGGTCATCGCGCCGTCGATGGTGGTGACGATCAGGCCGGGCGCGAGGCCGGGGGCCGGGGTGGCCTGGGGAGCGCGGGCGAGGGTTTCGGGCGCGGCCCAGGCCGGAGGGGGCAGGGTGACGAGGGCGGAGGGGGGCATCTGCGCCAGGGTGGGCGCGAGGTCGGGCAGGCTGCCCATGGGGAGGGTGAGGAAGTCGTAACCGCGGAGGGTGAGGCCCTCGGGCGTTGCGCCCTCCCAGACCGGGGAGACCTGCCAGCCGGCGGCGCGCAGGGCGAGGAAGCTCTGCATCGGGATGCGGCCCGTGGGGGAGGTCAGATGGTCGGGCGCGTCGGGGGAGAGGGTGGCCTCGGAGGCGGCATAGGAGGCGCGGGCCTCGGCGTTGATCGCCTGCACGGCAGAGAACAGCGCGGTGGCCAGCGCGATGCCGAGCAGAAGCGTGGCCAGCTGGCCGGGGTGGCGGCGCCAGTGGGAGAGCAGGGCGGAGAGGGCGGCGCCGGTCATCGGTGCATGCTCGTCCGCGCTTCGAGGCGCTCTCGCGGCGGGGCGGCGGTGGTGCGCGGGAGCGAGGGCGGCCGGGTCATGCCAGCCGGCCGTGCGACAGGTGCAGGCGGCGCGACATGGCGGCGGCGACGGTGGCGGAATGGGTGACGGTGACAAGGGCGGCGCCGGTTTCGGCGGCAAGTTCGAGCATGAGCGCGAGAACGGTGGCGGCATTGTCCTCGTCGAGATTGCCGGTGGGCTCGTCGGCGAGCAGGAGCGGCGGCCTGGCGGCCAGCGCGCGACCGATGGCGAGGCGTTGCTGCTGGCCGCCGGAGAGGGTTTCGGGCCAGGCGGAGAGCTGCGGGGCGAGGCCGAGCCGCTCGGCGAGGGTGGCGCACCATCGGGCATCGTGCCGCCCGGCGAGGCGGGCCTGGAAGGCGAGGTTGGCGGCGACATCGAGCGAGGGGATCAGGTTGAACTGCTGGAAGACCAGCCCGATGCGGGTGCGCCGGGCCTCGGCGCGGGCGGCGTCGGGCAAGGCGGAGAGCGGCGCGCCATCCAGCGTGACGGTGCCGCTGTCGGGGCGTTCGAGCCCGGCGAGCAGGTGCAGGAGCGTGGATTTGCCAGAGCCGCTCTCGCCGGTCAGGGCGAGGGTCTCGCCCGGTGCGAGGGAGAGGGAGACACCGTTGAGCACGGGCTGGCTGCCGCCGCCGGGGAGCGCGAAGGTCTTGTGGAGGTCTTTGGCGGTCAGCAGCATTGCGGGGAACATGTATGGCGCCGGGCCGGAAGGGAAGTGGGGTGCGGCGCTGGGGCGCGGGGGGCGGGATCGGGGGGAGCGGGGTCGGGGGCCGGGGGCGGCAAGGCTGCGGGGCGGCGCCTAGGGCGAGCGGCCCTCGAGCGCGCGGCGCATCTCGGCCTCCAGCGTGCCGGGTGTGCAATCGGGGCCGAGAAGGCCATCCATCCCCTGTCCGCGCAGGGCGGAGAGGGCGGGCGGGTTGGCCGCGCCGGAGCAGGCGATGACCGGAACATCGCGGAAGCTGCGGCCCGAGTTGCGGATCTGCGACACCGTGGCGGGGCCGGAGAGGCCGGGCATGTCGAGGTCGATCACGGCGAGATCGGCCGGGCCGGCGAAGAGCGCCTCGATGGCCTCGTAGCCGTTGGCGACGGCGATCACCTCGTGGCCGGCGGCCCGCAGCAGGGCGCGGAGATGATCCTGCGCGGCGGCATCGGCGACGGCGAGCAGCACCCGCATCGGGGCGAGGGGCAGGCGGCGGCGGGGGGCGTCGTCCTGGCGCGGCATCGGAGAGCTGGAGCGGCGGCGCGGGGCGAGGCCGCCCTCGGCCGCGGCCAGCGCGGCATCGAGCGCCCCGCGCAGCGCCTCGGCGGCCTTCAGCACCTCGGCCAGCCGGGCGCGCTGCCCGCTCTCGAGTTCGCCCTGCTCCATCAGCCCGGCGAAGCCGAGGATGGCGCCGAGCGGCGTGCGGGTGTCGTGGCCGAGTTTCTCCAGCAGGTCCCGCAGCGCGCCTGCGCCCTCGTGGTCGCGCTGGGCGCGGGCATCGAGCTCGCGCTCGGCATAGCGGGCGCGGCGGTCGTCGGTGATGACGGTGAGGCTCTTGACGTAGCGGCCCGAGGCATCGCGGATCGCGCCCGATGACAGCAGCACCGGGATCGGTCGGCCGTCGGCGCGCAGGAACTCGTAGGAGATGTTGCTCACATGGCCGCGGTCGTAGAGCATGGGAAGGCCGTGGGTCAGGGCGTAGGCGCGGCTCCGGGGGGCCATGATATCGACGGAGCGGCGGCCGATCAGCTCCTCGCGGCTGTAGCCCAGGAGGCGGGCCCAGGCGGTGGAGACATTGAGCAGCGTGCCATGTTCGTCGATGGAGTGCAGCAGCAGGGGTTCGATGAGGAACAGCGCATCGAAGCCGTGGTCGAGCACGGAAGGTTCTTCCTGCAAGCTGGGTCGAGGGTTCATGATGCCCCTTCCCTCATGGCGCAATGCTTTGTGCCCACGAACCTGCCCCCGGTGTCAATTGCACGCTGCTTCGGCCTTCAAAGCAAGCGGATCGTGAAAGTTTTCACGTATTTATCCCGACTCACCTCCCTCGAGGCGGGCTTTATGCGACTTTAGTCGTAGCTCGGGTTCAGCTCCGGATGCCGGAGAATCGCGCGGCCCAGTCCTCGCGGGTCTCGTCGGCGATCTTGGCAAAGAGCACCTCGGGCACGGTGAAGGCGTGGCCGGCGGGCAGCGCGGTGAGCGCGGCGGAGAGGTCGGTGGGCCATGCGGCCTCGTCGGTGCGCATGTCGGCCAGCATCCGCTCGGCGGAGAAGGGGATGAAGGGCGCGGAGAGCACGGCATAGACCCGGATCAGGTTGAGCGCGAGGCGCACATCCGCCGCCGCTGCCTCGGGGTCCTGCTTGAAGGTGGTCCAGGGCGCCGCCGATTGCAGGAACTCGTTGCCCGCCACCCACATGGAGCGCAGCGTGGCCGCCGCGCGGCGGACCTCGATGGCATCCATCTGGGCGGTATAGTCGGCGAGCTTGCCCTGCAGGTCGTCGATCAGGGCCTTGCCGCGTTCGGAGAGCGCCCCGCCCGCCGGCACCTCCTCGCCCCATTTGGAGCGGCAGAATTTGGTCACCCGCGACACGAAGTTGCCCAGCACGTCGGCCAGGTCCTTGTTCACGTCCTGCTGGAAGGTCTCCCAGGTGAACTCGGTGTCGGAGCTTTCGGGCGCGTGGCTGAGCAGCCACCAGCGCCAGTAGTCGGCGGGAAGGATCTCCAGCGCCTGGTCCTGGAAGACGCCGCGGCCCTGGCTGGTGGAGAACTGGCCGCCCTCGTAGTTCAGGTAGTTGAACGATTTGATGTAATCCACCAGCTTCCAGGGCTCGCCGGAACCGAGGATGGTGGCGGGGAAGCTCAGCGTGTGGAAGGGCACGTTGTCCTTGCCCATGAACTGCACGTAGCGCACATCTTCGGCGCCCTTGTCGGTGCGCCACCAGCGCTCCCAGTCGCTGCCCTTGCCGGCGTCCTGCCATTCCTCGGCGCAGGCGATGTATTCGATCGGCGCGTCGAACCAGACGTAGAAGACCTTGCCCTCCATGCCCGGCCAGTCCTCGGTGCCCTTCTTGACGGGCACGCCCCAGTGCAGGTCGCGGGTGATGCCGCGGTCTTGCAGCCCGTCGCCGTCGTTCAGCCACTTGCGGGCGATGGAGGTGGTGAGCACGGGCCAGTCGGCCTTGCTGTCGATCCATCTCGACAGCTCGTCGCGCAGCGAGCGCTGCTTGAGGTAGAGGTGCTTGGTCTCGCGCACCTCGAGGTCGGTGGAGCCGGAGATGGCGGAGCGGGGATTGATCAGGTCGGTCGGGTCGAGCTGCTTGGTGCAGTTCTCGCACTGGTCGCCGCGGGCCTTGTCGTAGCCGCAGTTGGGGCAGGTGCCCTCGATGTAGCGGTCGGGCAGGAAGCGGCCGTCGGCGTTGGAATAGACCTGCTTCTCGGAGACTTCGGCGATCAGCCCGTTCGCCGCCAGCGCCCCGGCGAAATGCTGGGTCAGCCGGTGGTTCTGCGGCGAGGAGGAGCGGCCGAAGTGGTCGAACGACAGGCCGAAGCCCGCGCCGATAGCGGCCTGGACCTCGTGCATCTCGGCGCAGAACTCGTCCACCGGCTTGCCTGCCTTGGCGGCGGCCAGCTCGGCGGGGGTGCCGTGCTCGTCGGTGGCGCAGAGAAACAGCACCTCGTCGCCGCGCGCCCGGCAGTAGCGGGCGTAGAGGTCGGCGGGGAGCTGGGAGCCCACCAGGTTGCCGAGGTGCTTGATCCCGTTGATGTAGGGAATGGCGGAGGTGATGAGCGTGCGGGGCATGGGTGGGGCCTTTGTCGGAAGTTGGCCGATGGGTTACAGCAGGCGGCGGCGAGGGGCAACGGCTGCGCGGCCCTACTTGTCCTTGCGTTGCCGCCCGGTGAGCCACCCGATCAGGAAGCTGGTGCGCGGGGCGTAGATGTAGCGGGTGCGGGTTGCCGTGGGGCGGGCGCGCATCCGGATGGTGCCGATCACCGCCAGCGCCACATGGGCCAGGGCGATGAGCCAGAAGAGCGCCGCCGCGCCGGTGGCGGCCATCAGCCAGGAGGCGGTGAGCGGCGCGGCGATGGCCCCGGCGGCGAAGGCGAACATCAGCGAGGCCGAGAGCTCGACGCGCTCCTCGTCGGAGGCCCAGTCGTGGGCATGGGCGGCGGCGACCGAGTAGATCGGAAAGCTGGTGAGCCCGAAGAAGGCCGCCGTGGCGAGGATCGCGGCGGTGGAGCCGGAGGTGGCGATGGTGGCCAGGCACGACAGGGTGGAGGCGACCGAGAGGCCGATCAGCACCCAGCGCCGGTCGTAGCGGTCGGCGAGCCAGCCCACCGGCCATTGCGCCAGCGCGCCGCCGCCGATCCAGATGGCGAGGAAGAGGCCGATCTGCTCGGGGCCGAGGCCGACGGCCTGGCCATAGACCGGGCCCACGGTGCGGAAGCTGCCCGAGGTCAGCCCGGCCACCAGCACGGCGGCGCCGGCCAGCGGCGAACGGGCGAAGGTGAGGGCGGGGCGCAGGCGCGGGGCCTCGGGCGTGGCGGGCTGGGCGGCGGTGGTCAGCGCCATCGGCAGGAGCGCGGCGCAGCACAGGATCGCCAGCAGGGTGTAGGCGGCATAGGTGGCGGGCTCCAGCACGCCGACCAGCAGCTGCGCCAGCAGCGAGCCGCCGAGGTCGACCAGCCGGTAGCCACCCATTGCGCGGCCCCGGGTCTCGTTGGTCACCCGGGCCTGGAGCCAGGCTTCGATGACGGTGTAGCAGCCGGCGATGCAGAGGCCGGAGGCCACCCGCATCCCGGCCCAGGCCCAGGGCGTGGTGAGCAGCATGTGCCCCAGCAGACCGATCGCCCCGAGCGCGCCGAAGGCGGCGAAGGCGCGGGCGTGGCCCACGGTGCCCATCAGCCGGGGCGCCCACCAGCAGCCGAGGAAGAAGCCGAGAAAATGCGCCGACCCCAGCAGGCCGATCTCGCCGGTGGAAAAGCCCAGCGTCAGGCCCGAGAGCGCATCCATCGGGCCGAGGCCGCCCGAGGAGAGCTGGAGCAGGGCCACGGAGGCGAGGAGCGGGGCGAAGGTGAGCAGGAGGCGCATGGGGCGGGGTCGCGTGACGGCTCTGGCTGGGCTGGCCATGGCGCGACGGGGGGCGTCGTTTTTCGCGGGCCGGCGGGGAAGGGGCTGTGACTGGCCTACGCCGATTGCTCCAGCGCGGCAAGCGGCGTGAGCACCAGCGGCGCGCGGGCGGCGGGCTGGGCGAGGTGCCAGGCGGCGGGCGGGGCCATGCGGGCGCGCCGCCGGGAGAGCCGCCAGCGCGTGAGGCCGGGTCCATGGTCGGGCGTGGCGTGCCAGCGGCTCTCCACCCCGGGCGCGCCGCCCTCGCCGGGGGTGAGGATCAGCCCCAGCGGGGCCGCACCCTCGGGCGTGCCGGCGGCCAGGTGCAGACGCCGCACCGGCACCATGCCCGGCGGCGCCTCGAGATCGGCCACCACCAGCGGCACCGCCCCCGCGCGCAGGGCCTCCTCCATGCACCAGAGCAGCTCCATCGGGCGGCCCGCCCGCACCATCAGGAGCCGCGCCGGGTCGATCCAGCGGCCGACGCCCGCGCCGCAGAGCGCCTCGCCCTGCCAGGCGGGCGCGATCCAGATCACCGGGCCGGAGAGCCGCGCCGCCACCGCCAGCGCCAGGGCCTGCCGGGACGGGCCGCAGAGCTCGTGCACCCGGCCCGTGGCCAGGGCGAACTCTCCCGTCACCACGCAGGCGTGGCGGGCGTGGTGGGGCATGTGGGAGAGCGGGTCGTGGGGCATGGGGGCAGGATAGTGTTCGTGATTTGTTCTGTAAATGGGGCGCGTGCGCCGGTCGCCCGCCGAACACCACCGAGGATGGGGCTCAGCTCTCGGTCACACCCTCGATCACCCGCCCGTCCGGCGCGGTGCGGGCCACGAAGATGATGTGGTCGTCGTCGCGGGGCAGGGCGTGGAAATCCCAGCTGGCCTGGGGCCCCAGGCCCGGGTCGCGCGGTGACAGCGGGATGGCGTGCAGGCGCATGGCGCGCATGAAGCGGGCCTCGGAGACCGCGCCCGAGCGCCGGGCCTCGGGAAACGCCCGGAAGAAGGCATCGGCCAGGGGGCCGTTCTCGGGGGTCAGCCAGTTCTGCGCCCAATCCTGGCGCAGCAGGGCCAGCGCGGCGCGCAGACCCGGCAGCAGCCTGCGGGCGCGCTGGAGGAGCAGGACGAAGGGATCGAGCTCGGCGGGGTCGAAGGTGGGATCTCGGCAGGGGGAGGTAGAGCGACAGCGGCACGCGGCGCCAGCCGATGCGGGACGGATGCAGATCGGCCAGAACCTCGCGGCCGACCGGCCCGAAACGGGGGTGGTGGAGTGGAGAGAGCGCGGGCAGGTCGTGCAGGGCCTGAAGGCTGGCGGCCTCGGAGGCGACATCGCGGCAGTGGAGATCCCCCTCCACCGCGCCATCGGCCGAAACGCGAAAGGCGTAGATCGGGTCTTCGGTGACCAGCAGCAGAGTCGGCTCGCCCTCGATGGAATAGTGGAAGGTGAGCTGCGACATCGCCAGCCCCTCGGGCCAGCCCCTCGGGCCAGCCGTGACGCGCCAGATCGGACCGGGCCGACGGCACCGCCTTGTCGAGCACGGCCACGAAAGGCCGGGCCTCCTCGACAAGGCGGCGCAGCAGGGCGACGGAAGACTCAGGGTCGGCGGCCTCGGGGTCGGCGGCCTCGGGCGCGCGGCCCAAGCCGCTGATCGAGAGCTCGACCCGCAGGCCGTCGACCGTGATCGCGGGCAACTGCGCCTGGTGGGCCATGCCGTCGAACCGCTCGAGCAGGGCCGGGCCGAGCGCGGCCTGGACACTGTCTTCGGCGCGGCTCATGGCGCGGCCTCAGTCGTCGGGGCGGCTCAGTTCGAAGACGTTCTCCACCACGGCATAGTCGCGGTAGCCCAGGCGGGAGAGCGGCTGGAAGGTGGTCACGTCGAAGCGGCCGTCCTTCAGGCAGTCGTCGCGGATATGCACGCCGGTCACCTCGCCGATGACCATGTGGTTGTCCTTGCCCTTGAGCTGGACGAGCTGGACCACCCGGCATTCGAGGTTGGCGGGCGCGTGGGCGACGCGGGGGCAGACGATGGTGTCGCACTCGGCCTTCTCGATGCCGGCCTTCTCGAACTCGTCCACCGTGGGCAGGTGGGCGGCGGAGGTGGCGTTCATCACGTCGCGCGCGGCGGCCTCGACGATGTTCACGCAGAACACGCCGGTCTCGCGGATGTTCATCAGCGAGTCCTTGGTGCCGGTGGAGCAGAACATCACCTGCGGCGGCACATAGGCGATGGCGTTGAAGAAGGAATAGGGGGCGAGGTTGTCGTGTCCTTCGGCCCCGCGCGAGCTGATCCAGCCGATGGGCCGGGGCGAGACGATGGCGTTGAAGGGGTTGTGCGGCAGGCCGTGGCCATCTTCGGGGGTATAGAACATTCGGGCTCCTTGCGGCGTTTGCGGGAAGGTAGCGTGCGTGCTAGGGGGCTGCCAGTGCGGAAGGGACGGCAGGCGTGATCGGATACAGGCTCAGCGAGGAGAGCGCGGAGGACCGTTGGGAGGTTGAAGCGCTCTACGACACTTGTTTTGCACCGGGCCGCGAGGCGCTCAGTTCCTACCGGCTGCGCGACGGGGTCGACCGGGTGGCGGGCCTGTGCCTGCTGGCGCGGGACGGCGAGGGAATTCTGGCCGCCGCGATCCGCTACTGGCCGGTGCGGGTGGGCGGCCATGCCGCGCTGCTGCTCGGGCCGGTCGCGGTGCACCCGACGCGGCAGGGCGAGGGCCTTGGCGCATGGCTGGTGACCGAGAGCCTGGAGCGGAGCCACGGGCTTGGCTGGGCGCGGGTGATGCTGGTGGGCGACGCGCCCTATTACGCGCGCTTCGGCTTTCGGAAGCTCGCGGGCGTGGTCATGCCGCCGCCCACCAACCCCGAGCGCGTGCTCGGCACCGGCGACTGGGCGGGCATCGCGGGCGACGTGGAGAAATGGGACAGCGCGCCCTGAGGCCATGCCGGGACCGGCCGCTGCGGCTGGCGGGTGCAGCTATTCCGGGTCGGTGTTGTCGAGCAGCCAGGCCTCGGCGCGGGCCCGAACCGATTGCTCGCCGTCGGCACGGGCCTTCTCGATTACCTTCCTCAGATCGGACAGGTCGATCCGGCGCAGGAGCGACTTGACCGCGCCTATGGAGGCGGGGCGCATCGAGAGGGCGCGCAGCCCGATCGCCGAGAAGCAGGCGGCCTCCAGCGGGCGGCCGGCATCCTCGCCGCAGAAGCTGACCGGCGTTTCGGTGGCGTCGCAGCGCATGGCGATCCATTCGAGGAAGCTCAGGAACGACACGTTGAGGCAGTCGTAGCGGTTGCGGACCCGCTCGTTCTCGCGGTCGGCGGCGAAGAAGAACTGCTTGAGGTCGTTGCCGCCGATGGAGATGAAATCGGCCAGCTCGAAGAACTTCTGCGGCGCGTAGGCGAGCGAGGGTGTCTCCAGCATGGCGCCGACCTCGACGCTCTCGGGCAAGGTGTGGCCGAGCCTGTCTTCGCGGTCGAGCTCGCGCATCAGGTGGTCGCGCGCCTCGGTGAACTCCGACAGCTGCGCGACGAACGGAAACATGACCGAGAGCGGCCGCCCGCAGGAGGCGCGGATCAGGGCCTGGAGCTGCATCCGCATCACGCCGGCCTTGTCGAGCCCCACGCGGATCGCCCGCCAGCCCATCGCCGGGTTGGGCTCGTCCTGCCGCTTCATGTAGGGCAGCACCTTGTCGGAGCCGATGTCGAGCGTGCGGAAGGCCACCCGCTTGCCCTGCGCCGCGTCGAGCACGCGGGAGTAGAGCGCGGCCAGCTCGCCCCGGCGCGGCACCTGGTTGCGGACGAGAAACTGCAGCTCGGTGCGGAACAGGCCCACACCTTCGGCACCCGAGGAGGGCAGGGAGGGCAGGTCGGCCATCAGGCCTGCGTTCATGTGCAGCGCGACAGTGGCGCCCGACTTGTCGGTGGCGGGCAGGTCGCGGATCGAGGCGTAGCGTTCGACGGCCTTGGCGCGCATGGCGATCTTGTCGCGGAAGGCATTGGCGACGTTGTCCTCTGGCCGCAGGTGAACGACGCCCTGGTCGCCGTCTACCAGGATCGGGTCGCCGTTGAGCGCCTCTGTGGTGATGCGGATGGCGTGGATCACCAGCGGGATCGCCAGGGCCCGCGCCACGATGGCGGCGTGGCTCCCGACCGAGCCTTCCTCGAGCACGATCGCCCGCAGCTTGCGGCCATAGGCCAGAAGCTCGCCGGGGCCGATGTTGCGGGCCACCAGCACCGGGTTGGCGGGCATCTCCGAGCCGTCGTCCTGGCCCTGGCCGGTGAGCAGGCGCAACAGGCGGTTCGACAGGTCGTCCAGGTCGTGCAGGCGCTCGCGGAGGTAGGCGTCGGGCACTTGCTCCATCCGGGCGCGGGCCGCCGATTGCTCCTTTTCCACTGCCGCTTCGGCAGAGAGGCCGCGGCCGATATCCTCTTCCATCCGCTTCAGCCAGCCCTTGGAGTTGGCGAACATCCGGTAGGCCTCGAGCACCTTGCGCTGGTCGCCCTCGGCCAGCGGCGCCGAAGACAGCATCTCGTCGACCGAGTAGCGCAGCTTGTCGACCGCCTCGCGCAGGCGGACCACCTCGGCCTCGGCATCGTCGGCGATCGGGTTCAGCACCACCACGCGGGGCTCGTGCAGGTAGACCCGGCCTTCGGCCGCCCCCTCCTGCCCGACGCCGCCCCGAAACATCACCGGGTGGGTATGGCGCGCCTGAAGCCCGTCGGCCGAACTCTGGAACACGCCCAGCTCGGCCATCTCGGCCAGCACCATGGCGACCACCTCGAGGCCATAGACATCGTCGTCGGAATAGGCGCGGGCCTCTCGGCTTTGCACCACGAGCACGCCCAGCCGCTCGCCCAGCCGTTGGATCGGCACGCCGAGAAAGGCGGAATACCGCTCTTCCCCGGTTTCGGGCATGTAGCGGAAGCCGTGCTCGGCGGGGGCGTTGGCGGTGTTGATCGGGGTGGTTCGCAGGGCGACGCGGCCGACGAGGCCCTCGCCCAGCCGCATCCGGGTCTGGTGGACCGACTCGGGCTTGAGGCCCTCGGTGGCGCAGAGTTCGAGCGTGTCGGCGTCGCGGAACAGGTAGATCGAGCAGACGTGGGTGCCCATCTCGGCGGCGATCAGCGTGGTGATCGCGTCCAGCCGTTCCTGCCCCTCTCCGGCCTCGGAGAGAGTTTCGCGCAGGCGCTTGAGCAAGCGCCGGCTGCCGGGTTGGTTACTGTCTGGCATTCTGCCCCATCGTTCACGGCCCGGCGCGCGGGCCGTTCCGGAGACCGGGTATAGACCATCGCGCCGAGGTTGCGAAACGGGTTTTGACGCGGGCGGTGTGAATTACCGGGGCGATCCGCGCGGGGCTGTACCCTGGAGCATCATGCCGCCCGGCGCATCTGTGCTGGTGCAAGAGCCGCGCCGGAGGCGGCACAGGGGCACGGGGCCGGCGCGGCGGGGGCGGGGTGCGGATCAGGCCGCGGGGCTCAGCCCGTAGCGGCTGGCCGGGGTGCCGGATTGCAGCACGTCGAAGACCCTCTGGCGGGCCGCGAGCGCCTCATCGAGCCGCATCCCCTCTTCCAGCGAAGGCAGTGTGAGCACCTCCCCGGCGTCGAGCCCGGCCAGGGCGGCGGCGACCATGTTGCTGGCGGTCATGACGATCTCGGGCGGGAGTTGAGACAGGTCGACCCCCGCGACCTCGTAGATCTCGCTCTCGACCGCCGCGGGCAGAACCGCCTGCACCCGGACGTTGCTTCCCTCGGCCTCTGCGGCCATGCCCTCTGACAGCATCATCACGAAGGCCTTGGTTGCGGAGTAGAGCACGGTGCCGGGGTAGACGCCCATGGCGACGGCGGAGCTGATGTTGATGATCGAGCCTCGTCCGGCGCTCCGGAATGCTGCAAACGCGGCCCGTGCCAGGCGCTCGACGGCGGTGACATTGAGGTGCAGCATGGTGCTGGCCTGTTCCGGTGAAAGCTGGTCATAGGCTCCGATCGCGGTGGTGCCGGCGTTGTTCACCAGCACGCCCAGTGATGGCTCATCGGCGATGAGGGTCGCGATGCGCTCAAGGTCGTCGGGGGCGGTGAGATCGGCCTGCACCACCCGCGCGTTGACGGGGAGGCTTTCGGCAAGGGCGCTCAGCCTGTTCTCGCGGCGGGCGACGAGGATCAGGTCATAGCCGCGCCCGGCAAGCTGGCGGGCATATTCGGCCCCGATCCCGGAGGAGGCGCCGGTGATGAGAGCGGTGGGTGTGGTCATCGGAGTCCCTTTCATTGAGTGCTCAATTGTTGAGTGCTCAATATGTGGAGTGTGAGCCGAGATTGTCAATCCTTGAAGGCTCAACTATATGTGACGCCATGGCACGCACTCCCGAACCCACGCGCGATACAGCGGCGGATGAATGCCTCTCCACCGCGCTGCGACAGGCGACACGTCGGCTTGGGGCTGTATATGACGCGGCGATGGCGCCGCTTGGGGTGAACGGCACCCAGGCGCGGTTGTTGTGGAAGATCGGCGCGTTGCAGGAGGAGGGCGGCGCTCCGCTGAAGCGGGTCGCGGAGGAAATGGGCTATCAGGTATCGGCCCTGTCGCACGCGCTGAAGCCGCTTGAGCGAGACGGGCTGGTGCAGGTGACGCAAAGCCGCGCGGATCGCCGGGTGCGCCACCTGGAGCTGACCGGCAAGGGCCGCGGCATCGTTTCGCAGATCACCGATCGCTGGCTGTCGGCGAATGCACGTATCGACAGGGCGCTGGGCCGTGCGGAGGCGGAGGCCCTCATGCGGCTGGCCAGCAAGGTGGCCGGGCCGGAATTTGCCCGGGCAATGGCGCGCGGCGAAGAAGAAGAGGAAGAGGGCTGAGGCTCAGGCCTTTTCCAGCTCGAAGGCGTCGTGCAGGGCTTGGACCGCCAGTTCGGTGTACTTGCGGTCGATCAGCACGGAGATCTTGATCTCGGAGGTGGCGATGACCTTGATGTTGATGCCCTCGTCGGAGAGGGTCTTGAACATCTTGGCGGCGACACCGGACTGCGAGCGCATGCCGATGCCCACCACGGAGATCTTGGCGACGTCGGTATCGGCGACGATCTCGCGGAAGTTCAGGCCGCCCTTCTCCTTCACGTCGTTCAGCGCCTTCTCGGCGCGGGCGACCTGGTTGATCGGGCAGGAGAAGGTCATGTCGGTGCGACCTTCCTCGGAGATGTTCTGCACGATCATGTCGACGTTCACGCCGGCCTCGGAGAGCGGGCCGAAGATCGCCGCCGCGATGCCGGGCCGGTCGGCCACGGAGATCAGGGTCATCTTGGCTTCTTCGCGGCTTGCGGCCACGCCGTTCACGGCTTTGCTTTCCACGATATCCTCCTCGGCACAGATCAGCGTGCCCGCTTCATCGGATTGTTCTTCGAAACTCGACAGCACCCGCAGGCGCACGTTGTAGCGCATGGCCAGCTCGACGGAGCGGGTTTGCAGCACCTTGGCGCCCAGCGAGGCGAGCTCCAGCATTTCCTCGAAGGCCACCTTCTCGAGCTTGCGGGCCTTGGAGGTGATGCGGGGGTCGGTGGTGTAGACGCCGTCGACATCGGTGTAGATGTCGCAGCGCTCGGCCTCGAAGGCGGCGGCGAAGGCCACGGCGGTGGTGTCGGAGCCGCCCCGGCCCAGGGTGGTGATGCGGCCATCCGGGCCGATGCCCTGGAAGCCTGCGACCACGGCCACCTTCATGCCCTCGGCGAACTTGGCCATGATGTTCTCGGTCGGGATCTCGACGATCCGGGCGGCGGCATGGGCGTTGGTGGTGCGCAGCGGCACCTGCCAGCCCTGCCAGCTGCGGGCGGGCACGTCCATTTCCTGCAAGGTCAGTGCCATCAGGCCGGCCGTCACCTGCTCGCCGGAGCTCACAACCGCGTCATACTCGCGGGCATCGTAGAGCTGCGAGGTTTCCTCGACATAGCCCACGAGCTTGTTGGTTTCGCCCGACATGGCCGAAACGATGACGATGACGTCATAGCCATTGGCGACCTCGCGGCCCACGCGCTTTGCGGCGCGGCGGATGCGGTCGGTGTTGGCGACGGAGGTGCCGCCGAATTTCATCACCAGAAGGGGCATTGGCGCAGTCTCTTACAGTTCCGGCGCGGGATAGGTGACGGCGGGGAAAAGCGCAAGAGTGCTGTCTCTGTCGCGGCATGATCCATGTCAAGGCACGAGCGGCCTGCGGCGCGCAGTCTGGGAACGCAAAAAAACAGGAGTGACCCATGTCGCAGAACACCCCTCATGAACTGGCTCAAGAGTTTCCGGGGCGCGAGGCCGAGATTTCGGCGCTGAAGCAAGGGGATGCGCATTTTGCCCGGATGGTGGACCGCTACCACGAGCTGAACCGCGCCATCCACCGCGCAGAGACCAACGTGGAGCCGACCGACGACCTGCACATGGTCGAGTTGCGCAAGGAGCGGATGTACCTGAAGGACCAGGTGGCCGCCGCGCTGAACGTGAAGGCCTGAGCGCGGAAAGGCCGAGCGCCCCGGCGCTGGTGGCGCCGGGGTCTGCTCCTGCGGGCGGGCGGGGGCGGCTCAGTGCCGGGCCTCCAGTGCGAAGAACGTGACCTGATCGAAGTCGCGCTCGGGCCAGGGAGAGCTGTTGTTCTGCGAGTAGGCCCCGGCCTTGAAGTACATGAACTCCTCGGCGATGGAGTAGTCGCTGTCTGACATGTCGAGCGGGGGCGCGCTGACCGTGGTGCCATCATCGCGGGTGATGGAGACATCGAGGATCGGGTGCACGGTGCCGTCCACCTCCTTGCCCGAGACGCGGATCTCGTAGGAGAACCGCTCGTCGAGCGCGATGCCGTCGGCGGGGTTCTCGGCGAAGTCGCTGCGGTCTCCGATGAGCGGCACGTAGATGTCGTCGCGGCCTTCGCGCTCGTGGATATAGTAGACCGACCCGTATTTGTTGGTGGGCAGCTTGCGGTAGTAGAGCCGGATCGGTTCGCCGTCCTTGGCGTGGATCTGGCCGATGATGACACGGCCCACGCGCGAACCCTCGCCCATGCGGGTGACCTGGTTGACGGCGAGCGTGGCCGTCATGGTGCCGTCAACGCCGCCGGCCGCGGCCTGTGCCTCGGGCGGGGCGGATGAGAGGACCCAGTTGTTGGCCGTCGGCGTGCCGTCCTCGTTGCGGGTGGCGATGCTCTCGTCGCCGCCGCGCAGCATCTCGCGCAGTTCGGCGCGGGAGTAGCTGGAGTTTTGCGTGGTGGCGCCGGTGCCGACGACACGGAAGACCATGCCGCCGGTCACCGGATCGGTGTAGAAATAACGCTCGTCGGACCAGCCATTGGCCAGGAGCGTTTCGGAGATCTCATCGGCGCGGCCATCGCCGTCTTCATCGACGGGGAGGGTGATCTTCCAGTTGGTGAGGTCGAAGTTGGCGGCGGGCGGCTTGCCGGTGGCGAGGCCATAGGCGCTGATGCCGGCCACCTCGGCGGCGTCGGAGCCGTCGCCGGTCGGGGCGATCTCGCCCATGCCGCAGCCCCACGGCTGGATCTCGAGCACGCTGTTCCACTCGTTGGAGGCATTTCCCAGGCCGATCAGCTTGATGTGGCGGGCCACGCGATCATCGAAGTCGAACCGCTCGATGGCGGTGGTGGTGCCGCTGGAGGCGGTGCGCCCCATCAGCGGGGTGAAATCGGTGCCGTTGACGGAGGTTTCGAGGGCAAAGAAGTTTTGCCGCTCGTTGCCCTTGTAGAAGGCGATGCCGATTTCCTTGAGGGTTTGCGGCATGCCCATGTCGATCACCAGTTCCTTGCCCTCGAGCTTGGACGACCAGCGCGACTCGGGCTGAAAGGACCCGTCGATGGTGAGCTCGGGGCCGTGGCCGTCGTGGGTGCCGTCATCGCGGGCAGAGGAGACCCCGAGCTGGCTCATGCGCTCGCATGCACCGGGGATGGTGGCGTAGGTGACGGGGCCGGCGGCGGCCTGCTCGGCGGCGTCGAGCGCCGGGCCGGAGAGGGCGGTGATCTCGAAGTCGTCGAAGCGGCCCTCGCTGCCGTTGTGGCTGCCGAAGATCGTGGCCTCGGTGGCGTCGCCCGACGAGAACGGCACCTCGAGGGTGATCCAGTCTTCGGTTTCGGAGCCGGAGGCGGCGGTGAAATCCTGTGCGCCCAGCGTGATGCCGATGCTCCCCGGCCCCTTCACGGCGGCCCGAAGCATGTAGTCGCTGCCCGGCGCCAGGGTGATCTGCTGTTCGAACCGGCCGGTGGCCTTGCTGATCTTGGCGGATTTCTCGCCGGTCCGGGCGTGGCCGGAGATGGAGGTGGCGTCCTTGTCGGGATCGACATCCTGCCAGCCGCTCCAGCCGTGCTCGAAGGATGGGTTGGTGATGAGGTCCTGCGCGGTGGCTGCGGGCGCAGCGGCGCAGAGGGCCAGAACAACGGCGGGTGTAGGACCGAATCGCATGCTTCTCCTCCAGGTTGCGAGTTGGTGCCGGTATACCAATACTAGTATACCAGACTTGCAACAGGAGATTTGGCGCCCTCCTCTCGGTCAGGCGATGTTCAGCCGGTGTCTATTTCGTAGGGCAGCAGCCCGCGGGCATTGGGGTTGACCGTGAGGCGGCGCTCCAGCGGCGGGACCGAGCGCTGGTGGCAGCCCTGGCGCTCGCATATGCGGCAGGAGATGCCGATGGGCTCGAAGGCGGCGGGCTGGGTGATATCCAGCCCGTCGGCATAGACGAGCGCGGGCGCGTGGGCCACCTCGCAGCCGAGCGCGATGGCGTAGCGGCGCACCGGCGCGTGGAAGCTGCCGCCGGGCTTGGAGACGTCGCAGGCGAGGGAGATGTAGCGCAGCCCGTCCGGGGTTTCGGCAAGCTGCCGCAGGAAGCGGCCGGGCGTTTCGAAGGCGCGATGCACGTTCCAGAGCGGGCAGGCGCCGCCAAAGCGGGCGAATTGCAGCCGGGTGGCGGAGTGCCGCTTGGTGATGGTGCCGGCCTGATCGACGCGGACGAAGAAGAAGGGGATGCCCTTTGCGCCGGGGCGCTGGAGGGTCGAGAGCCTGTGCGCCACCTGCTCGATGGAGGCGCCGAAACGGTCGGAGAGGCGCTCGAGGTCGTGGCGGGTGTCGCGGGCGGCCTCGAGAAAGGCGCGGTAGGGCAGCAGGGCGGCCCCGGCGAAGTAGTTGGCCAGCCCGATCTTGGCGATGGCGCGGGCCTCCTCGGTCTGGAAGCGGGCGAGGTCGAGCGTGGCCTCCAGCAGGTCGTTCTGGGTGAGCAGGGCGAGCTGGTGGTAGATCTGGAAGCGCCGGGTGGCGGCGGTGGCGCGGGCGGGGAGGGAGAGACGGCGGGCCTCCGGGTCGAACCGGCGGAGGGCGGTTTCATCGGTGAGCGCGAGGGTGACGCCGGCCTTGGCGAGGTGCTTCTGGGCCGAGTCCGGGTCGGAGGCATCGCCGGCGAAACGCTCGGCGGCGCGGTCGATGGCGTCGAGGTAGTTGTCGCAATAGTGGAAGAAGTCGCGGACCTCCTCCCAGGGCGAGATCGGGGCCGGGCCGCCGGTGCCCATGGCCTCATCCAGCAGCGCCAGGCGCTCCTGCCCCTGGCGGTGGGCGCGGTGCAGCTCGAGGAAGGCGCGGGCCAGCGCGGGGGCGTTCGACGCGGTGAGGCGCAGGTCGGCCAAGGGGGGCGTGTCGGTGAAGACCGGGTCGGCGAAGGCCTCGCGCATGTCTGTCACCAGCCGCTCGGTGTCGCCGGAGCTGAGCTCGGTCACGTCCTGGCCGAACTCCTGCGCCAGCGCCAGCACCACCCGCGCCGAGACCGGGCGGTTGTTGTTTTCCATCTGGTTGAGATAGGGCAGGGACACCCCCAGCTTGGCGGCAAAGGCCTTCTGGGTGAGGTTCAGCCGCGTGCGGATTTCCCGCAGCTTGGCGCCGGCATAGAGCTTTTGCGTGGGCATGGTGCCCGCATTTTGCAGATAAGCACGGCGCGCGCCAGCCTTTGCAAACTCAGGGAAGCGCGCCGGGCGTGCCGGCCAGCTGGCGCTCGCGCAGGAGCACCACGATTATGGCGACCAGGCTGCAGAGGGCGGTGCTGACCATGAGGGTCAGCAGGGGCAGCGGCGTGGAGCCTTCGCCCAGCAGCGCGGCGGCCAGCGCGGAGAGCGCGGCGCCGCCGGCGATCTGGATCGCGCCGCCGAGGCCCGAGGCGGAGCCCGCGAGATCGGGCCGCACCGAGACGAGACCTGCCGCGCCGTTGGGCATGACCAGCCCGTTGCCCAGCCCCACGAAGGTGAAGAAGGCAAAGAAGAGGAAGGGATCGCGCAGCCCGGCGAGGTAGGCGGCGAGGTGCAGCGAGAGGCCGATGACGGTGAGCAGGCAGCCCCAGAGGATCATCCGGTTGATGCCGAAGCGGCTGGCAAAACGGCCGGTGAAGGCGTTGCCGAGCAAGTAGCCGATGGCCGGGAAGCCGAAGTAGAAGCCCATGGTCGCGGGCTCGAGGCCGAAGTAGTTGGTGGCCAGGAAGGGCGCGCCGCCGAGGTAGGCGAAGAAGGAGCCGGAGGCGAAGGCGGAGGCCAGCGCGTAGCCCCAGAAGCGGTAGGACGACAGCAGCGTGGGGTAGCCGCCGAACTGCTCGGAGAAGCGGGCCTTGCGGGTGTGCAGGGTTTCGCCGAGGTCGGTGAGCACCAGCGCCAGCAGCACCACGCCGAAGCCGAACATCAGCCAGAAGTTGGCCTGCCAGCCGAACCATTCGTCGAGCTTGCCGCCGAGGGCGGGCGCGATCATCGGCACCAGACTCATGCCCATGGTGACATAGCCGATCATCGAGGCGGCCTGGTTCATCGGCACCACGTCGCGGACGATGGCGCGCGACAGCACCATGCCGGTGGCCACCACGGCCTGGCACATGCGGAAGAACAGGAAGCTCTCGACGGTGGGCGCGTAGATGCAGCCCAGCGTGGCGAAGAGGAAGATGGTGATCGAGGCGATCAGCACGACGCGCCGCCCGAACCAGTCGGACAGCGGGCCGACGATGATTTGCAGCACCGCGTTGACCGCGAGAAACAGCGAGACGGCGAGGCCGATCACCCGGTACTCGGTGTTGAAATGCGCGGCCATCGCGGGCAGGGACGGCAGGAAGACATTCATCGTCAGCGCGGTCATCGAGGCGACGAGCACGAGGGTCAGAACATGGGGTGGGGTGCTGCGGTCGGCGAAGCGGACCCGGCTTCCGTAACTCATTGCGCGGAATTAGGCGGGGTGCAGGGCTTTGTCTACTGCCAGCGCGGAAAAAGTGTGCGCGACTCACATGAATATTCATTTTTGCAGTTTGCTTTGCCCTTCTTGCCAAGAGTTTGCAAATTTTCCGAATTTCCCTTTGGTCCGCAGCCGTGAGACCCTATAGCTTCGGCAAAATCATCGGGGAGATGGCCATGAAGGACATTCTGGAGCAACTCGAGGCGCGTCGCGCGGAGGCCCGGGAGGGTGGCGGCCAACGGCGGATCGACGCGCAGCACGCCAAGGGCAAGCTGACGGCGCGCGAGCGGATCGAGCTGCTGCTGGACGAGGGCTCCTTCGAGGAGTTCGACATGTTCGTGGCGCATCGCTGCACCGACTTCGGGATGCAGGAGCAGCGCCCGGCGGGCGACGGGGTGGTGACCGGCTGGGGCACGATCAACGGCCGGATGGTCTATGTGTTCTCCCAGGACTTCACCGTGTTCGGCGGCTCGCTCAGCGAGACCCACGCCCAGAAGATCTGCAAGATCATGGACATGGCGATGCAGAACGGCGCCCCGGTGATCGGGCTCAACGACTCGGGCGGCGCCCGGATCCAGGAGGGCGTGGCCTCGCTCGCGGGCTATGCGGAGGTGTTCCAGCGCAACATCATGGCCTCCGGCGTGGTGCCGCAGATCAGCGTCATCATGGGCCCCTGCGCGGGTGGCGCGGTGTACAGCCCGGCGATGACCGACTTCATCTTCATGGTGAAGGAATCGAGCTACATGTTCGTCACCGGCCCGGACGTGGTGAAGACGGTGACCAACGAGCATGTGACCGCCGAGGAGCTGGGCGGGGCCTCGACCCACACGAGAAAGTCGAGCGTCGCCGACGGCGCCTTCGAGAACGACGTGGAGGCGATGACGGAGGTGCGCCGTCTGGTGGACTTTCTGCCGCTGAACAACCGCGAGAAGCCCCCGGTGCGGCCGTTCTTCGACGATGTGGCGCGGGTGGAGAAAAGCCTCGACACGCTGGTGCCGGAGAACGCCAACACGCCCTACGACATGAAGGAGCTGATCTGGAAGGTCGCGGACGAGGGCGACTTCTACGAGATCCAGGAAGACTACGCCAAGAACATCATCACCGGCTTCATCCGGCTGGAGGGGCAGAGCGTGGGCGTGGTGGCGAATCAGCCGATGGTGCTGGCGGGCTGCCTCGACATCGATTCGAGCCGGAAGGCCGCGCGCTTCGTCCGGTTCTGCGACGCCTTCGAGATCCCGATCCTGACCTTCGTGGATGTGCCCGGCTTTCTGCCCGGCACCAGCCAGGAGTATGGCGGGGTGATCAAGCATGGCGCCAAGCTGCTGTTCGCCTACGGCGAGGCGACCGTGCCCAAGGTGACGGTGATCACCCGCAAGGCCTATGGCGGGGCCTATGACGTGATGGCCTCCAAGCACCTGCGCGGCGATTTCAACTACGCCTGGCCCACCGCCGAGATCGCGGTGATGGGCGCCAAGGGGGCAACGGAGATTCTCTATCGCAGCGAGCTCGGAGACCCCGAGAAGATCGCCGCGCGGACGAAGGATTACGAAAACCGCTTCGCCAATCCTTTCGTGGCCGCCGAGAAGGGCTTCATCGACGAGGTGATCCAGCCGCGCTCGACCCGCAAGCGGGTGGCGCGCGCCTTTGCCTCGCTGCGCAACAAGAAGCTCTCCAACCCGTGGAAGAAACACGACAACATTCCGCTCTGAGCGGAAAACCGCTTGAGCCCTGTCGCAGGGTAAGGGGGATAGCCAGAATGATTTTTTCGTGCCAATACAGGCTGATCGACCGTCGCTGCCCGACGGACGCATCAGCGAGATCTGGCCGTTTCGGTCGCCTGTTCAAGGCGCACGGCCTCTTGCCGGACGTTCGCGTTCGGCTGTTTCGCACCGGGGAGGGGAGGCCCCGGTGCGGAACCGTTATCGCCCTGATCCTTTCAATTGCGACACCGGCCTGCGCCGCCGACCTGCCGGAAGGCTGGGCGGTGTTTCATGATGCCATCGTGGAGCGCCATATCGGCGAGACCGAGGGCGACGAGGAGCGCTGGCTGATCATGCGCTACCTGGCGCCGGCGATCGCCCGCGACGGTGGCACCCTGGTCTATGACGACGTGTCCGAGGCGATGGACGTGCTCTGCAACGGCCCGGCGCTCGAGACCGCGCGGTCGCATGAATCACCCATCGACCAAATCGTCATCGCGTTGATGGACCGGGTGGTGGAACGGGGCCAACCCGACCCGGAGGCCACGCAGTTTATTGCCTCCTACCAGGTCACCGAGACGGGGTGCGAGTGGCAATGAGCGGCGCTAACCTCAATAAAACAAGGCGTTTCTGCGGGAGCGAAGGCGGGTTTGATGCAATCCCGCCACAGCGGATTCATGTGCACGGAGGGGCCTGTTTTTCCTTGGGTAATTGCATTAACCTCACGCTTGGCCAGACCTATTTGGCTGTGAACTCGAATGAGGGACCTGGGGAGTGTCACTGCTTTCTGCGCACCTCACAGATTATTAGGAGACAGAGATGTCGAAGAGCATCAAAACCCTTCTCGCCATCAGCCTCGTTGCCTTCGTGGCTGCCTGCGCTCAGCAGGACGAAGTTGTTGTGGAAGAAGTCGTGGTCGAAGAGCCGACCTACTCGAAGTACTGATTCTACACCGGGGCAGGCCTTCGGGCCTGCCTCGACCCTCCGCCCGCTCATCGGGGAGCGTGGCGCATGATCAAGCATCGCGGATTTCCAGGCCGCCTTCCCGGAACAGATTACCAATTCACCATCCGACGTGCCGCCAAGGGGGGAGCCACCCCGATCAAGGCGCGTGCGCGCTACGCCGATCGCAAGGCCGTGGACCGCCGGGCCGATTCGGCCTTCATGGCGGCGCTCTGGGCGCAATTCGGTGACGAACCCTTCGAACGCGGCAACCTCGATGCAGGGCGGCTGAGCTGGCTGTTCGGGCGCGAGGTGGTGGCGGCGGAAGACCCGTTCGACCCAGCCAGCTACGACGCGCTGCTGCGGATCGACGAGGCCCGGGCGCGCGCGAGCTTTCCCGAGGTGTTCGACGGTGGCGGCGAGAGCTTTGACGACGACGACGATTGGGATGACGACGACGAGGAGGATTGGGCGTGAACTTGCCGAGCCTCCCCGGATTCCGGCAGGAACCGGCTCATTCCTGCCGCAACGTGACGCGGCGCTTGCCGACGCCCGCTGTGGTTGCAAATGTCACTGCAGGCCCGACGTTCTCCAGCAAGCTTGCGTCGGCCTGTATAAGTCAAAACCGTTACCCTTCCCCTTCTATGTGGTCTGACCCCTTTCGGGTCAGGCCACACCCTTTTTCGTCGCGGCGAAACACCGCCTGCGAGGTCGGGGGGGATATGTCATGTGACGAATTTGGCTTCACGGATTCAACGATCTGCGATAATACTCTGCGCATAAACAATAAAACTCGAGGCAGTTTACCATGCAGAAACTCATCTGGGCCGCAGCCCTTCCTTTTGTCTTTGCCCTTTCCGGGTGCCTTGAAAACGACGTGCAGCGCGCGGCTGTCGGCGCCGGCATCGGTGCCGTCGCGGCCTCTGCCACCGACAACGACCCGCTCGTCGGCGCGGCAGTCGGGGCCGGCGTGGGCGCGCTCTCGGACGACATCGCGGACGCCTTCTGAGGCCAGCCGCCACAAGCGAAACGCCGCCGGGCCGTGGAACCGGGCCGGCGGGCCCCTTGTTGATCTCGCGAACCTGAAATCGCCCTGCACGCCCGAGCGCGTCCGGGCCAACAGTTTGCGAGGACCATCCCCATGCAGAAATTCATCCTGGCCGCCAGCCTGCCCGCCCTGCTGCTTGTCGCGGCCTGCGACAACGATGTCGAACGTGCCGCCGTCGGTGCGGGCATCGGCGCCGTCGCCGCTGACGCGACCGGCAATGACCCGGTCGTCGGCGCAGCCGTGGGCGCCGGTGTGGGCGCGCTTTCCGACGATCTCTGACGCCCGCGCGCCGCAGCGCGCCGTCGGCATCACCGAAAACCATCGAGGCGTTCTCCGGGCGAAAGACCCGGGGAGCGCCTTTTGCGTGTCGCGGCCCAGCGTGGCCCAAGCTGAAGAGGGACAAGACAGATGTTCGACAAGATCCTGATCGCCAACCGGGGCGAGATCGCCTGCCGGGTCATCAAGACGGCGCGCAAGATGGGGATCAGCACGGTGGCCGTCTATTCGGACGCCGACCGCAATGCCTTGCACGTGGAGATGGCCGACGAGGCGGTGCACATCGGCCCGCCCCCGGCGAACCAGAGCTACATCGTGATCGACCGGATCATGGAGGCCATTCGCCAGACCGGCGCACAGGCGGTGCATCCGGGCTACGGCTTTCTTTCGGAGAACCCGAAGTTCGCCCAGGCGCTGGCCGCCGAGAACGTGGCCTTCATCGGCCCGCCGGTGGGGGCGATCGAGGCGATGGGCGACAAGATCACCTCGAAGAAGATCGCGCAGGAGGCCGGCGTCAGCACGGTGCCGGGCTACATGGGGCTGATCGAGGATGCCGAGGAGGCGGTGCGGATCAGCACCGAGATCGGCTATCCGGTGATGATCAAGGCCTCTGCGGGCGGCGGCGGCAAGGGGATGCGGATCGCCTGGAACGACGAGGAGGCGCGCGAGGGCTTTCAGAGCTCGAAAAACGAGGCGGCGGCCAGCTTTGGCGATGACCGGATCTTCATCGAGAAGTTCGTGACCCAGCCGCGGCACATCGAGATCCAGGTGCTTTGCGATGCCCATGGCAACGGGATCTATCTGGGAGAGCGCGAGTGCTCGATCCAGCGGCGGAACCAGAAGGTGATCGAGGAGGCGCCCTCGCCGTTTCTCGACGAGGAGACCCGCCGCGCGATGGGCGAGCAGGCCGTGGCGCTGGCGCAGGCGGTTGGCTACACCAGCGCGGGCACGGTGGAGTTTATCGTCGACGGGGAGAAGAACTTCTACTTCCTGGAGATGAACACGCGGTTGCAGGTGGAGCATCCGGTGACGGAGTTGATCACCGGGGTGGACCTGGTGGAGCAGATGATCCGGGTGGCCAATGGCGAGCCGCTGACCATGACCCAGGCCGACGTGAAGCTGAACGGCTGGGCGATGGAGAGCCGGATCTACGCCGAGGATCCCTATCGCAACTTCCTGCCCTCGATCGGGCGGCTGGTGGCCTACTGCCCCCCCGCGGAGGTGGCCGAGGCGGCCCGCGCGGTGCGCAACGATACCGGCGTCTACGAGGGCGGCGAGATCTCGATGTATTACGACCCGATGATCGCCAAGCTCTGCACCTGGGCACCGACCCGGGGGCAGGCGATCGAGGAGATGCGGGTGGCGCTGGACAGTTTCGAGCTGGAGGGGATCGGGCACAACATCCCGTTTCTCGCGGCGGTGATGGACCATCCCAAGTTCGTCGCGGGCGACATGACCACCGCCTTCATCGCGGAGGAATATCCTGACGGCTTTGCCGGCGTCGAGCTGAGCGCGGCCGACAGGCGGCGGGTCGCGGCGGCGGCGGCGGCGATGTATCGCGTGGCCGAGATCCGGCGCAGCCGGGTGAGCGGCCGGATGGACAACCACGAGCGCCACGTCGGCGAGGAGTGGGTGGTGAGGGTGGGCAGCGAGACGCTGGTGACCGAGATCGCCGCCGACCGGGCGGGCTCCACCGTGGCCTTCTCGGACGGCACCGTGCATCGGGTGGCCTCCGACTGGACGCCGGGCGACAGCCTTGCCCGCCTGCAGGTGGACGGCAAGCTGATGGTGCTGAAGGTGGGCAAGATCGTCAGCGGCTTCCGCATCCGGTTCCGGGGCGCGGACGTGCCGGTGAAGGTCTGGACGCCGCGGCAGGCCGAGCTTGCCGCGCTGATGCCCGAGCGGCTGCCGCCCGACACCTCCAGGCTGCTGCTCTGCCCGATGCCGGGCCTGATCGTGAAGGTCAACGTGGCCGAGGGCGACGAGGTGCAGGAGGGGCAGGCGCTTTGCACGGTCGAGGCGATGAAGATGGAGAACATCCTGCGCGCCGAGAAGACCGGCAAGGTGGCCAAGATCAACGCGGGGCCGGGTGACAGCCTCGCGGTGGACGACGTGATCATGGAGTTCGAATGAGCATCGGAAAGAGGGCCCTGCTGGCCCATGCGCTGGGGTTCGTGGCGGGCGTCGGCGCCGCCTGGGCGCTGACCTACCTGTTCAGCGGCCTCGTGCTGGGCGAGGGCTCGGGCGTGGCGATGCTGGCGCTGGTGGCCTTTGGCGCGGGCGTGGCGGGCTTTGCCGTCTGGACGCTGGTGGTGACGCGGATGCTGCCGATCCGCGCCGATGGCCGCTGGTGGGCGCTGGGCGTGGCCTCGGTCGTCGGCCTGATGGTGGTGGCCACCGGCATCATGGCGCTGGGCGTGTTCAACCCGCCGCAGACGCTGGTGCTGATGCTGTTTCTGCTCTTCGCGCTGGGCGGCTGGGCCACCCACGGGCGGATGACGGGCGAGGGCTGATGGACTGGCTCGCCGCCCTCGACCCTCGGATCTGGCAGGCGGTCATCGCCGGCCTCTTCCTTGGTGCGGGGTGGTTCGTGAACGGGGTGCTGAACCGCCGCGAGGCCGCGGCGCTCCGGCAGGAGAAGCTGCGCGACATGCACCGCGCGCTCTATGCCGAGATCGGCAACAACCTCGCCAACCTCTGGGACGAGGAGCGCATCGAGAGCTACGCCAAGGGGATCGTCGGGCGGATGCAGGCGGACGAGGGCTTCGTGCCGCTCATTCCGCGCGAGCACAACGACACGGTCTTCGACGTGCTCCTGCCCGAAATCCATGTTCTGCCGCGCCAGACCATCGACCCGATCGTGGCCTACTACAGCCAGCTCAAGAGCATCGCCGCGCTGGTCGATGACATGCGGGGCGAGAGCTTCAAGGTGATGGCTCAGGGGCGGCGGATTGCGATGTATCGCGATTACATCGAGATGAAGAAGCAGGCACTCAGCTTCGGGCGCTATGCGAATGCGGTGATCGACGCTTTTGGCAAGGGCGGGCGCGAGGCCGCCGAGCGGGTGCGGCTGGAGTTCAATACCCCGGCTGAGGACCCGTCCGACCCGTCACAGGGATCGGCGTGAAGGGAATGTCGCTGCGCTTGCTCATATCCGCTCCTGCACGGCCCGGACCGCTCCGGGCCTCTGACCTCAATATAGGCCTTTGCGCCGCCGTTCTCAAGCGCCGCGCGGGCTACTTGCGGCGCAGCTCGTCGCGCCGCAGCGGCCATTTGTCGATGCTGCGGGTGATTTCGCGGACATCCCAGGGGAAGGGTTTGCGCAATTTCACCTCGCCGTCCTTGCCGATCAGCACGAGCTGGAAGCCGCGGGGCCGCAGCTGGGTGCGCACGGCGGAGTTGGCCGAGGGGTCGGTATCGGTGATGACCACCACGTCGCGGTCGATCAGCGCGCCGGGGCGGGCGGCGAGAAGCTCCATCTGCTCGGCGAAGCGCGGGTCGGCGGGGGTGTCGGCAAACACCACCACCGGGCGGCGGAGCCAGAGAAAATCGGCCAGCGTCACCTCGGAGCCGGTGAGCACCTGCAGGGTGTCGGCATCGCCCGCGGCCTCGGCGGCCACAGCCTCTGCCGCCTCTTCTGCCGCGCCGTCCGAGATCACGGCGGGTCCGGTCTCCTGGGCCCAGAGGGGCGTGGCGATGAGGGCCGCGAGGGCGAGGGGGGTAAGCCGCATGAAGGTCTCCTGTTGCCAAGGATATAGGCGCGGATGCGCCGAATGCGAAGGGCGCATCCGCGCTCGAGAGATGAACCGGACCTGAAAGGGAGGCTCCGATGAGCAAGACCGACGACTGGAAGGCGCTGGCCGAGAAGGAACTGCGGGGCAAGCCGCTGGAGAGCCTCGACTGGCACACGCTGGAGGGCATAAGGGTGAAGCCGCTCTACACCGAGGAGGATGTGGCGGGGCTGGCGCACATGGGAAGCGTGCCCGGGATCGCCCCCTTCACCCGCGGGCCCAAGGCCACGATGTATGCCGGCCGGCCCTGGACGATCCGGCAATATGCCGGGTTCTCCACGGCGGAGGAGAGCAACGCCTTCTACCGCAAGGCGCTGGCGGCCGGGCAGCAGGGCGTTTCGGTGGCCTTCGACCTGGCGACGCACCGGGGCTACGACTCGGATCATCCGCGCGTGGAGGGCGACGTGGGCAAGGCCGGGGTGGCCATCGACAGTGTCGAGGACATGAAGATCCTCTTCGACGGGATCCCGCTCGACGAGGTGAGCGTGTCGATGACGATGAATGGCGCGGTGATCCCGATCCTTGCCAGTTTCATCGTGACCGGCGAGGAGCAGGGGCATGACCGCAGCCTGCTTTCGGGGACGATCCAGAACGACATCCTGAAGGAGTTCATGGTGCGGAACACCTATGTGTATCCGCCGGAGCCCTCGATGCGGATCATCTCCGACATCATCGAATACACCAGCAACGAGATGCCGAAGTTCAACTCGATCTCGATCTCGGGCTACCACATGCAGGAGGCCGGGGCGAACCTGGTGCAGGAGCTGGCCTACACCCTGGCCGACGGGCGCGAATACGTGCGCGCGGCGATCGAGGCCGGGATGGACGTGGACAAGTTTGCCGGGCGTCTCAGCTTCTTCTTCGCCATCGGGATGAATTTTTTCATGGAGATCGCCAAGCTGCGTGCCGCCCGCACGTTGTGGCACCGGATCATGACCGAGTTCGGCGCGAAGAGCGAACGCAGCAAGATGCTGCGGACCCATTGCCAGACGAGCGGCGTGAGCCTGCAGGAGCAGGACCCCTACAACAACGTCATCCGCACCGCCTACGAGGCGATGAGCGCGGTGCTGGGCGGCACGCAGAGCCTGCACACCAACGCGCTCGACGAGGCGATCGCCCTGCCCACCGAATTTTCGGCGCGGATCGCGCGGAACACCCAGCTGGTGCTCCAGGAGGAGACCCAGGTGACCCGCGTGGTCGATCCGCTGGCGGGCTCCTACTACGTGGAGAGCCTGACCGATGACCTGATCGGGAAGGCCTGGGCGCTGATGGAGGAGGTCGAGGAGATGGGCGGCATGACCAAGGCGGTGGCCTCCGGCATGCCCAAGCTGCGGATCGAGGAATCCGCCGCGCGGCGGCAGGCGATGATCGACCGGGGCGAGGAGGTGATCGTCGGCGTCAACAAGTACCGCAAGGAGAAGGAAGACCCGATCGACATTCTGGATGTCGACAACGTGGCGGTGCGCGAGACCCAGGTGGCCCGGCTGGAGAAGATCCGGGCCAGCCGCGACCAGGCGGCCTGCGATGCGGCGCTGGGCGAGTTGGAGCGGCGGGCGCGCGAGGGAGGCAATCTGCTCGAGGCGGCCGTGGAGGCGGCGCGGGCCCGGGCGAGCGTTGGAGAGATCAGCATGGCGATGGAAAAGGTGTTTGGCCGCCACAGGGCCGAGGTGAAGACATTGGCAGGCGTCTACGGCGCGGCCTATGACGGCGACGAGGGGTTTGCCGCGATCCAGAAATCGGTGGAGGACTTTGCCGAGGAGGAGGGCCGCCGCCCGCGGATGCTGGTGGTGAAGATGGGCCAGGATGGCCACGACCGGGGGGCCAAGGTGATTGCCACGGCTTTCGCCGACATCGGGTTTGACGTGGATGTGGGGCCGCTTTTTCAGACGCCGGAGGAGGCGGCGCAGGACGCGGTGGACAACGACGTGCATGTGGTGGGGATTTCCTCGCAGGCGGCGGGTCACAAGACCCTGGCACCGAAGCTGGTGGAGGCGCTGAAGGCGGCGGGGGCGGAGGATATCATCGTGATCTGCGGCGGGGTCATTCCGCAGCAGGACTATGATTTTCTTTACAAATCCGGGGTGAAGGCGATCTTCGGCCCGGGCACCAACATCCCCTCGGCGGCGCAGGACGTGCTGAAGCTCATCCGCGAGGCGCGGGGCTGAGCGGGCCGGGGGCGGCGGCGCTCCCGCCCGCCCACCCCGGCCCTGTTGCGGGCGTTGCGCCGGGATGGCAGGAGCGCGCGACGCGGCGGGTTGTGCTTTGGGCCGGCCCGTGCGCTTGATGCGCGCATGATCGCATTCGACCATATCGCGGTGCTCTGCGAGCGCCTGGAGGACGGGGTGGCCCATGTGCGCGAGGCGCTGGGGGTGACCTGCGACCCGGGCGGGGTGCATGAGGCCTTCGGCACCCACAACGCGCTCCTGTCGCTGGGTGGGGAGGAATACCTGGAGGTGATCGCGGTGGACCCGGCGGGGCGGGCGCCCGGGCGGCCGCGCTGGTTTGACCTCGACCGGTTTTCCGGCCCGCCCGTGCTGGCACGTTGGGTGTGCCGGGTGGACGACCTGGACGCGGCGGTGGCGGCGCATCCGGGCGCGGGCGTGCCGATGGCCTTGCAGCGCGGCGCCTATCGCTGGGCGATGGCGGTGCCCGAGGACGGGATCCTGCCGCTCGACAACCTGCACCCGGCGCTGATCGAGTGGCAGGGGCCGCATCCGGCGCCGCGCCTGCCCGAGCGGGGACTGCGGCTGAGGCGGCTCATCGTGGCGCATCCGCAGGTGGCCGTGCTCGATGCTTTGGGTCTCGACGATGCGCGGGTGACGCTGACCACGGGCGACACCGGGCTGGCGGCGCAGATCGACACGCCGGACGGGCCGAAGTGGTTGAGGTGAGGCGGGCGGGGCCTGAGGATGCCCCGGCGATCTGCGGCCTTGTCAACCATGTGATCCGGAACACCATCGTCACCTTCAACTCGGTCGAGAAGGTGCCGGGCGAGATCGCCGCGCAGATGGCGGCGGGTGCGCCCTTCTGGGTGGCTTGCGAGGCGGGCCGGGTGGCGGGCTATGCGAGCTACGGGCAGTTTCGCGGAGGGGTGGGCTACCGGCATACCATCGAACATTCCATCGCGCTCGACGAGGCGGCCTGGGGCAGGGGCATGGGCCGCGCCTTGATGGGCGCGCTCTGCGATCATGCCACGGCGGCGGGGATGCACTCGGTCTTCGCGGGCGTCAGCGCCGAGAACGGGGCCGGGGTGCGGTTTCATGCCGCGATGGGCTTTGAGGAGGTGGCGCGGCTCCGCGAGGTGGGGTTCAAGTTCGACCGCTGGCATGACCTTGTGCTGATGCAGAAATTCTTGTGACCCGCCCGGCGCGGGCGGGTAAGGTGGCGCCCATGTCGATCTGGTCTCGCATAGGTGACGCGCTTTCGGCTCTCGCGGCGGGCGAGGGGCTTTCGGCGGTGTTCGACAAGCTGCGCACCGCGCCGGAGCGGACCGTGGGCTTTACCATCGCGGTGATCGCGCTGGGCGCCAAGATGGCCAAGGCCGACGGGCAGGTGACCAAGGACGAGGTGACGGCCTTCCGCGAGGTGTTTTCGATCCCGCCGTCGGAGGAGGCCAATGCGGCGCGGGTGTTCAACCTCGCGCGGCAGGACGTGGCGGGCTTCGAGGAATACGCGGCGCGGATCGCGCGGATGTTCGACGATGGCCACGGCGCGCTGAACGACCTGCTGGAGGGGCTGTTTCATATCGCGATGGCGGACGGCGAGTATCACCCGAAGGAAGACGATTTTCTGGCGCGGGTGGCCGAGATCTTCCGGGTCGATGACCGGGAGTTCCGCTCGCTGCGCGCCCGTTTCGTGCCCGATGCCGAGCCCGACCCCTGGGCGGTGCTGGGCGTGGCGCCCGACGCGCCCCTGGCGGAGGCGCGCGCGGCCTGGAAACGGCAGGTGCGCGAGAGCCACCCCGACGTGATGATGGCGCGCGGCGTGCCCGAGGAGGCGGTGCGAATGGCGGAGAAACGGCTGATCGCGGTGAACCGGGCCTGGGAGGAGATCAGCGGGCGTGAGACTGGCCACCTATAACGTGGAGTGGTTCAACGCGCTCTTCGACGAGGCGGGCGCGCCGCTGGCCGACGCCGAGTGGTCGGCCCGCTGGAAGGTGACGCGGGCGCAGCAGCTGGAGGCGCTGGGGATCGTCTTTACCGCGCTCGATGCCGATGCGGTGCTGATCGTGGAGGCGCCGGACTGGAAGGCTCCGCGCCGCACCGAGGCCGCGCTGGAGGGCTTTGCCGCGCTGTTCGGGCTGCGGGCGCGCCGGGCGCTGGTGGGCTTTGCGAACGACACCCAGCAGGAGCTGGCCCTGCTCTACGATCCCGATGTGGTGGAGGCGCGGCACCGGCCCGTGGGCGAGGCCACCGGCAAGAAGGGCAGCGAGGAGGCGCCGCGCTTTGACGGGGTGTTCCGGATCGACCTCGATATCGACGCGCGGGAGGACCTGGTGCGCTTTTCCAAGCCGCCGCTGGAGGCGGAGCTGCGGCTCAAGGGGTTGGCGGAGCCGGTGCGGTTCATCGGGGTGCACATCAAGAGCAAGGCGCCGCATGGGGCGCGCTCCAAGGCCGACGCCACCCGCATCTCCATTGCCAACCGGCGCAAGCAGCTGGCGCAGTCGATCTGGCTGCGCCGCCGGGTCGAGCACCATCTGGCGCGGGGCGAGGCGCTGGTGGTGGCGGGCGACTTCAACGACGGTCCGGGGCTGGACGAATACGAGGCGCTCTTCGGCCGGTCGGGGCTGGAGATCGTGCTGGGGGCCGATCAACCCGAGCCGATGCGGCTCGTGGACCCGCATGCGCGGCAGGCGCTGGCGGGCGGGCTGATGCAGGCCCATGACACCACCGCGCGGTTCTTCATCCGCGAGGAAGGGCGTTACCTGACGGCGCTGCTCGATTACCTGATGCTCTCGCCCGCACTGGCGGAAAAGACGATGGGCTGGCGGATCTGGCACCCGTTCGACGACCCGGCGATCTACGCGCTGCCGGAGCTGCGGGAGGCCCTGCTCACGGCCTCCGATCACTTCCCTGTCAGCGTGGACCTTGCGCTCT
This sequence comes from Vannielia litorea, assembly GCF_900142295.1. Taxonomy (NCBI): domain Bacteria; kingdom Pseudomonadati; phylum Pseudomonadota; class Alphaproteobacteria; order Rhodobacterales; family Paracoccaceae; genus Vannielia; species Vannielia litorea. The sequence continues at coordinate 590,905 of NZ_FSRL01000001.1, forward strand.
GACTTTGAAACGTCATGGCGCCGTGCCTATATTGGTGCCATGAAACACCTTGCTGCCTTGACCCTGGCGAGCACGCTCGCCCTTGCTCCCGCCCATGCGCAGGAGGCCGAGCCCCGGCCTCGTGGCGACATGGGCGAGGGGTTCAACCTCGTGGAAGAGGGGATGATGCTCTTCTTTCGCGGCCTTGCCGAAGAAATGGAGCCCGCGTTGAAGGACATGGCGCGGGAGATGGAGCCGGTGATGCGCGACCTGGCCGAGACGCTGGGGCCGCGGATGGCGGAGCTGGCGGAGATGATCGGCGAGTTCGACCAGTATCACCCGCCGGAGAAGCTGGCGAACGGCGACATCCTGATCCGGCGCAAGGCGCCCGAGGAGATGGAGCGCGAAGCGCCGGTGCCGCGCCGGACCACGCCCGAGATCGACCCGGAAGGCGAGATCGAGCTGTAGAGGCGGGCGGCCCCGGATGGCCTGTTACCGGCGCGTCGTGAGCGCCGGATCGTTGGCCCTGTAGACGATTCCCTCGTAGTCGGGGCGGGCATAGGCTGTTTCATTGGTGACGTGGCCATCGTAGCCGCCGACCTTGGTGAGCCGCGCGCCGTCTTCCCAGACCATCATCAGCCCGTGCTCCCCCTCCCAGGCACATTGGGCCTCCATGACCACGTAGACGTGGTCGGGGTGGCGCTCGTCGAGTTTGACGAAGACGGTGCCGGGGGTGACGTGCTGCCAGATGTCCTCGGGCGTGGCGGGCACGCCCATCTCCTCGTCGAGCCACTCCTCGCCGCCGACATCCTGGTGAAAGTCGCGGTAGTAGTTGAAGACGTGCAGGCTGTCGGCCAGCCGATCGGCCGGGGTGAGGCGGGCGAAGGCGGCCAGCGCCGGGGCGGCGGCGTCGGGCGCGGGTTCGGCGGGGTGGCCGAAAAAGATCATGCGCTGAACCTCGGCACCGTCGAAATAGGGCACCGTCACCGGCTCGTGGCGAATTTCAAACCCCGGCAAGGCGCACTTCCATCTCGCAGCCGAGCTCGTCGGCCAGAGACTTGAAGCGGGCCTCTGCCACCTCGCCATAGAGGTCGGCCGTGGGACGGGGGAGGACCAGCTGGAGCTGCTTCTTTTTCGGGTGATACTCGAGCCGGCACATGGCCTCGGGATTGTTGCCCGAGAACATGGCCCCGAAGCGCATGGCCTTGCCGAGGATCACCGCCATCCGCCTGTCCTTGTCGGAGAGAAGCTCCACCATCGGCTCGAGGTGCGAGCCGGGTGCTGCGTTGCGGTAGCGGTGCAGCAGGGCGAGGCCCACGAAGACGCGGCCCTGGTGGTCGATCCCGCCGAGGTTGGAGCGGGTGGCGTTGTCGAAGCAGACCTCGCCGCGATAGTCGGGGTGGGCACGCCAGCTCACATCGTGCAGCAGGCAGGCGGCCTTGATGAGGCGCTGCTTTTCGGCCCGGGCGGAGCGGAACAGCGGCGAGACGAAATTGTAGAGCGTGAGCCCGAAGCCGGGCACGCGGGCATTTTGCACCTCGTCGTAGCGCGCGGCCTCGATCAGCGGATCGCGGGCGCGGATCAGGTCGGACATCTGCTCGTAGAGCATGCCCTCGCGGATGCCGTAGGCGGAGATCCAGACTTCCTTGGTGCCGAACTTCTTCATCAGCCGCCGCAGCACCTCGCCGGCCACCGGCACCAGCGCGATCCGGGCGGAGGAGAGGCCGGCCTCGGCGCGGACCTGCTCGAGGTCGCGGCCGCGCAGCCAGTTCAGCGTGGTGCGCAACTGGGCTGGCGTGGCGTGGTAGTCGTGCAGCACGTGGAGCGGGTAGCCGCGGCGCAGGATGTCGATCCGGGCGATGGCGCGCCAGGAGCCGCCCACCAGATAGAGCCGCTTGTGCTGGGGGATCTTGCCGGCGAGCCGGTCGAGCACGCGGTCGATCTCGGCGCGGCGGGCCTTGCGGCCGCCCTTGATGGTCTTGAGCCGGAGCGGGCCGAGCGAGGTGGAGGCACGCACGCCCACGCCGCCATCCTCGAGCAGCGCAAGCTCCATCGAGGAGCCGCCGATATCGCAGGAGAGCCCTGTGGCGCCGGGCCAGCCGACCAGCACGCCCTGGGCGGAGAGCCGGGCCTCCTCCTCGCCGTCCACGACATAGACCTGGAGGCCGGTCGCCGCCTCGATGGCCGCGCAGAAATCGGCGCCGTCATCGGCGTTGCGCACCGCGGCGGTGGCGGTGGCTGTGAGCGGCGGGATGCCCATGCCCTCGGCCAGCGCGTGAAAGCGGCGGATGGCGGCCAGCGCGCGCACCCTGCCCTCGGGGTTGAGGCGGCCGGTCTCGCCCATGCCCGCGCCGAGGCCGCACATCACCTTTTCGTTGAAGAAATAGGCCGGGGACCGGGCCGCGCCGTCGAATATGACCATGCGGACGGAGTTGGAGCCGATGTCGATCACGCCCACGCGGGAGAGCGCCTGTGCATCCGGGTGGTCGAAGATCGGGCGACCGAAAGGGCCCCAGCTCCGCTGCTGTTCGCCTGATCCGTCCATATGTGCTCTCCGGGCGGTTATCGCGTTCTTGTGATAGAGGGCACGGGCGCCAAAGGTCAATCTTTGGCGTGGGTCAGCTCGGGAACGTCGCCGGCCCCCGCCGATCCGCGGCCCGAGAGCGAGGGGTTCTCCATGAAGAAGCGGTGGCAGTTGAACGGCTCGACCCCTTCGGCAAGCGGCGGGCGGGTGAAGCTGCCATCGGGGTTCATCACCCAGCTCTGGGCGGTGTCGGCCATGTTGGCGGCCATCACCTGCTCGACGATCTGCGCCTTCACCGTCGGGTTGGTGCATTCGACCAGCGTTTCCACCCGGCCCACGAGGTTGCGGCCCATCCAGTCGGCGGAGGAGATGTAGACCCGCGCCTTCTTGGACGGCAGCCCCTGGCCGTTGCCGAAGCAGACGATGCGGGAGTGCTCGAGGTAGCGCCCGACGATGGATTTGACCCGGATGTTCTCGGACAGCCCCTGGATGCCGGGGCGCACGCCGCAAATGCCGCGGATCACGAGGGAGATCTTAACGCCGGCCTGGGAGGCGGCATAGAGCGCGTCGATCACGTCGCTGTCGATCAGCGAGTTCATCTTGGCCCAGATCTCGGCGGGCTTGCCGGCCCTGGCGTGCTCGGCCTCGGCGGCGATCATCTCGAGCAGGCGGGGCTTGAGCGAGATCGGCGAAATCGCCAGGTTCTCCAGCGCACCGGGCTGGGCGTAGCCGGAGAGATAGTTGAACACCTTGCCCGCGTCGCGCCCCAGCGCCTTGTCGCAGGTGAAGAAGCTGAGGTCGGTATAGATGCGGGCGGTGATCGGGTGGTAGTTGCCGGTGCCGAAATGGGTGTAGGTGACCAGCTCCTTGCCCTCGCGGCGGACCACGGTGCTGATCTTGGCGTGGGTCTTGTAGTGCATGAAGCCATAGACCACATGCGCGCCCGCGCGCTCCAGCCGCCGGGACTGGCGGATGTTGGCGGCCTCGTCGAAGCGGGCCTTCAGCTCGACCAGCGCGGTGACCGATTTGCCATCCTCCGCCGCCTCGCAGAGCGCCTCCACGATGGGAGAGTTGCGCGAGGTCCGGTAGAGGGTTTGCTTGATCGCCACCACGTCGGGGTCGCGGGCGGCCTGCTGGAGAAAGCGCACCACCATGTCGAAGGTCTCGTAGGGGTGGTGGAGCAGCATGTCCTTCTGCCGGATCGCGGCGAACATGTCGCGGTCGTGGTCGAGCACGCGCTCGGGGATGCGCGGGGTGAAGGAGGGCCAGAGCAGATCGGGCCGGCTGTCGATCACCAGCTCCTTGAGGTCGGCGACGCCGAGGATGCCGTCGGTCTCGATCACGTCGTCCTCGCGGACCTCGAGCTCGCGCATGATGAGCGCCTGGAGCGGCTTGGGCGCACCGGCGGAGATGTTGAGGCGCACCACCTCGCCGCGGCGGCGGCGCTTGAGCGCGGTTTCGAACTCGCGCACGAGGTCCTCGGCCTCTTCCTCCAGCTCCAGGTCGCTGTCGCGCAGCACGCGGAAGGTGCAGGAGCCCTTCTCGCGGTAGCCCGGAAAGAGCGAGCCGATGTGCAGGCGCAGCAGCACCTCGAGCGGCAGAAAGCGGTTGTGGCCCTCCGCGGCGGGCAGGGCGATGAAGCGGTCGACCTGCTGCGGGATCGGCAGGATGGCATCGAGCTTGCGGCCCGAGTGCTCGCTTTCGAGCTGGAGCGCGAGGCAGAAGCCGGTGTTGGCGATGAAGGGAAACGGATGCGCCGGGTCGATCGCCAGCGGCGAGAGCACCGGGAAGACCTGGGCCAGGAAGTAATCGGCCAGAAAGGCGTGGTCGGCCTTGCTGAGGCTCTTGGCGTCGAGCAGCGCGATGTTGTGCGCCTCCATCTCCTCGCGCAGGGCGCGCCATGTCTTTTGCTGCTGCGCCATGAGCTTGCGGGCGTCGGCGTTGATCAGCACCAGCTGTTCGGCGGGGCTGAGGCCATCGTCGGAGGGCGTGGTGTTGCCGGCATTCGCCAGCTCGCGCAGGCCCGCGACGCGCACGGTGTAGAACTCGTCGAGGTTGGTGGCCGAGATCGAGACGAAGCGGACGCGCTCGAGCAGGGGGACCTTGGGATTCTCGGCCTCCTCAAGCACCCGCCAGTTGAACGCGAGCCACGACAGCTCGCGATTGTAGAAGCGGGTCGGCCCGGTGATGTCGACGTCCTCGAGGACGGTCGGTTCGGGGTAGGGGGCGGTGAGAAAGTCGGATTGGGTCATGGCAGGGGTTTAGGCGGGCAAGGTCACGTTCATATGACGCTTTTCACCCTCCTATGTGCCTGAAATGTCTTTGCTGTCCAAGACCTCGCGGGCGAGCTTGCGAGACAGTTTGTGCCCGGTGGCCAGCTGGTGCCGGTCGAGCGCGGCCACGGTGGCGCGGGCGGCGGCGGCGGAGCGCTCCATGTGGGTGAGCAGGTAGGCCAGCAGCTTGGGCGTGGGCGCGAGCTGGCGGTCGTCGAACAGCTTGACGAGGAGGGCGGTCAGCAGCGCGTCATCGGGCTCGCCGAGCCGGGCGCGGGGCGTGGCGGAGAGCCGCGTGGCGAGGTCGGGCAGGGCGGGGGCAGGCAGCGGCTCGCGGGCGGTCAGCAGCAGGCGGGCGCCGGCCTCGGTGGCGCGGTTCAGCAGGTGGAAGAGCGGCTCCTCGCGCGCGCGGCTGCCCATGAGCGCGTGCACGTCCTCGACCAGCAGCGCGGCGCCGGGCGCGGGCGGCGCGAGGCCGGAAAGGGCGGCGGCGCCGAGCGCGGTGGCGCCGGTATCGGCGGCCCAGATCGCGGCGAGGTGGCTCTTGCCCGCGCCCTCGGGGCCGGTCAGCAGCAGCCGCCCGCCGGGCCAGTTGGTGCTGTCGTCGACCAGCGCCACGGCCTCGGCATTGGCCGACGACACGAAGAAGGCATCGCGCCCGGTGGCTTCGATCACCGGGAGGTCGATGGGGATTTGCCTGGGCATGGGTCTACTTCGGGTCGGGATCGTTTGCTGGGGTGTCGGCGTGGCTGACGGCGACGGTGGCGGGCGGGGCTTCGGCGGTGCCGCGGTAGAGCCTGCCGTCCTTGTATTGCCCGATGGCCCAGCGGGCGATGACGCCCATGGCCGCGGCCACGGGCACGGCGACCAGCATGCCGGTGAAGCCGAAGAGCGCCCCGAAGGCCGAGAGCGCGAAGATCAGCCAGACCGGGTGCAGCCCGACCGATTGGCCGACCAGGTTGGGCGTGAGCACGTTGCCCTCGAGGAACTGGCCGACAAAGAAGATCACCGCCACGGCGCCGATCCACCACCACTCGCCCCAGAACTGGAAGAAGGCGAGGCCGATGGCCAGCGCCCCGCCGACCAGTGCCCCGACGTAGGGGATGAAGGTGAGGGCGCCCGCCACGGCCCCCACCACGAGGCCGAAGTTGAGGCCCACGCTCATCAGCCCCACGGCGTAGAAGATGCCGAGGATCAGGCAGACGGTGCCCTGGCCGCGGATGAAGGCCGCGAGCGTCTTGTCGATCTCGCTGGCAAGGTGGCGGATGGTGGGGGCATGGTCGCGGGGCAGCAGATCGTCGACCCGGGCCACCATGCGGTCCCAGTCGAGCAGCAGGTAGAAGGTGACGATGGGCACCAGCACCAGCAGCACCAGCACGTTGACGATGCCCGAGACCGAGCTGACCAGGGAGCTGACCAGCTCGCCGCCGCGCGACTGGATGGTCTCGCCCAGGGTGGAGAGCGACCTGGAGACGGTGCTCTCGCCGTCCATCAGGTCGGGGAAGCGGGTGGTGAGGAAGTTGCGCAGGTCGGAGAAGATCTGCGGCGCGGCCTTGAACAGCGCCACGGTCTGCTCGACCAGGGTGGGCACGATGAGCAGGGCGCCGAGGATGAAGATCAGCAGGGCCACCAGCGAGATCAGGATGACGGCGGCAATGCGGTGGAGGCCCATCCGCTCGAGCCGGTCGGCGACGGGATCGAGGCAGTAGGCGACGGCGCCGCCGAGCACAAAGGGCAGGATCACGTCGCCCAGCAGGTAGAGCACGACGAAGAACGCCACGGCGGCGACGGTCCAGTACTTGGCCTGGTCTCGGACGGGAAGTGCCATTTTGCCCCTGTGTTTCCTGCGGCCCCATATTGCCCGGCAGAGGCCGGGGTGCAAGGGCGCGAGGCTGCGGCGGGCCGCGGGAGGCGAGGCCGGCGGCGGCGCGGCGCGGGCTGTTCGGCGCATCGAGGGGCCGCCCGGGGTGCGGCGCGCGGCTCGTTCGGCTCGTCCGGCACGCGGGACCGCCGCGCCGCCCCGGGCGGCCGGTCGCGTCAGGAGGCGGCGCGCAGGCGGGGCAGGACCGCCGGCGCGTCGGCGGCCGCCGGGTCGATATCGGGGAGGGTGAAGCCCTTCATCAGCGCGTTCAGCTCGTCGGCGCTGCCGGCAAGCACGGCATTGGCGGCGGTTGTCTCCTCGAACATGCCGGCATTCTGCTGGGTCACGCGCTCGAGGTCGGAGATGGCCTCGTTGACCTCGCTGAGGCCGCGCGACTGGTCGGAGGTGGCCGCGGCGATGGACCGGAGCCGTTCGACGATGCCGGTCACCGAGGCCTGGATGCCCTCGAGCGCGGTGCCGGTGTTCTTGACCAGGGCGGCGCCGGTGGAGATCTCGCTCACCGAGTTGGAGATCAGCCCGTTGATCTCGCGCGCGGCACCGGAGCTGCGCTGCGCCAGGGCCCGGACCTCGGAGGCCACCACGGCGAAGCCGCGACCGGCCTCGCCCGCGCGCGCGGCCTCGACCCCGGCGTTGAGGGCGAGGAGATTGGTCTGGAAGGCAATGTCGTCGATCACGCTGGTGATCTTGAAGATCTCCCGCGAGCTGCCCTCGATCCGGTTCATCGCCTCCACGGCCTCGGCCATGATGCCGGTTCCGTCGGCGGCCTCGGTCGAGGTGGCCTCGGCCTGCTTGCGGGCATCGCGCGATTCGCTGGCCACCAGCTCGATGGTGCGGGTCAGCTCCTTCAGGGTGGCGGCGATCTGGGCCAGGGTGGCGGCCTGCCTCTCGGTGCGGGTCGAGAGATCGGTTGCGGAGGCAGAGAGCTCGCGGGACTGCTCGTTGATCGAGGCGGCCTGGAGGATCACCGCGTTCATCGCGCCGCAGAGCCGCTCGCCCGCGCCGTTGAAATGGCGGGCGAGGTCGGCGAAATCCGCGCCGAGATCCTCGGTGACGCGCACAGCGAGGTCGCCCTCGGCCAGCTGGGCGAGCTTGTCGCGGAAGACCTCGAGCAGCCGGGCGAGGGCCTCGGTGCGTGCGGCGGCGGCGGCGGCCTCGCGCGCCTCGGCCTCGGCGGCGGCGGCGGCGCGGCGCTCGACCTCGGCCAGCGCCCGCTCGGCCTCGGCACGGGCCTGCGCCGCGGCCTTCGACTGGTCTTCGGCCTGTTTCTGCGCCGCTGTCGCGCGGCGGGCCTCCTCGCGGGCGCGGGCGCCGCTTTCCTCGGCCCGCGCGGTGGCGACGAGGCTCTCGTTGGCCTTGTCGGAGGCCTCGCGGGAGAGGGTGATGCGATTGAGGATGCTGAGGGTCAGCACCGTGGTTTCGGCCACGACGATGATCGCATGAAAGACCGTGCGGCCGATGTTGAAGACCAGATCGCTCGACGGGTAGACCAGCGCGGGAAGGGCGAACGTTAGGACCAGGTGGTGCAGCGCGATGGTGCTGGCGGCCACCAGCAGCGGCACGATGTCGGCCAGCGCCACCAGCATGGCGAGAACCGCGAAATAGGCCATGTGACTGTCGGTCTGCATCGGGTGGCCGGCGAGCGCGGCGTTGAGCGCGATGGCCAGCCCGGTGAGCGACTGCGCCACGACGACCCGGGCGACGCGGGGCGTGAAACGGGGCGCAAGGAGCCCCAGGACGGCAAACCCGCCACCGGCGATGCCCAGCACGACGGCGTTGCCGCCCATCATCCATACCGCCGCGAGCGCCAGCAGCCAGATGGCCGGCACCAGCCGGGCGAGCAGCTGCGTGGCGCTTGCGCGCGCGGCCTCCAGCGCGTGGTCGATGGTGGGGTCGATCGCGTGCCGGGCGGTGAGCAGGAGCGGCTTGGGGTCAGGCATGGGATACTCCGCAGAGGGTGGCGAGCGCCGCGCCGCCGAACACCGCCCAAGCGCCGTGATCGCGGGCGGCGGCGGCGGCGGCGGGGGTCGGAAAGCTGGCGAGGATGGCGAAAGGCGCGCGCCGGGGCCCCAGCGGGCGCCCGCCCGACGCGGCGAGCAGGCGGTCGGCCTCGGCCCAGGGGGAGAGGATCACAAGCACCGGCCCGTCGCCCGGCGGCGCGGACAGTGCCAGCGCCAGCGGCGTGGTCACCAAGCTGGCCAGAAAGGCGAAAGGAAGGACGAATTTGCCAGGCAAGTGCGGGCACCGGAAGAGTTGCGATGCCTCCTTCTAGGGCAGTTCGGTTTCTGCCTTCTTAACGGCCGTCGTTTTTGAGTGCAGCGCGGGAGTCCCCTGTGAATAAGGCGTGATTCAGCCCGGGCTCGCCTTGTTTGCTGCAGGTGCAAAACGCATTCTCTCCCATGCCTGCACAGAGGTATTTCGCCCGATGACCCAATATCTGAAGCTCTCCGCCCTGCTTGCCCCGCGCCCTCTGCCAGAGCGCGAGTCGGTGCCGCCGGTCCGCCAAGAGCCTGTCGGGCGCGGCGCGGACGAGCCGAGCCCGCAGGGCGCGCGGCGCGAGCCCATGGCGGCAACGCGGCCGACGCCGCCCGAAATCTTGTGAGCCCGCCCACGATGGGCTAGAGCCTCGGGGCAACGCACGACTGCCCCAAAGGACCGCCCCATGCGCCTCAGCCGCTACTTCCTGCCCGTTCTCAAGGAAACCCCCGCCGACGCGCAGATCGCCTCGCACCGCTACATGCTGCGCGCGGGCATGATCCGCCAGCAGGCCGCCGGGATCTACTCGTGGCTTCCATTGGGCTACAAGGTGCTGAAGCGGATCGAGCAGATCGTGCACGAGGAGCAGGAGCGCGCCGGGCACATCCCCCTGCTGATGCCCACGCTCCAGCCTGCCGACCTGTGGCGCGAAAGCGGGCGCTACGACGATTACGGCGCGGAGATGCTGCGCATACAGGACCGGCACGAGCGCGACATGCTCTACGGGCCCACCAACGAGGAGATGATCACCGACATCTTCCGCGCCCATGTGGCCAGCTACAAGAGCCTGCCGCTGACGCTCTACCACATCCAGTGGAAGTTCCGCGACGAGATCCGCCCGCGCTTCGGCGTGATGCGGGGCCGCGAGTTCTACATGAAGGACGGCTACAACTTCGACCTCACCAAGGAGGACGCGCTGCACGCCTACAACCGCCACATGGTGAGCTACCTGCGCACCTACGAGCGGATGGGGCTGACGGCGATCCCGATGCGGGCCGACAGCGGGCCGATCGGCGGCGACGACACCCACGAGTTCCTGGTGCTGGCCCCCACCGGCGAGAGCGACGTGTTCTACGATGCGGGCGTCACCGAGCTGAAGCTGGGCAACCGCGAGATCGACTATGCCGACCACGCGGCGGTGAAGGGGGTCTGCGAGGAGTTCACCAGCCTCTATGCCCGCACCGACGAGACCCATGACGAGGCGCTCTACGGCGAGATCCCCGAGGAGCGGCGCCGGCAGGGCAAGGGGATCGAGGTGGGGCAAATCTTTTACTTCGGGACCAAGTATTCCGACCCGATGGGCGCCATGGTGCAGGGGCCGGACGGGCAGAAGGTGCCGGTGCACATGGGCAGCCACGGGATCGGCGTGAGCCGCCTCGTGGGCGCGATCATCGAGGCCAGCCACGACGACAAGGGCATCATCTGGCCCGAGGGGGTGACGCCCTTCCACGTGGGCATCGTGAACATGCGGGTGGGCGACGCGGCCTGCGACCAGACCTCCGAGGCACTCTATGGCACGCTGAAGACGCTGGGCCTCGATCCGCTGCTGGACGACACCGACGAGCGGGCCGGCGCCAAGTTTGCCACCCAGGACCTGATCGGCCTGCCGTGGCGGATTACCGTGGGGCCGCGGGGCCTAGCCAATGGCGTGGTCGAGCTGACCTCGCGGCGCACCGGCGAGAGCGAGGAGCTCTCTCCCGAGGCGGCGGCGGCAAAGCTGGCGGCGCTCTACGAGGGGCACCTCTGAGGGCGGCGGCGTGATCCCGCCCGAGGGCCTCGCCGAGAACCTCGCGCTGCTGAAGCACCGGGCGGGCGGGCTGCGCGAGATCGCGGCCTGGCTCGACGGCTGGAACAGTCAGAGGCTGCATGGCGGGCCGCGCGGCGCGGACGCGGCGTTTTTTAACAACTTCACGCGGTTCTTGCGGGAGAGATACCCGGAAGCCGGGCTGACGCCATGGCCGGTGGCGCTGGTCGAGATCGCGGGCGGCGACCGCGAGGCGTTGGCGCTGTTCTTCGAGCTGTTCGAGGACTTCGAGGACGGCAAGGCGGCGCGGGCGCGGCTGGTGGAGAAGGGCAAGCACGGGCCTTCGGCGCGGCCGAGGGCGGAGCGGAAACCCAACCCGATGCCGCCCGGCGCCGATCCCTTTGCCCCGGGGCCGGAGCGGGCGCTGGCGGAGCTGATCGAAGCCTTCGCCTCCGGCAAGCTGGACCGGCCGGGCGACGGCACGCTGGCGGCGCTGAAGGTCTGGCTGGAGGGCTGGGCGGGCGAGGACCGGCGGCGCTGGGCGGCAATCTCCGAGTTGGCGGGCTTCATGGCTGCGCTGGGCGGGCAGCGAGTGCAGAAGGACTGGACCAGGCTGATGCTGCCGCTGACCGGGCCGGTCACCGACCGTTACGAGGCCCTTGCCTCGGTCTGCGAAAGGCTGGAGCGGCGGCGGCGCGAGGTGGTCGACAAGTTCAGCCCGGTGCTGGGCGCGCCGGTGATCCCGGACGGGCCGGAGCCGGGCTTTCCGGCACTGCCGGTCCTGCGGAACGGCACGCCGCTGGTGACCTGCTTCGAGACCTGGGCCACCACCCCTGCCACACGGCCCTGCGATGGCGACATCGGGCGGCTGAAGGGTTGGCTGCTGCGCTGGGTCGAGGCCAATCGGCCCGAGGGCGAGGATGCGGCGGTGGCGCGGTATCTGCACCAGTGGCTCGGCTACCAGGCGAAGCTCGCCCACACCCCGCGCTGGGAGGCCCGGCTGGCGGTGCTGGCGCGGCCGGAAGAGGACCTCTGGTCGGTGCTCTCGCGTTGCGTGGCGGCGCTGGCGCATCGCTACCACCAGGTGAACACCAGCCAGAACCCGGAGTTCACCCACCCGGTCATTCCCGAAACCGAAGCGGAGCGCGGGGGCTGCGTGGACCTGCGGGCCGAGGCCTTTCACGAATGGGCGAGGATGCCCGATCCGGGCGACCGTTAGCGCTTGACCCCCGCTCGCCCGCGCAGCATTTTGCGCCGCAAACCGAGCAGGAGGCCCAGACGTGGCCAATAAAGCAGGCAAGACGGCCCCGTTCTCGAAGTACGAGTGGATGATCGCATGGCGCTACCTGCGCTCGCAGCGGTCCGAGGGGGGCGTGAGCATTCTCAGCTGGATCGCGCTGGGCGGCATCACCCTGTCGGTCTTTGCGCTGATCGTGGTGATGGCGGTGCGCTCGGGCTTCCGGACCGATTTCGTGGATACGATCATCGGGGCCAATGCCCATACCTCGGTGCGCTCCTCCGTCTACGTCGACGAGAACGGCGCCACCTCGCGCCAGATCGTGGATTACGACGACTGGGTCGACAGGCTGGTCAGGGTGCCGGGGGTCCTGTCGGCCGCGCCGCTGGTGAAGGGGCAGGTGCTGGCCAACCTGCGGGCGGCCAACGCGGGCGTCGAGGTATACGGGATCCGCGCCGATGACCTGATGCAACTGCCGCGCATCGCCGCGCCGGAGCAGAGCGAGGGCGATATCGGGCGCTTCGAAGAGGGCATCGCCATCGGCTGGGGCGTGGCGCAGGAGCTTGGCGCGGTGGTGGGCGACCGGGTGCGCATCATCAACCCCACCGGCACCCGCTCGCCGATGGGCGTGACCCCGCGGGTCAATGCCTACGAGGTGGTCTACATCTTTCAGGCCGGGCGGTGGGACATCGACCGCACGCGGGTCTACCTGCCCTTTGCCGAGGCGCAGGCCTTCTTCAACTTCGATGGCGCCGCGAGCGAGATCGAGGTGATGGTCGACGACCCCGAGAACATCGAGCAATGGGACGAGCCGCTGCTGCGGGCGGCGGGAGACAAGGCGCTGCTGTGGAGCTGGAAGGACGCCTGGGGCAATTTTTTGCGGGCGCTGGTGATCGAGGACATCATGATGATCATCATCATGTCGATCCTGGTGCTGATCGCGGCGCTCAACATCATCTCGGGCCTCATCATGCTGGTGAAGAACAAGGGCCGCGACATCGGCATCCTGCGCACCATGGGGCTGACGCGGGGGGCGATCCTGCGGGTGTTCTTCTTGTGCGGGGCGCTGGTGGGCACGGTGGCGACGGCGCTGGGCACGGTGCTGGGCTGCCTCTTCGCGCTGAACGTCAACAACGTGGTGGGCTTCATCAACTGGATCTCCGGGCAGGAGGTGTGGGACGCCTCGATCCGGGGCATCTACCGGGTGCCCTCCGAGTTGCAGGCGGGCGACGTGGCCTTTGCCGTGGCGCTCGCGCTGGCGCTCTCCTGGGGGGCCACGATCATCCCCGCACGCCGGGCCGCCCGGCTCGATCCGGTGGAGGCGCTGCGCTATGAGTGAGGTTCTGGGGCTCGACGGGATCGAGAAGACCTACAACGCCGGAAAGCCGAACGAGATCAAGGTTCTGCGCGGGGCGGGGCTGACCGTGGCCGCCGGCGAGGTGGTGGCGCTGGTGGCGCCCTCGGGCTCCGGCAAGTCGACGCTGCTGCACATCGCCGGGCTGCTCGACACCCCCACCGCCGGGACCGTCCGGCTGCTGGGAGAGGATATGGGATCGCTCGGGGATGGCCGGCGCACCGAGGCGCGGCGGGCACAGGTGGGCTTTGTCTACCAGTTTCACCATCTTCTGCCCGAGTTCACCGCGCTGGAGAACATCGTGCTGCCGCAGCTCGCCAACGCGGTGGAGCGCGGGGCGGCGGAGGCGCGGGCGATGGACCTTCTGGCGTCGGTGGGGCTGGACAACCGGGCCAGCCACCGCCCGGCGGAACTTTCGGGCGGCGAGCAGCAGCGGGTGGCCTTCTGCCGGGCGCTGGCCAACGGGCCGGCACTGCTTCTGGCCGATGAGCCGACCGGCAACCTCGATCCGGGCACGTCGGACACCGTGTTCCAGGCGTTGATGGCGCTTGTCCGCGAGACCGGCCTTGCCGCGCTGATCGCAACCCACAACCTCGACCTCGCCGCCCGGATGGATCGGACGGTGCGGCTGGACAACGGGCTGCTGGTGTAAACCGCTGTTTCCGGAACGGAAACCGGCTGTTTCGCGCCAATCTTACCTGTCTGCGCCACTTTCGCCGCAAAGCCGGGTTAAGGTCCCGGCATGGATTGGGCTCTCATACTCTCTATGCCGTTCATGCTTCTGCTGGGGTTCCTTGGCGACGCGGCCAGCCGCGACGACGAGGACGACGACCAGGAGGTGAGCGAGGCCAGCGGTGGCGATGCCGCGCTGCAGGCCGCCGCTGCGCGCGGCGCCGGGGACGACGGGATTGCCGTGATGCTGGCGGCCTCCGAGGAGGCAGAGGAGCCTGCCCCCGAGGAGGAGCCGGCCGAGGAGGAGGCCGGGGAAGACGCCGAGCCCGAGGCCGAGGCGGCGCGCTTCAACGAGACCGTGGAGAGCGCCGCTGCCGTGGCCGCGCCGGAGCCCGCGCCGGAGGAGATGGCCGAGGCCGACCCCGACGTGGAGGAGGCCCCCGAGGAGATTGCGGGCTTCGACACCGAGGAGGATGTGCTGGTGGTCGAGGCCCCCGGCGCATCGGAGGCCGAACCCGAGCTGGAAGCTACCGAAGACGGCATGCTTGTGCGCATGGCGGGTCAGGAGGCCTTTCTGCCCGGCGTCGCCGAGCTGCCCGCCGATGCGGTGGTGGGCGTGGAGCCCGAGCCTAGCCTTTCAGCGTAAGCACCACGCCAAGCGCCATCAGCCCGATCCCGCTTGCCCTCAGGAGGCTGAGGCTGTGCTGCGCCGCGCCGAAGAGACCGAAATGGTCGATCACGGCGAAGGAGATCATCTGCCCCAGGAGCACGAAGATCACCGCGTTGCCGACCCCGAACTGCGGCGCGACCCAGGTGATGGAGAGCACGTAGAAGGCCACGAAGAGCCCTGCCAGAAACCCCTCGCGCGGGGCGGTGGCAAAGCGCGCAAGCGGGGCCGGGCCGGTGACGAGGGCGGTCGCCAAGGCGGCGGCGAAGGCCACGATGAAGAGCACCACCGCCGCGGAGGCGGGCGAGCCGAGGTGCCGCCCGAGGCTGGCGTTCAGCGCGGCGAGGATCGGAATGCCGATGCCCGCGGCGAGCATGATGGCGGCGGAGGTGGTATAGCCCATCGGTGGTGTCTCCCGTCTGTCGCGGCGAAGCTAGGCCGCAGCGCCGGGAGGAGCAACGCAGGGATTGCGGCGCAGGTCGTGCAGGCCTGCCTTGCCGCGCCTCAGGAGCAGATCCCCGCGGTGTCGGCGCCCTCCCAGGGCAGCACCACCTCGCCGACCGGGCGGGAGAGCTCGAGCGGGGCCGGGTCCATGACCTGGGAGAGCAGGGCGCGGAGGCGGGCGGTGCGGGGGCCTTCGGGGTCGAGCGCGCGGCAACAGACGAACTCTTCCACCAGGCTGGCCTGCTGTTCGTAGGGATAGTCGAGAAACCGGGGTTTGCTCGCGGCATGGAAGAGATAGGGATCGAGGCTGCCCCTGTGCTCGGCGGCGGCCTTGAGCGGGTGATAGCCGGTGATCCTGCGATTCTGCCACTGCCAGATGTGGGTGATCTCGTGGGCGACGAACATGGCGGCGCCGAGGTTCATCTGCTCGGGCCAGCCCTCGAGATAATCCTCCAGGTACCAGTCGGGATTGAGGAAGAGCTTGTTGAACAGCACCAGACCGGCGGTGCGGGACTTGAAGCTCCTTTTCGTGGAGGGCGGCAGGATCAGCTCGCGGCAGGTGGTGCGGGGCCGCGCGAGATAGGTGCGCTCGATTGCGCCGACGGTGCCCCAGGTGGTGAAGCGGGCGCGGTCGAGATCGACGGTATCGCCATGAATCTCCTGCAAGAACCCCTTCTCCGCTTCGGTCAGCGGGCGGCCGCAGGAGGCGGCGAGCAGGGCGAGACAGAGAACGAGGAACAGGCGCATCGCGGCGAGTTTAGGTTTTTTGCGGGGAGCGGCAAGTGGCGGATTACCCACGAAAAATCGAGGCGCTCCCCCGCTGC
This sequence comes from Vannielia litorea, assembly GCF_900142295.1. Taxonomy (NCBI): domain Bacteria; kingdom Pseudomonadati; phylum Pseudomonadota; class Alphaproteobacteria; order Rhodobacterales; family Paracoccaceae; genus Vannielia; species Vannielia litorea. The sequence goes on from NZ_FSRL01000001.1 coordinate 606,758, forward strand.
ATGCCTCGGGGCTGGAGGCGTCTGCGCTCGGAGGGGCATGGGTGCGGCGCCCGCGCCGGCTTGACCCGGATCAAGGCGCGGGCAAGGGCTGGGGCGCAGACTGGGTGCAGACTGGGCGCAGGCAGCAAGAGGAGACAGGCGGATGAAGACGGCTCTTGGAGGGATCGCAGGCCTCGCGGCGGCGGCGGCAATGGCGGGTGCGGCGGCGGCGCAGGATGTGCACGAGGGCCGGGTGCTCTACGAGCGGCACTGTGCCACCTGCCACGGGCTCGACGCCGACGGCATGGGGCCGATGGCCCCCGCCCTGGTGCTGCAGCCGGTGGACCTGACGGAGCTCTCGCTGAACAACAGCGGTGTGTTTCCGATGGAGCGGGTGGTGATGCGGATCGACGGGCGCGACCCGCTGGTGAGCCACGGCTCGCCGATGCCGGTTTACGGGGACTTCTTCGAGGGCGACGACACCGCGCTGAAGGCCGAGACCGGCCAGCCGATCATGACCTCGCGGGCGATCGCCGACCTGGTGGCCTATCTGGTGACGCTCCAGAAATAGCCCGGTGGCGAAGACGCGCCTGTGTCTTTGTTTATAGGAACTTCCGGCCGTGGGGTGGCGTTGGGAGGGCAGAACCTGAAAGGAGGATCTGCCATGAATTGGGATGTCATCAAAGGCAACTGGAAAGAGTGGAAGGGTTCGGCCCGCGAGAAGTGGGGCGAACTGACCGACAACGAGCTGGAAGAGGCCAAGGGCGAGCGCGAGCAGCTCGTCGGGCTGGTTCAGCAGAAATACGGCTGGGCCCGCGACGAGGCCGAGCGCCAGGTCGACGACTGGCGCGCCGGGCTGCACGAGCGGACCTGACCCGCACCAGCCGAACCTCGTTGAGACGAGTGCCGCCCCCTGCGCGAGAGTGCGGGGGGCTTTTTCACGAGGTGATGCGTGGCAGGCCGGCCCGGTCGAAGAGCTGCGAGGAGGCGGAGCGCTCCATGGTCTTGCCGCGCTGGATATCGGAGAGCAGGAGCTTGAGGCGGCGGCGCTGGCGCCAGGAGCGGACCTGCGGCGCCTCCACCTCGACCGGACGCAGCACGGCCCGCTCGCCGCTGCCGGTGATGTCGAAATTGCGATAGGCGGCGACGATGTCGCGCGCCTGGCTGGTGGCGGCGACGGCGATCAGCTTGATGCGCTTGATGCGGTCGACCTTCCGCGCGATGTCCTGCGCGCCGTGGCGCTGGTGGACCCGCTCGAAGATGTCCTCGAAGCTGCCGATATCGACATGGGCGCCGCTGGCCATCGGGCCCTGGGCGGTCTCGGACCGGGTGCCGTCTCCGAACATCTCGAGCCGGTCGACGACGCTGGCGGTGATCGTGTCCTCCCCGATCTCGACCTCGGCGAGCACATCCGTCAGGTAGGCGGGCTCGGAGCCGAGGTTGGAGACGATGCAGCGTGCCTCCAGGCCGTCGCGCCCGGCACGGTTGATCAGAAGGCCGGAGCGGGTTTGACGGCGAAAGGAGACCAGGAAGATGTGCAGGTAGGCGATCCACACCACGGTGGTGGTGAGGCTGACGACGATCTGGATCGCCGGCTGGTTCTGCTGGAGCCATTGCCACATGGGGGGTCAACGGGGGAGGGGAGGCGGGGGTTCCGTTGGGGGGGTGGCACCGGGGGGGTAGCAAGAGGTCCTCGGGTCGAGCCCGAGGATGACGGCTTTGACTGTCGCCGCCCGGTGCGCGCCGTAAGGCGCCGGGCAGCGCCGACCCGCCCCCCGGGGCGGCGCTTTGGATGGGGAGCCGCGCGGTAGAGAGGGAGAGCCAAGGCTGAGGGATAAAGTGGCACAGACGGGCGTCGGGATGCGCCACCCCGCGGGTCGGCGCTGGGTGGCTCTGCGCTTAGCGCTTTGTCTTCTGCTTGAAAAACCTATCGCTCTCCGCGTCACTTAACCACTTCTTAATGTTAGGATGCGGGAAAATTAGGCTGGCTCTGTAGAGGAAACCCCATCGAACATGGCGAGTATTCTTGGTCGCTGGTATCGGTAAATTAAAGAGCAGGAGATAGAGAAATGTGGCGATTATTGTGAATACGCCAGCGGCAGCAGATACCCGATAGATTGCGGCAATGCCCGCGTTCGCGACGATATCAAGTTGAAGGATGAATAAATAGTATCCGAACGAAATCAGCGGAACCAAAAGAAGTGAGAGGCAAACGCTGGTCAGCAGAATAAGAACTCGACTAATCGGAAACTTTTGTTCAAAGAACATATTTGTGGTCAAAGGCACGGCCATAGAGATCCCATCAATTTTCTCAATTGTGGCATAAGCATTAATTGAGAACCCGTGGAGCAACATTCGGGTGCCAAGCCTAGACTTCATTGCAACAATGATCGCATGGTGTTGGAGAGCCATCGCGATGAAGAAAAGTGCGATACTTCCATACAGGGTCACGAATGCCGTAGAGATTGAGGCGGTAACGCCACCAATTGTAACGCTCACTCTAGACTCTGTTCCAAATGTCGAGAGTAGAAGGAATATTAAGAGTGCCGAGGAAGCTTGCTTTGCGAGGCGGGGTATCGATTCACTTTCCAGCTCGCCAATTCGTTTGTATGCAGCAGCCCATGACTCAACGGTCGGAAACATAATCCGCAGGGTAGAGTGCATTTCATGTAATCGAAGGCGTCTAAGAGATACGCAGGGATGTTTTGGGTTTCTCAAACATCCAACTCCTCAACAAACCTCGCATTCTCCTGAATATACTGGAACCGCAGTTCCGGCTTCTTCCCCATCAGCCGCTCAACCAAATCCCCAGTCTCCCCAGGATCGTCCTCGTCAATCGTCACGCGGATCAGCTGGCGGGATTTCGGGTCCATCGTCGTCTCTTTCAGGTCCTTGGCGTCCATCTCGCCCAGGCCCTTGAAGCGGGACACGTCGATCTTGCCCTTGCCGCCGAGGCCCTTCTCCAGCCACTTGTCGCGTTCGGCCTCGTCGAGGCAGTAGACGCGCTTCGCGCCCTGGGTCAGGCGGAAGAGGGGCGGGCAGGCGAGGTAGAGGTGGCCGGCGTCGATCATCGGGCGCATCTGGGTGAAGAAGAAGGTCATCAGGAGCGAGGCGATATGGGCGCCGTCCACGTCGGCGTCGGTCATGATGATGACCTTGTCGTAGCGCAGGTCGTCGATGTTGAACTTGCTCCCGAGGCTGACGCCGAGGGCCTGGGAGAGGTCGGAGATCTCGGTGTTGGAGCCGAGCTTGGAGGAGGCGGCGCCCAGCACGTTGAGGATTTTGCCGCGCAGGGGGAGGAGGGCCTGGTTGACCCGGTTGCGGGCCATCTTGGCGGAGCCGCCCGCGCTGTCGCCCTCGACGATGAAAAGCTCGGTGCCGTCGCGGTTGGTGGCGGAGCAATCGACCAGCTTGCCGGGCAGGCGGAGCTTCTTGGTGGCGGTCTTGCGGGCGGTTTCCTTTTCTTGCCTGCGGCGGAGGCGCTCCTCGGCGCGCAGCACGAGGAAGTCGAGGATCGCCCCGGCGGACTTGGTGTTGGAGGCCAGCCAGTTGTCGAAGTGGTCGCGCACCGAGTTCTCGACCATCCGCTGGGCCTCGGTGGTGGCCAGCCGGTCCTTGGTTTGCCCGACGAACTCGGGCTCGCGGATGAAGCAGCTCACCAGCGCACCGGCGCCGGCGACCAGGTCTTCGCGGGTGATGGTGGCGGCCTTCTTGTTGGAGACCAGCTCGCCGTAGGCCTTGATGCCCTTGAGGATCGCCGCCCAAAACCCGGCCTCGTGGGTGCCGCCCTCCGGCGTGGGCACGGTGTTGCAGTAGGACTGGATGAAGCCGTCGCGGCTTGGCGTCCAGTTGATCGCCCATTCGACCTTGCCCGGCGCATTGAACTTTTCGAAGGAGACGGTGCCGGCGAAGGGGGCCTCGGCGTAGGTGGAGGCGGTGCCCAACGTCTCGGAGAGGTAATCGGCCAGGCCGCCGGGGAAGTGGAACCTGGCCTCCATCGGTGTGTCGCCGTCGGGGAGGGCGGATTTCCAGCGGATCTCGACGCCCGAGAAGAGATAGGCCTTGGAGCGGGCCATCTTGAAGAGGCGATGGGGCTTGAGCTTGAGGGAGCCGAAGATCTCGGGGTCGGGGTGGAAGGTGACGGAGGTGCCGCGCCGGTTGGGGGCGGCGCCGATCTTCTCCAGCTTGGTCTGGGGCACGCCGCGGGAGAACTCCATGGCGTAGAGCTCGCGGTTTTGCGCGACTTCCACACGGAGGTGGTCGGAAAGCGCGTTGACCACGGAGGAGCCCACGCCGTGCAGGCCGCCGGAGGTTTCGTAGTTGTCGCCCGAGAACTTGCCGCCCGCGTTGAGGGTGCAGAAGATGATCTCGAGCGCGGATTTGGACGGATCCTTGGGGTGGGCGCCGATCGGGATGCCGCGGCCATTGTCGTTGACCGTGACATGGCCGTTGGCGTGCAGCTCGACCTCGATCCAGGTGGCATGGCCGGCCACCGCCTCGTCCATCGAGTTGTCGATGATCTCGGCGACCATGTGGTGCAGGGCGCGGTCGTCCTTGCCGCCGATGTACATGCCGGGGCGCAGGCGGACGTGCTCCATGTCTTCGAGCACCTGGATGGATGCGGCGTCGTAGGTGGAGGTCTCGCGTGCGCTGAGGAGGTCGTCGGCCATGTGGTGCTGCTCTTTTTCGGGCTTTTGGTTGGGCCGGAGTGTAGCGGAGGAGGACGGGCAGGGGAAGCGCATGGAGGGCGCTCCCGCCCGCTCTCCCTGCATGTCTCCGGGGGCAGGGCAGGGCGGCGCGGTGGGCCGATTGCCCAGCCTACCGGGCGGTGCAGGCCAGGAGCCAGCTGTTGGCGTAGTGGCTGCCTGCGACCGTCAGGGTGGTGGTGAAACCTCCATCCTCGGCGATCCGCTCCGCCGGGCGGGGCGGAAGGACGAGGAGATCGACGCTCTCGCGGTCGCGGCGCTGGGCGATGGTGGAGAGCATCTCGCGGCGGGCGACTATGTAGGTGGCGGTGTAGGGCTCGAAATCGGGAGAGTGCATGGCGAGGGTGATGGTGTCGCCGGAGATGGCGAGGTCGTAGGTCTTGCGGTGGTTGGCCGCGATGAAGGCGGTGTCGTCGGTATCGAAGGTGGTGAAGGCCGCGACGGTGCAGGCGTAGGGCGCGGCGAGGGCCGGGGTGGCGGCGAGGGTGAGGAGCCCGGCGAGCGCGCACATCCGCCTCTTGAGGCGTCTTCGCGGGCAGGAGAGGTGCCGCCGTGGGGTTTTCATGCGCGGGCCTTCGCGCGCAGCCATCGGGCGAGGTCGATGTCGTCGAGCTTGCGCTGGGCGAGGGCGATGATCTTGTCGCCGGCTTCCTCGGTGCTCCATGTGATCTGCACGCCGATGAGATCGAGGCAGACGTCCATTGACTGGTGCGCCGTGCGCTTGTTGGCGTCGTTGAAGCAATGACCGCAGGCGATGGCCTGGGCGTAGGCGGCGGCAAGGTCGAAGACATCTTCGATCATGCCATAATATAGGCGGTTGTCGACACGGGCGAGCGCGCCATCGAGCGACTTGTCGAGGGCGCGGCCGGTGAGTTCGCCGGGGTTGAGAACCTTGTCGTGGATGGCCTCGACAAGCTCCGCGTCGAGGAGCAGGTAGGTCATTTGTCTTTCAGGTAGTCCAGGACGGGCTGGTTGACCGAGCGGCGGCGCTCGAGCGACTCCAGGACCTCCTCCCTCGTCGCCACGCGGGGCTCTTCCTCGGGGGTGGCGGATTCGGGGACCAGGTAGCCCACCACGCGGGAGTTCTTCATGATGGCGACGGGCTTGCCATTGGCGCGGTCGAGCACCTTCTGCGGCTCGCGCAGTTCGGTCATGGTGCAGGTCTGGCTGGCGAAGATGCGGTTCATCGGGGTGCGCTCCTGAGTGTGCATTTCAATCTACATTCTGTTGGGCAAAATTTCAAGCGGTCCGGTGGTGGCCTGACGGGAGAGGGCGCGCGCCTGAGGCTTGGGCGCGACAGGCAGAGAGGCGTATCTGCTGAAAAGCCGAGGTTTGAGCGCGATCAAGGCGGCGGGGCGTGAAACGTGTCAGGGGAGGAGCCGGGGATAGTGAAGGAGACTGCCGATGGCCAAGGACACCGCTGCCGAAACGACGATCATTGACACGAAGACCGCGGCAGCTGCCGTGCCCGAGCCGGGGCCGCTGCCGACCCCGGCGCCCGACAGCTTGCGCGCGGCCTTCGAACGGGGGGACTACCCCTACGAGAAGCGGCTCTCCCGCCGGAGCTACGAGCGGCAGAAGGCCCAGTTGCAGGCCGAACTGCTGAAGGTGCAGAAGTGGGTGGCCGAGACCGGCCAGAAGATCGTTGTGCTCTTCGAGGGGCGCGATGCGGCCGGCAAGGGCGGGACGATCAAGCGGTTCATGGAGCATCTGAACCCGCGCGAGGCGCGGGTGGTGGCGCTGAACAAGCCGTCGGTGAAGGAAAAGGGCGAGTGGTTCTTTCAGCGCTACATCGAGCACCTGCCGACGGCCGGTGAAATGGTGTTCTACGACCGCTCCTGGTACAACCGGGCAGGTGTGGAGCGGGTGATGGGCTTCTGCTCGCCCAACGACTACCTCGAATTCATGCGCCAGACGCCGGAGCTGGAGCGGATGCTGGTGCGATCCGGGATCCGGCTGTTCAAATACTGGTTCTCGGTCACCCAGGACGAACAGCGGCTGCGATTTGCGGCCCGCGAGACCGACCCGCTGAAGCGGTGGAAGCTCAGCCCGATCGACAAGGCCAGCCTCGACATGTGGGACGATTACACCGAGGCGAAGGAGGCGATGTTCTTTTACACCGACACGGCGGATGCACCCTGGACCATCGTCAAGAGCGCCGACAAGAAGCGGGCGCGGCTGGCCTGCATGCGGCATTTCCTGGCGAGCCTCGAGTACCCGGGGCGCGACCGATCGGTGGTGAAGGGGCCGGATGCGAAGCTGGTGAGCGCGGGCTCGCACGTGGTGCACGGGGCCGATCACATCCTGGGTGCGGCGCTGCATCCCGACCTGCGGCGGAGCGGCGAGGCCAGCTGAGGCGGCGGGGCCGGTCACATCTTGCCGAGGGGCCCCCGCGACCGCTTGAGGCGGCTCGGGGGCCGCTGTAGGGTCGCCGCCATGAGAAACTGGTTTGCAGCCCTGATCCTGGCGGCCCCCGGCGTGGCCGGCGCGCATCCGCATGTCTTTGTCGAGACCGGCTTCGAGGTGATCTTCAACGATGCCGGTCTGATCGAGGCGGTGCGGGTGAACTGGCGCTATGACGAGCTGACGTCGCTCTACGTGGCCGAGGAGCGCGGGGTGGATCCCGACTTCGACGGCGAGGCGACGCCGGAGGAACTGGCCGCGCTCCAGGGCTTCGACATGACTTGGCCGGAGGCGTTCGAGGGAGACACCTACCTGACGGTCGACGGGGTGCGCGTGGCGCTCGGGGCACCGGAGGAGGTGAGCGCGGGCTACGCCGAAGGCAAGGTGTCTTCGAGCCACCTGCGGCGGCTGGCGGAGCCGGTGGACCCGAGGAAGGTGGTCGTGCTTTCGCCCTATGATCCGAGCTACTACTCGGCCTACGAGATCGTTTCGGAGACCGCCCTGACGGGCCGGGAGGGGTGCCGGGCGGAGCTTTGGGTGCCCGATTACGACGCCGCCGCGGAGCAGCTTCAGGTCGCGCTGGAGGAGCTGATGGGCGATGCCCAGGCCCAGGGGTTCGACGAGGCGGAGTTTCCGCCCGTGGGCGACATGTTTGCACAGGAAGTCCGGGTGGCGTGCGACGCGGGCTCGTGATTGCGGCCGCGCTGCTGGCGCTTGCGCTGGCAGGGCTCTGGGCGAGCGGCGCGGTGGAGGCGCTGGGGCGCTGGGGGGCGGCTGCGCAGAAGGAATTTCAAGGCAGCATGGCGGGCGCGATCCGGGCCTTGAAGGCCGGCCAGCCGGCGGCGATCTGGGGGCTGATCGGGCTCTGCTTTGCCTATGGGGTGGTGCATGCCGCGGGGCCCGGCCATGGCAAGGTGCTGATCGGCGGCTACGGGCTGGGGCGGCGGGTGCCGCTGGTGAAGCTTTCGGTCCTGGCGCTGCTGTCGTCGCTGGCGCAGGCGGGCGGCGCGGTGCTGCTGGTCTATGGCGCGATTGCCCTGCTGGGCTGGGGCGGCGACCGGGTGGAGGGGCTGACCGAGGAGGTGCTGGCGCCCGCGAGTTACGGGGCGATTGCGCTGATCGGGGCCTGGCTGGTGTGGCGCGGGCTACGCAGCTTGCTGCGGCGGGCGAAGGACGGCGGGCAGGGCCATGACCACGGACACGCCCAACATGGGCACGGGCACGGGCACGTGCATGACCATGGGCACGACCCCGAACACGAACACGACCACGGGCACGACCAAGGGCACGACCACGGGCACGACCACGGGGGCGCCGTCTGCGAGACCTGCGGCCATGCCCACGGGCCGACGCTTGAGCAGGTCGAGAGCGCGGGCAGCCTGCGGGACATGGCCATTCTGATCGCGGGCATCGCGATCCGGCCCTGCACGGGCGCGCTGTTTCTGCTTGTCATCACCTGGCGGCTCGGGCTGGCCGGGGCCGGTGTGGCGGGGGCCTTTGCCATGGGGCTGGGCACGGCGCTGGTGACGATCGCCGTGGCGGTCATGGCGGTGACGCTGCGCGAGGGCACCTGGTCGGCGCTGGAGGGCCGCGGGGCGGCGCTCAGGATCGCCGGGCCGGTGCTGGAGTTGGCGGCGGGGGCCGTGGTGGTGCTGGTGGCCGGGCAATTGCTGATGCGGGCGCTTTAGCGGAGGGCCAGGGCCCTGCGTGGGGGCGTGCAAGCCCCTTGCAGCCGCGCGGGCGCAGGCCTAGGCTGCGGGAGCGCGATGCGCCCCAGGGGGGTGCCGCGTGCGACTCATCGAAGTCATCGCCCTGGCGCGATCCAGGCAACCCTGATTTTTCTGAGCAACGCCCCCGCCCGGCATGTCGCCGGAGCGGTTTTGCATCGAGCGAGGACGTGATGGGAAAAGGCAACAACAAGCGCGGCAACAAGGAAGCGAAGAAGCCCAAGCAGGAAAAGCCCAAGGTGCTGGCCACGGCCAACTCGGGCGCGGTGAAACCGATCACGCTGGGCGAGAAGAAGGGCCGCTAGGGCCCTGATGCGGCACGAGGCCCTGGCCCGCCCGCCGCGGGCCGGGCCGTGAGCCCTGCCGCGCGGCCTGCGCAGGAGATCGCTGCTGTCAGCATGGGTCTTGCCCCGGCAGCGGCAAAGCCCTAGCAGGGGCCATGCGCGATCAGATGACATATGCGGGGCACGCGAAGGCGATTCTGCTCCTCGGGCTGCCGCTCGTCGGCGGGCATCTGGCGCAGATGGCGATCCAGATCACCGACACGCTGATGATGGGCTGGTACTCGATCCCCGGCCTTGCCGCCATGGTGCTGGCCGGCACCTTCTGGATCGTGGCCTTCATCTTCTCCATCGGCTTCAGCCAGGCGGTGCTGCCGCTCGTCGCGGAGGCGAGCGAGCGCGGAGAGGAGGGCGTGCAGCGGCTGCGCCGGGTGACGCGGATGGGCTTCTGGCTCTCGGCGCTGGCCTGGGCGGCATTCCAGCCGGCCTTCTGGTTTTCCGGCCCGATCCTGGTGGCGCTGGGGCAGGACCCGGAGCTGGCGGCCATGGCGGAGGGCTACCTGCACATCGCCGGCGTGGCGCTGCTGCCCGCGCTCGTCACCATGGTGCTGAAGAGCTACCTCTCGGCGCTGGAGCGCACCAGCGTGCTGCTCTGGATCGCGATCGTGGCGGCAGTGGTGAACGTGTTCCTCAACTGGGTGCTGATCTTCGGCAAGCTGGGCGCGCCGGAGCTGGGGCTGATCGGTGCGGCCTGGGCCTCGCTTGCCGGCCACCTGCTCTCGGCGGTGCTGCTGGCGCTTTACGCGGTGCGGATCTTTCCCGAGCATGGCATCTTTCACCGGCTCTGGCGGGGCGATGCGGGTGCGCTGCGGCAGGTCTTTGCGCTGGGCTGGCCGATTGGCCTGACGCTCCTCGCAGAGGTCGGGCTCTTCGCCTTTTCCTCGCTCCTGATGGGCTGGATCGGCACCATCGCGCTCGCCGCCCATGGCATCGCGATCCAGATCGCCAGTGCGACCTTCATGGTGCATCTCGGCCTTTCCAACGCGGCCACCATCCGCGCGGGCAAGGCCTTTGGCCGGATGGACGAGCCGGGGCTGCGGCGCGGCGCGCAGGTGTCGATCGCGCTCAGCATCGCCTGGGCGGTGGTGACGCTGGCGGCCTACCTGGCCTTCCCGGCCTTCCTGATCGGGCTCTTCGTGGACCCGGCGGAACCGGCGCGGGACGCGATATTGGCCACCGGCGTGGGGCTCTTGGCCATGGCGGCGCTGTTCCAGCTTTTCGACGGGGCGCAGGTGACGGCGATGGGCCTGCTGCGCGGCGTGCAGGACATGCGGGTGCCGATGTGGATCGCCGCCGTTTCCTACTGGGGCGTCGGCGCACCGCTGGCCTGGGCGCTGGGCTTTCCGGCGGGCTACGGCGGGATGGGCGTGTGGTTCGGCCTCGCCATGGGGCTGGCGACGGCGGGGGTGCTGCTTTTGTGGCGGTTCTGGGCGCGGTCGGTGAAGATCGGCGAGCTGCTGCCGGGCGCGGCGGCCTCGGCCTGAGGGCCGCGGCCCTTCCGCCCTCCGGCAAGCGGTGCTAGGCATGTGCCGCAACGGTAGCGCGGAGGCCCCCCGATGAGTGACAACGCACCCAAGGACCACCTGGGCAGCCTGTTGCGGCGCTTGCAGGGCCGGATCTTCGCCGTCATCGACGGGGCGCATTTTGACGACCTGCCGGGCCGGATCCGGGATGTGGGCCTGGAGGCGCTGCCGCTGTTCACCGACGAGATCGACCTGCCCGCGCTGGGCCGGGGGCCGCATCTGGTGGCCTGTCCGAACCTCTTTGCGGTGGAGCAGGTGACGGATGTCTGCGCGGGCGTTCCCGCCGTGGTCTGGTGGGACTGGCCGGACCAGGGGGTGAAGACGGCGGACAACATCTTTGCCCATCTGCGGCGGTTGAACCTGGTGGAGATCCCGGCCAACCGCGCCGAGCCGATCATCGGGCGCCGCCAGGTGGGCGCGGTGGACCGGAGCGCGGGCTGGGAGACGGTGCTGTTCCGGCATGGCGACCCCAACGTGATGTCGCTGCTGATCCCGGTGCTGGACGAGGCGCAGCGGGGGCAGCTCTTTGGCGCGGCGCTCTCGGTGGCGATGCAGCCGCCGGGCGGCGAGGTGACCCACACCACCAACCCCAGCCACAACGCCCCGCCGGGCTTTGGCCGGCTGCGTCTGTCGGCGGCGCAATATGACGAGCTGGCGGGCCATCACGGGCGCGGCCTGCGGCGGCGGGCGATCAACGAGCTGGCCGCCGACATGCCGGGCCGGACCCCGGAGGAGCGCGCCGCGCGGGTTGCGGATGCCTACGACCGGGCCGAGAGCTTTGGCTGCATGACGCTCGACCAGATCTGGGAGTTCATCCATCTCGACAAGCGCTGGGGCGCGCGGTTCGAGCAGGCCAAGGGGCACGAGAAGGTGCTGGAGGCGCTGCGGATGGCCGATGCCAGCGCCGAGGAGCGGCTGTGGCGGGCCGAGATGGAGCTGGGTTTCGCCAAGTAGGCGGGCCGCTCTTCGGGGCCTTTCCTGCGGCGCGGCCGCTCATCGCGGGCTTGCGCGGTGAGACGGGTTGCGGCACGATGGGGCATGGGCCCGGCGTTCGGGCCATGGAGTTTTGATGCCAGAGACTGCATGAGGTCGCCGCCCCGCGCGGGTGGCAGCTGAGAGAAGGGACAGGCCCCGGGAGGGTCTGCTCGATCTTTTGTGCAATCCAGAGACATCCATGAACATTTCGAAAGACGAACAGCGGGCGCTGCATGTGCTGGCCCGCGGTGGCGTGATCCGCCATGAGCGGGGTGCGGGCGGCAAGGTGCTGGACGTGACCTGCTTCACCCATGACGGGCTGGTGCTGGAGGGCTGCGGCCTCGCGCTCTTCCAGCGGCTGCGCAAGCGGGGCTTCATCGAGAGCCGGGGCGGTGCGCCCTATCGGATCTCGCGCAGGGGGCGCCGCGCGGTGCGGGCGCAGCCGGACAATGCAGCCTGAGGAGCGCCGGATGGAGATCAGGGACGAGCGGCCGCAAGAGGCCGGAGCGATCGGGGCGCTGGTGACGGCGGCCTTCGCGGGCAAGGCCTATTCCGACGGCACCGAAGCGGCGCTCTTGGCCGGGCTGCGGGACAGCGGCGCGCTGGTGCTCTCGCTGGTGGCCGCAGAACCGGGCGGCCTTCTGGGGCAGGTCGCGGCCTCGGAGGTGCGGCTGGGCGGGCGCAGCGGTTGGGTCGGGATCGGCCCGGTCGCCGTGCGGCCCGACCGGCAGCGTGAGGGCATCGGCTCGGGTCTGATGCGGGCCGCCCTGGCGCGGCTCGCGGCAGCGGGGTTTGACGGGGCGGTGCTGGTGGGGGATCCGGGCTACTACGGCCGCTTCGGCTTTGCCCCGCGCGAGGGGCTGACCTCGCCGGGGCTGCCGACGCACCATGTCATGGGCCTCGGCTTTGGCGTCACCGCGCCGCGCGGTGAGATCCGCTGGCACCCGGCCTTCGACACGGGCCGGGGCTGACGGGGATGTGGCGAAGCCCTCAGGGGCTTCGCCCGGGCTCCGGACGCCTGCTCAGGAGAGCAGTTCGTCTTCGGTGATGACCTCGTCGGTGGGCAGCACTTCGACGCCGTTCGCGTCG